>NZ_JPGU01000006.1:92781-170709 GCF_000732115.1 Frankia sp. CeD
GGGTACCGNCACCCGCCTGCAGGTGCCGCCGGATGGTCTCTGCAACTACTACAAGTACATCGTCCTGCCCCGCCCCGGAATCGACCGCGGCCGGCTGAAGAAGNAGCTGAAGGAACGCCACGGCGTCTCCCTGAGCGGTGAGGTTTACGAGTCGCCGCTGCACCGGCAGCCGGTCTTCGGCGACTATGCGCTCCGGTCCCTTCCGGTCGCCGAGGACATCTGCGCCCGGCACGTGTGCCTGCCCATCCATTCGGACATGACCGAGGCGGAGGCCGACCATGTGGTCGCGTCCTTCGCCGCCGCGCTGCAGAGCCTGAGCCTGGACGGATGACGATGAAGATCGCGGTAACCGGAGGGTCGGGTTTCATCGGCAGCCATGTGGTCGACCGTCTGCTTGACGCCGGTCACGACGTTCTCTCACTGGACGTCGAACACCGGCCGGTCGACCCCCGGGCTAGTTACCAGCACCTCGACGTGCTTGATCTGCCGGCGGTCACCGCCGCGCTGAGGGGCGTCGAGGCCGTCTTCCACATCGCGGGGATGTCCAATGTGGACTTCGCGTTCGCCGACCCGGTGCGCACCGTGCGGCTCAACGTCGAGGGCACCGGGAACATCTGCGAGGCGGCGCGGCAGGTCGGGGTTCGCCGGGTGCNGTTCGCCAGCACCGTCTGGGTGTACGGGGCGGTCGGTGACCGGGCCGGTTCGGCGCCGCTGACGGAGGACGCCGAGATCACGCTGGGCCGCGCCGGGCATGTCTACACCTCGACGAAACTGGCCGCCGAACTGCTGCTGCACAGCTATCAGCAGACCTACGGGCTGCCGTTCACGATCCTGCGTTACGGCATCCCCTACGGCCCCGGAATGCGTGACGAGCTGGTGCTGGCCCGCTTTGTCCGCAAGGCTCTGAACGGCGAGTCGCTGACGGTGGCCGGCGACGGTCTGCAGTTCCGCAACTACGTTTTCGTCCGGGACCTGGCCGAGGCGCACGTGCTGGCTCTGACCCCCGACGCGGCCAACACTACGCTCGCCCTCGAGGGCAGCGAATCGGTCAGTGTGCTGGAGATGGCACGGGCCGTCCAGGAGTACTTCCCCGGCACCGCCATCGAACACATGCCTGCGCGCCCCGGGGACTTCCGCGGTCGGGAGATCTCCGCGCAGCGGGCCGCGGAGGTGCTCGGATGGCGACCGACCACACCCTTCTCGGAGGGTGTCCGGCAGTACATCGAGTGGTATCTGGCAAATCGACGGCCTCCGGCTCAGGCGCTCCCGCCTGTCGGCGACCTCGATATCTCCGCGGCCTCCTCGGAGTGACCATGGCGCAGATCGGCGGTAGCACGGTGAATGGACCATCCGAAGATGATGTTGAGGCGGGGGNCGGCGGCCCNCCAGCCGCCGGCGAACCGGGGGTCACGGAACCTGTCCTGCCAGGGCCGGCCGCAGCGGGGGGNCCGGNCGCCGGCGCCCTCCCCGCCGATCCGCGCACGCACGGCGTCGATGTCCGGCCCGCCGGGACGCCGACGCGACGCGGCGGCGCGCTGCTGCTGTCGGGCTCGCTCGGGATGGGCCACGACGTGATGGCACAGGCGTGCGGCGCGTCGCTCACCCGGCGCGGGTTCACCACCCGGACCGCCGACAGCCTGCGCATGCTCGGTGGGCGCAACGGCTCCCGGGGGGAGAAGGTCTTCCGTGGCATGATCGCCGTTCCGGGCCTGTATGATGCCGTGCACTTCTCACAGATGAGAACCGGTGGCCGGCTCGCCCAGGCCATCGAGAGGACCTCGNGCCGGTTCGTCGTCCCGGCATTGCGCGAGGAACTGGCCGCCCAGCCGACCGATCTCGTGATCTCGATCTTCGCTACCGGAGCCGCGGCGGCCAGCCGGGTCAAGGCCGAGTTCCCCGGCCTGGTGACGGCGGTGTTCTCCACCGACTGCTGCGTGCACCGGCTGTGGGTACACGACAACACCGACCTCTACCTGGTCACCTCGCAGACCGCCGCCCGGTACGTGCGGCGGTTCTCGCCGAACGCGCTGATCTCGGTGGTCCCGACCCCGGTCCGGGAACCCTTCTACGACCCGCCCACCCAGGAGGAGGCGCGGGCCGCGCTCGGCATCCCCGCGGACGCTCCCTGCGTGCTGCTGATGTCCGGCTCCTGGGGGCTGGGACCGTTGGTAGAGGGTGCCGCGGCCATGGCCGCGGCGGGCATCTACGTGCTTGCGGTGGCCGGCCGCAACCAGCGGTTGGCCGCGCGGTTGGCGTCTCTGTCGGAACAGCAGCACAAGGTCATCCCGTTCGGCTTCACCGATCGCGTCCCGGCGCTGATGGCGGCGAGCGACCTGGTCGTCACGTCGTCCGGGGACACCTGCAGCGAGGCTCGGGTGATCGGCCGGGACCTGCTGCTCATCGACGTGGTGCCGGGGCATGGCCGGGATAACCTTCAGAAGGAGCTCGAGCGAGGTCATGCCGAGGTGACGAACACCGACCCGGTGTCGTTGACCAGATCCGCGCTCGCGTGCCTTGACCGGGTCAAGCCACCGTCGGACCGGGTGGCGATCGGCCCGCACGCGTGGGAGCGGGCATTCGGGGCGGCTCTGGCGCAGATCGGTTTCGGCGCGGACTGGTGAGGCGAACCCACGGTTCGGGACGGATCCCGAGGGCCACGATGTTGGACGGGACATGAGCAGAGCCCTGGTGATCGGTCTGCCGACCGCGGTCGTCTCGGCGGCTCTCTACGGGATCGCGCCGCTCGTCCAGGCCCGCGCTGCCCGCCGGGAGGAGGAGAGCTCGGGGCTGGGGCTTGCGCTGCTGGCCCGACTGGTGCTGCGCCCCCTGTGGCTGATCGGCCTCGCCGTGGAGGCGGGCTCGTTCCTGCTGGAGGTGTATGCGCTGTCCGTGGCCCCGGTGGCGATGGTCGCCCCGGTGATGGCCCTCGACATGATCGTCTTCACCCTGCTGGCGCAGCGGGTGCTCGGCGAGAACATCAGCCTGACCGGCTGGCTGGGCGTGGTCGCGATGGTCGGCGGTATCGGCCTGCTCGCCTTCGCCTTCACGCGCCGAGCGGAGGTCGGCAGCTCGGCCAGCACCGATGTCCTGCTGGCCTTCCTGGTCCTCGGTCTGGTCTTCGCGCTGCTCTGCGCGTCCCTCGCCAACCTGGCCGCGGTGCGGGAGATGGTCGCGGGTGCCGCGTTCGGATTCGGGGCCGCGGCCGGGGTCAGCTACGCCATCGCCACGCTGGCGACCCGCCAGATCGGCCTGGCGGTGAACGAACGACGTGAGGGGCAGTCCACGCTGGTGGACCTGCTCACCACTCCGACGCCCTACGTCCTCGTGCTGTTCTCCGTGCTGGCGCTCGGTCTTCAGCAGCGTGGCCTGCAAGGGCGCGCCGCCGTCATCGCCTTCCCGGTGACCAGCGGGGTCTCCGCCTTCCTGCCGGTGACTCTGGGCCTGACGCTGTTCAGCGAGCCGGCGCCCGACGGCGTCCGCCGCGCGGCGTTCATCGTCGCGATGGTCCTGGTCGCGGCCGGAATCGCCGCTCTCGGCCGTGATCGGATGGCGGCAGACCGGTCCGTGGACGAACTTGAGAGCGTGCTGCGACCCACCCCCGACGACCGCGGGTTGGGGGACGGCGTCGCGCCCCTGGACGGCCGGCCGGAGGTGGTCGAGCCATCGGAGGCGGAGCCGGGGCAGCCGGCAAGGGCCCGGGACGAAGCGGCTTCTAACGCTCGTACCGGCACGGTTGCTCACCGCAGCGGCATGTCGAAGAACTTATAGTGATGCGCCGTGTGCTTTCGGTGAGATAGTCGTCGTGGCCGGCCGCTCGGGTTCACCCCCCGATCGCCCGGGCGCCCGGCCGTCTCCCGCTTGCCCGCCTCGCACGTTTCCCGCTCGCACGTTTCCCGCTCGCACGTTTCCCGCTCGCACGTTTCCCGCGTATCCCCGCCGCCCAGGTTTGCTGCCCGGCCCGGAGCAGAGCAGGCGCGGACCGGGCGATCAGGGTTTCCTCTCCGGCCGGGTCGTCGAGGCGCCGCCAGCCGCATCTCGACGACCCGGCTGGCTCGTCAGACCCCGAATCGCTGAAGGGCCTTGCGCACCCGCAGGTTCGCCTGCGCGAAGGAGATCTTTCCGTCCACGTAGGCCGACAGCGCCGCGCGGCGGACACGCTCGACGCGCTGATCTTCGATCGGAGTGTTGAGCAGGTTGGTCGTGGCGGTGGCCACGGCAATCACCTCCCAGTGGCAGGGNAANANGGNATTGCAACTCGCGGGNGNCCTCGGNCGGCACACCGGACCGGAAGGCGGGGAACGAGGCGACGATGCCTCGGCCGATCCTTTCGACACGAGGTCGATCCGAGATCGGAGATGAGCAGATGGACCCGGAGAGCGGGCGGACGCTGCNCTGCGCCGCCTCGCTAGGAGGGCGACGGGATGGCGACTCTGCGCTCCGCCCGCCCCGGCTGACCGAGGATCCGGGCAGGTGCGTTATGGCGCCGCACGCGGGTAGCCGTATTATCACATATGGTCACAACGACTGCCCTCCTCCGCGTTGGGCGGGCGCTTGACGCCCGCGTGGCCTGTTCCGGTCGGGTGCAAGGTGGCCAGACGCCGACCTGCCGGGCTGTGACGGGAGACCGCAGGAGCCTTGTCACCCGATCGCCTCGCGGCGAGTGACGCGCTGCCGTATCCACATCACGTTACAATCATGTAACAACCGCGACAAGACGAACGTCCAGGCAACGAAGCTCGACCGAACATCTACAAGAGTGCGCGACCGGGAGGCATTGCGCAAGAGCCAACCGGCTCGTGGCGAGACTTCCTGAACAGGTATCTCGGCCCCCAGGCCGATGGAACGATGCCGTTGATCGAATCGTCTCCGCATGGCGGGTCCGGCCCGGCGCCGGTCCCGCTCTGAAACACCAGGGCCTGAAACACCAGGGCGGTGCATCCTGGCCCGGGCATCCCGGCCCGGGTAGGGGTTGACCGAGGATCACCCGGTTACCGGCGTGATCGGCGGGGNTACGGTCACCGGAGCGATGCGCATCGAACCGTGGGGGAGAGCCGAAAGCGGACGGCCCGGTTCCGGTCGCGACGTGCCGGAGCGACCGGAACCGGGCCGAGGCCGACCAGCGGCGATCTCGCTTTTTCCGATGGGATTTTTCGGTGGGAACAGGACATCCCACCCCATTCCCCCGGATCAGGGCTGGGTGGTGGTTCAGCCCGGGATGATCCGGCTCCGGTCGAACTCGCCGTCCCGCGCGCCGGCCAGGAACGCGTCCCACTCGGCCGCCGAGAAGGCGAGCACCGGCCCGGTCGGGTTCTTCGAGTCACGGACGGCGACGCCCCCGCCGAGCGCCGCGACNTCCACACACATACCGCCCGCGCCGTTGCTGTAGCTGCTCTTGCGCCAAGCCGCCTCGATGGCATTGTCGGTGATCGGCTTCATATATCTGATCATTTCATTTCCTCTGCGACCGAGAGTATCATCTGGATGGACTCTTCCGGCCGCAGGGCTGCCGCCAGAAGATGATCCAGCTTCACTCTATAGCGCCTGACTTCGGAGGGGCGCTCAATATAGAGACTTCCGGCCGCTTCCTCTATATAGACCACTTCGTTGTCTCCCGACTCGGGGAATCCGAGTATCGAGNATGTGCTTCCCAGGCTGGCATGCGCGCCCACGGAGAAGGGAAGTACCTGAATTGTCACGTTCGGCAGCTCGGACTGTTTGGCGAGGAACTCAAGTTGGCTTCGCATGACGGCTCTGCCGCCGATTGTCCGGCGTAGGACCGCCTCGTCCAGAATCACCCAGAGGCGAGGATGATCGGCGGCGGTGAGCCGGCGCTGCCGGTCCAGCCTGAGCGCGATCTTGCGTTCGACCTCGTCCTCGCTCACCTCCGGATCGTCGGCCCGGATGACGGGCCGGGCGTAGTCGCTGGTCTGCAGCAGCCCATGGACGAGCTGCGATTCGTAGACCGAGATCGAGGCGGCGTCGCCCTCCAGGCCGATATAGATCTCGAACCAGGCGGGGACCACGTCGTGGTAGGTGTGCCACCAGCCGTGGCGCCGGGACTCGCGGGCCAGGGCCAGCAACGCGTCCCGGCGTTCGTCGTCGGTCACGCCGTAGAGAGCCAGCAGGTCGGACACGTCCCGGGTGCGGACCGGCACGCGGCCGTTCTCCATCCGACTGACCTTGGAAACCGAACAGCGCAGCAGTTGGCAGACCTCGTCGACGGAGATGCCCGCCCCCTCGCGAAGTCGTCGTAACTCGGCGCCCAGGCGCCTTCGCCGCACGGTCGGACCGCCGCTCGTGGCCATCGCTCGTCCTTCGGGCTCTTCGGGGTGATGGATGCATCCTGCCACTTGTTCGCCACTCCTCACCCAGGGCGCGCATCGCTGGGTAGCGAAACTCTTACAGAAGCTCTTGCAGAAGAGGCGTGCAGGGGTCATGCTTACCTTGAGTAGCGATGATGCACCTCAAGGTGAGAGTGTGGGGCAGAGCTGGTTGCGGGGAGACGTCGATGGTCATCGCGCAGGGTCCGGGATGTCGGTAGGGAGACCGCGCCGAGACACGGCGCCCCGCACCTGTGGTGCCTCCATGCCCGGCGGCCGCGTCGCCGGTCCCGCATGTGTCGACGCCGGCGGCTGTCAGGCGTCNCCCCTCAGGCGTCAACCGTCAACCGCCGGTTCCGGCTGAGTGGATGACGATCCTCGCCCGGAGCCGGCCATCTCGCCGTTGTCCGCCGCGCTGTCCCCGTCGTGCGGCTCTCCGTCGTGCGGCTCTCCGTCGCGCGGCTGTGCGTCGCGCGGCTGTGCGCGGAGGGGATTTCTTCCGCGGCGGCTCCGGCGGGCAGATACACGATCATCATTATCGGACAATCACCGAAAGGCGCGACAATGACGACTCGCCAATTCCAGGTTTATGACGGCGATGGCGAACTGGTGGCCACCTTCCCGGAATGGGAGGCGGCGCACAACTGGGCTCATCTGCGCGCGAACGAGCCGGTGACCTCGCGGCCCGTGCAGATCGAGGATCGGGTCGAACGCCGTACCTGGACGATCGAGGCGGACCGCTGCCGGCTGACCGTGTGGCGGCGACGGGTCGAGTACGGATACTGCGGGAGTGGCGACCTGCGGCATGCCGCTAACGCTCGTAAGCACGCCCGGGCGTCCTGAGCCGGTCCACTCGTGGCTGCTGGTGACTCCCGCCTGCGGGTTGGCGTGGCCCCCGGCCCGTGACGGCTCCGGGGAAGTCCCGGCAAGTTCCGAGGCTTCTCTCAGGTAGTCCACAGCCTCTCCGGACATCGTCCGTCCCATGAGTTCGACGCGGCACCCGGCCCGATGGTCTCCCCNCCTCGTGGTGCGTCTCGCCCTGGTGGCCTGGGGGATCGCCGTGGTGGCCCTGTGGTGGTTCGACNCCTCCGCGTCCAGCGTCCACGGCGCCGGGCCCGCCATGACCGCGGTCGGTCGGGTCTGCGGCCTGCTGGCGGCCTATCTGGTGCTCGTGCAACTGCTGCTCATGGCACGGATACCGGCCTTCGAACGCGCCGTCGGTCTCGACCGGCTGGCCGCGTGGCACCGCGGCCTGGGCACGAACGTCATCCTGCTCATCGTCGTCCACATCCTGCTGACGGTGTGGGGTTACGGCTTGGCCGGGCATCATCAGCCGCTCGCCGAGCTCGTCACGGTGATCATGACATACCCGGAGATGTGGAAGGCCACCGTCGGCACCCTGCTGTTCGTGGCCGTCGGGGTCGCGAGTGCCCGGGCGGCCCGGCCGCGCATCTCGTACGAAGTCTGGTACGCGCTGCATCTCACCACCTACCTCGCCGTGTTCCTGGTCTTCTTCCACCAGACGGAGACCGGTGGGGACTTCGTCGGTCACCCGGTTAACCGGCTGCTGTGGACCGCGATGTACGTCTCCGTCGCCGCCTGTCTCGTCGTCTGGCGCCTGATCCTGCCGATCGCGGCCGTGGCCCGGCACCGGATGACGGTCGATCGGGTGGTGGAGGAGGCACCCGGCGTCGTCTCGGTGTGGATCCGCGGTCACGACCTGCACCGGCTCGGTGCGCGTCCGGGGCAGTTCCTGCTGTGGCGGTTCGCCNCCCGCGGGCATCTCGTGACCGCGCNCCCCTACTCGCTGTCGGCCCCGCCGACAGCGCATCAGCTGCGTATCACGGTCAAGGCCGCCGGCGACCACTCCCGGGCGGTCGCCCTGCTGCGACCGGGCACACCGGTCGTGGCGGAAGGTCCCTTCGGACATTTCACCGCCGCGCGGGCCCACCGGGGCCGGGCGCTGCTCGTCGGCGGGGGCAGCGGAATCGGACCGGTTCGGGCGCTGGCAGAGGATCTTGCCGGTCGTGGCGACGACGTCGTGGTTGTGCACCGGGTGAGCCGGCCGAGCGATCTCGCGCTGGGACGGGAGTTTGAGGCGCTCGCCGAGAGCAGTCGAATGATCGTCCACCGGGTGATCGGTTCCCGGCGTGAGCTCGGATACGACCCGCTGGAGGCCCGCTTCCTCGATGCCGCCATCCCGGACGCCGCCGACCGCGACGTCTTCGTCTGTGGCCCTCGTGGGATGACCACCACGGTCGTCCGGGCGCTTCGCGGTCTCGGCGTTTCCCGTGACCAGATTCACACCGAGGAGTTCGATCTCCGTTGAACGACAACAACGACAACAACGACAACGCCGAAAAACCCTACCGGGGAAGGCTCGGTTTCGTGGCGCTGATGGGAGCCGCCATCCTCGTGGTCGGTGCGAAGGCCGCGACCGGACACGGGGAGCGGCTGGTGGCACTCGCCGCGTCGCCGACCGCCGCCGGGGCGACCCCTCAGCCCTCCGCCGGGGCGACCCCTCAGCCCTCCGCTCAGCCCGCTCAGCCCTCCGCGTCGGCGGGCACACCGGCCCCGTCCTTCTCCGCCACCGCGGGGTCCACAGGTTCGGGCTCCGCCGGAACGGTTACCACCCGGACGGTGACCGGGGACGCCATCGATACCCGCTACGGGCCGGTGCAGGTCCAGCTTGTCCTGGTCGGGAAGAAGATCACCGATGTGGTTGTCCTGCAGATGCCGGACCGGGAGCGGCGGGACATCGAGATCAACGAACGGGCCGTGCCGATCCTGCGCCAGGAGGTGCTCGACGCCCAGAACGCCCGGATCGACACCGTCTCCGGCGCCTCGTACACCAGCAACGGGTACGCGTGGTCCGTCCAGTCCGCCCTGGACAAGGCCGGTGCCTAGCCTGCCGGTGTCGGGCGGGCCGGTGCCGGTTCGGCCCGGACGGGTCCGCGCCGAACCGGTGATGGGCACCGTCGTCAGCATCGACGTCCGCACCCCGCTCGCCCCAGCGGATCTGGCGGCGGCGATCGAGGCGGCGGCTGCGGTCCTGCACCGGGCGGACGAGGATTTCAGCACGTTCCTGCCCGGGTCCTGGGTCTCTCGAATCCGGCGCGGCGAGGTCGACCTCGGTGCCTGTCCCGACCACGTCCGCGAGGTCTACCGGGTGGCCCGCGCCTGCCGGGAGCGGACCGGCGGCAGGTTCGACCCGGCGTGGCGGGGCGACGGCACGCTGGACCCCACCGGTCTGGTCAAGGGCTGGGCGGCCGAGGCGGCCTCCCGGGTGCTGACTGACGCCGGAGCCGCGGACCACTGCGTCAATGCGGCGGGGGACCTGCGGGCCAGGGGAGTCGCCTCGGCGCCGGGGCGACCCTGGCGGGNGGGGGNGTCGGATCCCTTCGACCGGAGCCGACTCGTCGCGGTGGTCGAGGGCACCGAGCTGGCCGTCGCCACCTCGGGGGTGTTGGAGCGGGGCGCGCACGTGATCGACCCGCGCACCGGCATCCCGGCGACCGAGCTCGTCGCGGTCACCCTCGTTGGACCGGNCCTCACCCTGGCGGACGCCTACGCCACGGCCGCCCTCGCCGCCGGCCGGGACGCGTGGACCCTGCTTGTCGATCTTGCTCGGGAGGGATGGGCCTGGCTGATCGTCGACGCCGTCGGTCGGCTGGACCATTCGGGGGGATTCCCCGGCCAGGTGGCCGCCGCCGCGTCCGCACCCCCCGCATCACCCCCCGCATCGGACGGGTCCCGTTCCGCGTCCGCCGGATCCCGATGACCGGTCTTCCCGGCGAGCAGGACGAGACTGGGTGGGTGGACCGTCCGATCAGGGTCCTCGTCGTCGACGACGAGGAGGCGATCACCGACCTCGTGACCATGGCACTGCGCTACGAGGGCTTCGACGTACGCGCCGCGCACTCCGGGCAGGCGGCGTTGACACAGGCCGCCCTGTCCCCGCCGGACCTGCTCGTGCTGGACGTCATGCTCCCCGACATCGACGGGTTCGCGGTCTGCGAGCGGCTGCGGCGATCGGGGCAGGGCGTGCCCACCCTGTTCCTGACGGCCCGGGACGCCACCGAGGACAAGGTGCACGGACTGACCCTCGGCGGGGACGACTACGTGACGAAACCGTTCGCGGTCAGCGAGCTGATCGCCCGGGTCCGGGCGATCCTGCGCCGGGCCGGGGCCGCCGACGGCGCGCCCACGCCGCTGCGTTTCGCCGATCTCGAGCTCGACCCGGAGACCCGCGAGGTGCGGCGCGCCGGGCGGCACGTCGACCTCACCGCCACCGAGTATCGCCTGCTGCACTACCTGCTCGCGAACGCCCGCAAGGTGCTCACCCGGGCCCAACTCCTCGACCACGTCTGGGGACATGACTTCGGCGGTGACGCGCGGGTCCTGGAGACCTACGTCAGCTATCTGCGGCGCAAGATCGACGACGTGCCACCCCCGCTGATCCACACGGTGCGCGGCGTCGGCTACGTGCTGCGCCTGCCGCGTTGAGCCGGCCGGTCCTGTCCCTGCGGGCCCGGCTGCTGCTGGCCCTGGTGGGCCTGCTGGCCGTCGGGATGGCTCTCGGCGCCGTCGGCACGCGAGGGGCTCTGGGGGCCTACCTGCGTGGCCGGCTGGACCAGCAGGTCCGGGACGCCCATCCGCTGATGGAGCAGTTGCTCCTGCGGGCCGGCGGGGACGGGGACGGGGATGACCACTACCCAGGTTTCGGCACCACGTTCCTGGTGGGCACCTACGGCGCGTTGTACGACGGCGCCGGCCGCCGGCTCGCCGAGGCCAGCCCCGGCCCGGGTGGCCCGGGTGGTCCGGGTGGCCCGGCGGCGCCGACGCAGCGTCCGGCGGTGTCGGCACGCCTGCTCGCCACCGCCCGGCTGCATCCGGACCTCGCGACCGTCCCGCTGTGCACGGTGGGCGCCGAGGACCATGGCGGCCGGTTCAGGATGCTCGCGGAGCGCTTCGACAACGGGTATGTGCTGATCGTCGCCGTGCCCTTCGCGGAGGTGAACGCCACCCTTGACCGGGTCACCAGGATCGAGGTCGTGGCGACCTCGGTGGTCACGGCCGCGCTGGCCGTGATGGCATACGTCATCATCCGGCTTGGGCTGCGTCCCCTGACCCGGATCGAGCAGACCGCGGACCTGATCGCCCACGGCGACCTGACCAGGCGGGTCGCCGACGCGGACCGCCGGACCGAGGTGGGTCGGCTCGGGCTCGCCTTCAACGCGATGCTCACCCGGATCGAGGCGGCGTTCCGGGCGCGTGAGGTCTCCGAAGGGCGTCTGCGCCGCTTCGTCGGGGACGCGAGCCACGAGCTGCGGACCCCGTTGACATCGATCCGCGGGTACGCCGAGATGTTCCACCGCGGCGCCGCGGAGCGGCCCGAGGACCTGGCGATGGTCATGCGCCGCATCGAGGAGGAGTCCGCGCGCATGAGCGAGCTGGTGGATGACCTGCTGCTGCTCGCCCGGCTGGACCAGCGACCGGTGCTGGAGCGCCAGCCGGTCGACGTCGCGGCGATGGTCCGTGACATCGTCACCGACGCCCGTGTGGTGAGCCCGGGACGGACGATCGAGGTCGACGTGCCGCCGATCCTCGAGGTGCTCGGCGATGAGGGCCGGCTGCGGCAGGCCGTCGGCAACCTCGTCCGCAACGCCGTCGTCCACACCCCGCCCGACGCCGGGATCTCCGTCTCCGTGGGCCCCCTCGAAGCCGGCTCCCCGGGGCCGACGGGCGATGGTCCCACCGACGGGATCGTGGTCTCGGTGGTCGACCACGGCCCGGGCGTCCCCGAGGATGCCGTGGCCCACCTCTTCGAACGCTTCTTCCGGGCCGATGCCGGGCGGTCCCGGGACGCCGGCGGGACCGGTCTGGGCCTGTCCATCGTCGACGCCGTCGCCACCGCGCACGGCGGGCGGGTCGAGTACCGGCCGACCCCGGGCGGCGGGGCGACGTTCCGTCTCGTCCTGCCCGGTCCGTCGCAGCCCGACTGACCTGTTCACCTTCGCCGGAAACGGGCCCGGAGACGTGGCGGGCGCGCGCTAGGCGGCGNAGGGGGNGGNGTTCTGGTTCATCACCTCGGTCGTGCTGGCCGGCGCCCTGGGCCCGCGGCGATCCGGATCAGATAGCTCGGGTAAGATGGCCGTCACCACAGGTGATCGTCTTGAGGGGGTGAGACCCATTTCCGCTGTGTCAGGGTGGGTGCTCTCCTCCCGCGGTCGCGCGGTTCGCTCGAGGTAGGCGATCGGGAGGGTGCCCTTCGGCATCCCGAAAGGCTTCCCGTGTCGACATCCGGCCCTTCTCCTTCCTTTCTCTCCCCTTCTCGTCCGTCCTTTCCCTCCTCTTCTCGTCCGTCTTCCTCACCGTTTTCGTCCCTGCCGCGGTCCGTCGTCGTCACGCGGCTGCGGGCCGCCGGCTGCGTCTTCGCCGAGGACGAGGCACGGCTGCTCGTCAATGCGGCCCGGACCCCGGGCGAACTCGCCGCGATGGTGCGGCGGCGCGTCGCCGGTCTGCCCCTGGAACACGTGCTCGGCTGGGCGGAGTTCCACGGCCTGCGGATAGCCGTGGACCCCGGGGTCTTCGTGCCCCGCCGCCGCACGGAGTTCCTTGTCGATCAGGCGGTCGAACGGGTTGCCGGCCGGTCCCGGCCGGTCACTGTCGTCGATCTGTGCTGTGGCTCNGGGGNGANGGGGGTCGCGCTGGTGGCAGCCCTGCCCGGGATCGAAGTACACGCCGCCGACATCGAACCGGCCGCGGTGCGGTGCGCCCGCCGCAACCTCGCCTCCGCCGGTGGCCAGGTCTACGATGGTGATCTTTACGAGCCGCTGCCAGCCGTCCTACGGGGCCACGTGGACCTGCTGGCCGCGAACGCCCCCTATGTACCCACCGACGCGATCGAGCTGATGCCGCCGGAGGCTCGCGAGCACGAGCCGCGGGTGGCGCTCGACGGCGGGGCGGACGGGCTCGATGTTCTGCGGCGGGTGGCCGCCGAGGCGCCGCGGNGGCTGGCCCCGGGCGGTCACCTGCTGGTCGAGACCGGCGAGCGGCAGGCGGCATCGATCGTCGAAGCCAGCGCCCAGGCCGGTCTGATCCCCACGGTCGCCAGTTCCGCCGACCTGAACGCCACCGTCGTCATCGCCACCAGGCCGGCCGCGGCTCCCGTGTCCGCGGTGGGCGCGGCAGCTGGACAGCTGCCGCCAGTCGGGTAGGCCCAGCCCTTATCCGCGGCTGCCCGCGGAAAGGCCGCGGGCAGCCGGATGCGGCCGGATGCAATGGATGCGGATGGACCGAAGCCGTCCTCGGTGAATCCCCGGGACCTGCTCGTCAGCCAACAGGAGATGTTTCAGGGCAGGACGTCGTAGGTGTAGGTGTCGGTCATGTCGAGCACGCTGCGGGGGGTCGCCGGGGTGCTCGGCGTGCTCGACGTGCTCGACGGGGCGAACGGGGAGACCAGCGGGTCGTCGATCCGATGGCCGAGGAGGCTTGCCGGGGCGGTCATGTCCGGCTGGTACACGCGGCCGTGACGCCGCATCCAACCCTCCCAGACACGGTCGACGTTGCAGTGGTGCACGAAGAAGACCGGGTCGTTGGGGGACGACGCCAGCGACATGTCCCTGCCCCCGCCAACCCAGCGGTGGACCTGGTTGTGCAGTCCGGTGCCGATGAAGCCTTCGAGACGGTTGCGGAACCCCCGCGAACTCACGTTGAAGGGAGCCTCGTCGTAGCTCGCGAGTGTCGGATCGGCGACGGTGTCGAAGGCTGCGGTGATATCGGCGTTGCTCGGCAGGATCGACGATCCGAACGTGGCGCTGCCGAATCTACGCCGCACGCCGCGTTCGGCGACCTGCTGGAGCGCGCCGCTGCTGCTGGTGGAGATCCGTACCCGGAAGCTGGTCGGGTCGGCGGGGTCGAAGAAGAACGCACCGCCGGGGATCGGGGTGCCCTGGCCCCCGAAACCGTCCGGGGTGTTCCGCCACAGTGCCGAAGCAGCGGGGTTCGGCGCCGTGGCGGGGGCGGAGGGTGTCCCGTCGCGCGCCCAGTCCCAGTAGGGCAGCCCGAAGTTCGGGTCGCCGAGAACGCGCTGGAGGTGCACTTCCAGCCAGCCAAGCATGACCCGGTGCCAGGGCAGGAAGACGGGGCCGGCGTGCGCGGCGTTGCGGTTGCTCGGTGACCCTCCCGGGGGGACGGGGGTGTTCATCGCGATGACATGCCAGATGACGAACAGGTCGTAGGTCCGTACCGGTCGGCTCGGACCGGGGATGCCGAACTGATTCGTGCGCAGCGTCGTAGGTTCGTGTTTGAGGAGCTTGATTCCGCGGATATAGGCCTTTCTCGCGTCGTCGTCGAGAAGGATGTCGCGCCGGACGACCGCCATGTCATGCCCCTTCCGGGAGCTCGTCGTGGGCGTCGTGGGCGTCGTGGGCGTCGTGGTGATGGTGCTCGCCCGGATCGCCGTGCGGGCCATGGTCGTCGCCAGAGGCCCCGGGGGAGAACTCCTCGGGGAAGGCGGTGATGATCAGGCGTACCAGGTCGACGACCGAGGGGATCTGATAGTTGGGCAGGCCGTGGCAGTGTGCCGTGCCGTCGTTGGAAACCCCAATGTGGACGTTCAATGGTTGGCCGTCGANGGTGATCTCGTAGGTGGTCGTGATGACGACGTGGTGACCGTCGAAGTCGTCCTCGCGGACACTGCGGGCCGGGTCGCCATGTACGTGTTCCGGCCGGGGAAGGCTAGCAAGATAGTTGGCGAGAAAGGCGGGATGAGTGACGTCTGTCGGGTCCGGTGGCATGTAGTTCCCCCGAATTCCAGGCGGTGCGGTGAGGTGGTGAGGCGGTGAGGTGACCAAGAATCTACCGACGGTACGGGTCTGGCAACGAGGTGTCGTCCAGGCGTCTGTGCGTCACGTGGGCCGGCGACGCCGCGGCGCCGCCGGTGCCGGGGATGCGTCAACCTGCCGACCGAGGTGTTATCGGATGGTCGACAGCGCCTTGTTCACGTCTTCGGCGTCGAACTCGACCGGGTCGAACTCGACCGGGTCGAACTCGTCTGCGTCCCGCAGGCCCAGCCATTCCAGGCGTTCGTCGTGTTCCGGATGGCCGGGGTCGCCGAGGACCTCGACGAGCTCGCCGATGCGGGCTGCTGATCGCGAGATCGTTGAGGTCCGCCTTGACCTGGGCCTCCGCCGTCGCTTGGAGAGGGCCGGGTAGCCGCCGCGCGGGATGATGTCATCACCGCGGCGGTCGCTCAGCTCGAGCCGATGCCCAACGTCCCGCCGGCTGCCGAGGTTCGGTCGATGAGAGCGGCGATGCCGTCGAGGATCCGGTCCACGCCGAAGAGAAACTCCTCGGTCTCCTCGAAGCCCGCCGGGCCGTCGCCGATCTCGCCCGCCCAGGCGATGCGNTGCAGCCGCGGATAGGTCCGCTCGTCGACGAGCTCGCGCAGCAACGCCTCGAAGCCCCAGACAGGCGGCGCGTCGCCCCCAGCCGGCCCTGCCTCCGCGTCAGCTCCAGCCCCAGCGCAAGGAGCCACAGCCGTCCGGGCCTGGGCGGCAGCCCGGGCGGCATTGTGGGCCATTCGGGCCTCGCTGAGGGCGTACGAGCTGAGCAGGCCGATCACGCGGAGTTTGTCGGCGTCAGACAGGCTGGTGCCGTCGAGGGTCTCCAGCCCCTTTTCGACGAAGGTCAGCGAATTCGGCGCAAGCGGGGGCGCGGCCATCGGCATCTGGGTGATCCAGGGATGGCGGTCGATCATCTGGCGCTGGACGATCACCCAGGCTCGCAGCCGGGCCCGCCAACCATCGCCCTCGATGACGAGGCTTTCGGCGCCCTGGGCGCTGGCGTTCCACATCATCTGGAGCAGCTCGTCCTTGGTGGCCAAGTGCCGGTAGAGCGACATCGTCGTGTAGCCGAGCTCCTTCGCCACGCGGGCCATCGACACCGCGTCCAAGCCCTCGGCGTCGGCGATCCGGGTCGCCGTCGCCACGATCGCGTCTACCGACAGCTCCGGCCGCGGCCCGCGCTGACCACGCTCGCGGCGGCCCCAGAGCAGGTCGAGGCCCGGCGGTAGCGGCGGTGACTTCTCGCTGACCATCGACCTCCCTCCTTGACTGCGAGAATACGGCTTGACGTCAACTGTATATGGCGCATACCTTTCATGTATGCCATACACAGTAATCGCGGACGGGATCCGCAAGTCCTACGATGGCCGGGCGGTGCTCGACGGCGTCGACCTGGCTATCGAGCAGGGTTCCGTCTTCGCGCTTCTCGGTCCGAACGGGGCGGGCAAGACGACGATGGTGCGCATCCTGGCAACCCTGGTCGCCCCTGACACGGGGACGGCCGTGATCGCGGGCTGTGATCTGCTTCGCGACCCGGTCGGCGTCAAGGGCGCGATCAGCCTGACTGGCCAGTACGCCGCGATCGACGATCTGCTTACCGGCCGGGAGAACCTCGAGATGATGGCGCGGCTGCGCCACCTGCCCAGGCGCGTGGTCCGGTCCCGGGTCGACGACCTGCTGGCCGAGTTCGACCTGGCCGACGCCCGGGACCGCCGGGTGAAGACGTACTCCGGCGGGATGCGCCGGCGCCTCGACCTGGCGGCCAGCATGGTCAAGCGGCCCCTCCTGTGCCAGCGCGGGCACAGGCACCGCGGGCAGCGGACCTGCTCGCGTGACCGGGTGCCACCCTCAGAATGATTGTTCTCGATACCAATGTCATCTCCGAGCTCATGCGCGCAGCACCAGCCGACCGCGTCGTAAGGTGGGTAACCAGCCGACCCGGTGACGCCTTGAACACGACCTCGATCACCGTGGCTGAGGTCCGTTACAGCCTCGTCCGACTGCCATCCGGTCGCCGCCGTGAGTTGCTGATGGCAGCCGCGGACGATGTCTTCTCGGCGTTCCAGGACAGAGTCCTGCCCTTCGCGCCACGGCGGCCCGTCACTACGCCAGCCTCGTGGTCGAGCGTGAACAAGCCGGGACTCCGATCAGCGGCTTCGACGCCCAGATCGCGGCTATCTGTCGAGCCCGCAACGCCGTCCTGGCTACCCGCAACACCAGCGACTTCACCGGCCTGGGCTTGGAACTGGTCGACCCCTGGGAGGCCGAGGTGCTGCCCGCCGAACTGCAGGTTGCGTTCCGCCTCAAGCGCCGTCAGCAGGGCTAGCATCGGGCCGCCCACCGGCTGGTCCGTCGGCGGAGGTTCGTGGACGCCCGATATGATACGGGCTGCCCGTTCCGCTGCGTGCCCGAGGCGTCGCTGGGCGCTGGCCGTCACGCGCGGGACCGGGTAGCCGTCGTGCAGTCTGCTCGTGTCCGCATGGAGGAGCCCCGTGAGCACCCGGGTCGAGACGCTGGAGTTTCAGGCCGAGGCGCGTCAGCTTCTGCAGCTGATGGTCCATTCGATCTACTCGAACAAGGACATCTTCCTGCGGGAGCTGATCTCTAACGCGTCCGATGCCCTGGACAAGCTGCGCATCGCGTCGTTGGTCAAGGACGGCCCGCGGGTCGACAGCGCCGACCTGCGCATCGAGATCGAGGCCGACGTCAACGCTCGCACTCTGACCGTCCGCGACAACGGCATCGGGATGTCCCGCGACGAGGTCGTCGGGCTCATCGGCACCATCGCGAAGTCCGGCACGGCCGAGCTGCTGCGCAAGCTGCGGGAATCCGAGGACGGCGCGGCGTCATCCGATCTGATCGGGCAGTTCGGCGTCGGCTTCTACTCCACCTTCATGGTGGCCGACAAGGTCACCCTGCTGACTGGGAAGGCCGGTGAGAGCGGCGGCACCCGGTGGGAGTCCGACGGCGCGGGCACCTACGTCATCGAGACGGTGGACGACGCGCCGCGGGGAACCGCGGTCACGGTCCACCTGAAGCCCGAGGACAGCGAGGACCGTCTCTACGACTACACCGACGAGAACAAGATCCGGGAGATCGTCAAGCGGTACTCCGACTTCATCGCCTGGCCCATCCGGCTGGTGTCGGCCCCCGCCGCGAAGGACCGAGACTCGAACGACGACGGGACAGCCGAGTCCGGCGCCGGCGCCGAGAATGCCGGCGACCGGCCGCTCAACTCGATGAAGGCGCTGTGGGCCCGGCCGCAGAGCGAGGTCGACAAGGCCGAGTACGACCAGTTCTACCAGCACCTCAGCCATGACTGGACCGGCCCGCTCGAGGTCATCCACATGAAGGGCGAGGGGACGTTCGAGTACGAGGCCCTGTTGTTCATCCCGTCGCGAGCGCCGCTCGACCTGTTCACCCGGGATGCACGCCGCGGCGTCCAGCTGTATGTGAAGCGCGTGTTCATCATGGATGACTGTGCGGAGCTCCTGCCGAACTATCTGCGCTTCGTCCGGGGCGTCGTCGACACGCACGACCTGTCGCTCAACATCTCCCGAGAGATCCTCCAGCAGNACCGCCGGATCCAACTTGTGCGGCGCCGGCTGGTCAAGAAGATACTGGCCTCCATCAGGGCTCTTCAGGAGAACGACGCCGAGCGCTACCGCACGCTGTGGAAGGAGTTCGGCGCCGCCCTCAAGGAGGGCCTCCTCGAGGATGCCGACAACCAGGATGCGATCCTCGGCCTCGTCTCGGTGGACTCGACGCACGACGCCGATCGGCCGACCACGCTGCGCGAGTACATCGAGCGTATGAAGGACGCCCAGAACGAGATCTACTACCTGACCGGCGATTCGCGCGGAATGATCGAGAACTCGCCGCACATGGAGGCGTTCCGGGCCAAGGGCTACGAGGTCCTGATCCTGACCGACCCGGTTGACGAGGTCTGGGTCGAACGGGTGGCGGAGTTCGACGGCAAGCCGCTGAAGTCGATCGCGAAGGGCGAAGTCGACCTCGACACCGANGACGAGAAGAAGAGCAGCGAGGCCGAGCGGGAACAGCTGCGCAAGGACTTCGCCGCCCTACTGCCCTGGCTGGCGGCCAAGCTTGAGGACGACGTCAAGGAGGTCCGGCTGTCCAGCCGCCTCACCACGTCGCCGGCCTGCCTCGTCGGCGACACGTTCGACATGACGCCCGCGCTGGAGAAGANGTACCGGGCGATGGGGCACGAGATGCCACGCCCCAAGCGCATCCTCGAACTCAACCCGACGCACGCGCTGGTCATGGGCCTGCGCGCCGCACACGAACGGGACGCGGATTCCGCCGCCCTCGGCGACACCGCGGAGCTGCTGTACGGCATGGCGCTGCTCGCCGAAGGCGGAGAACTGCGCGATCCCGCGCGATTCACCCGCCTCCTCNCCGAACGCCTGGCGGAGGCGCTGTAGCGGCCGCCAACCGAGCGGGCCGTGTTTGTGCCGCGCGACGTATTCGACTTCGAGTGCGCCGAAGTGGCGCAGGCTGTCGACAGGAATCCTGCCGCGGTCCGTCAGCATGCAGGCGACCGCACACCGTAATGAGATTCGAACTCACTGTGAGGCGACAGCCCTGGCCGCGGGGCCGCGCCAAGTGCTGCGGGAAAATCCGAGCGCGACCCGTCAGCGACACCGGCGGGCGTTGAGCCGGGCGGCCTGGCGCGTCAGGTAATCGCGCTCGGCGAGGTTGGGTGCCTTGTGGGCCGCCTCGGCGTACAGCCGTGCCGCCGTCGCCAGGTCGCCGTCGCGCTCGTGGAGGTACGCCGCCACCGCGGCGTGGCGGGGCAGTGAGTCGTTCAGCGCCGCGAGCGCCGCCAGCCCGGCGCGCGGTCCGTCGGCCTCGCCGACGGCCACTGCGCGGTTGAGCCGGACGACCGGGCTGTCGGTCAGACGCGCGAGCTCGTCGTACCACTCGACGATCTGGACCCAGTCAGTCTCCTCGGCGGTGGGCGCGTCAGCGTGGAGTGCCGCGATGGCGGCCTGGGCCTGGAACTCGCCCAGCCGGTCGCGGGCGAGGGCCGCCTGCAGGATCTTGACGCCCTCGGCGATCAGCTCAGTGTCCCACCGGCTGCGGTCCTGCTCGGCGAGCGGCACCAGGCTGCCGTTGGGCGCGGTCCGGGTGACGCGCCGGGCGTGGTGGAGCAGCATGAGGGCGAGCAGCCCCGCCACCTCGGGATGGTCGACCGCGGCCGCGAGCTGCCGGGTGAGCCGGATGGACTCGGCGGCAAGGTCGACGTCGCCGGAGTAGCCCTCGTTGAAGACCAAGTAGAGGACGCGCAGCACGGTGGCGACGTCGCCGGGCTGGCCGAACCGCACGCCGGAGATGGTGCGCTTGGCACGGCTGATGCGCTGCGCCATGGTCGCCTCGGGCACCAGGTAGGCCTGGGCGATCTGGCGGGTGGTCAGCCCGCCGACGGCGCGCAGCGTGAGCGCGACCGCGGACGACGGCGTCAGCGAGGGGTGGGCGCACAGGAAGTAGAGCTGGAGCGTGTCGTCCACCGTGGGCGCGGGCCCGGGCGCCGGCTCCTCGTTGACGAGGTCCTCACGCCGGCGGCGGGCGGCGTCCGCCCGGGTCGCGTCGAGGAACCGGCGCCAGGCCACGGTGACCAGCCAGCCCTTCGGGNCCCGNGGNGGGTCGGCCGGCCAGACGCGGACCGCCTCGACCAGCGCGTCCTGCATGGCGTCCTCGGCCGCCGCGAAGTCGGCTCCGCGGCGGACGAGGATCCCTAGCACGCTCGGGGTGAGGCTCCGGAGCAGGGCCTCGTTTATCTGAGAGGTCACTCTGTGATGGTGGGCGGTGAGGTCAGGAACGGGCGCACCTCGAGCCACTCGTGGATCGGCTTCCCGCCCGCCCCAGGGGCGGCCGACAGGTCCCCGGCCAGCTCGATGGCGCGCTCGTAGCTGTCGACGTCGATCACCATCCAGCCGGCGATGAGATCCTTGGTCTCGGCGAACGGGCCGTCGGTGACCGGTGGGCGCCCCTCACCGTCGTACCGGACGAACGTCCCCTCGGGGGCAAGCGCCTGGCCATCGACGAACTCGCCGGTCCCCTCGAGCCGGGCCGCGAAGTCGTGCATGTACTGCATATGCGCCGAGATCTCCTCCGGGGTCCACTGGTCCATGGGCACGTTGTTGACCGGAGCCGGAGCGCCGCGGTAGTGCTTGAGCAGCAAGTACTTAGCCATCGTGTTTCTCCTCGGTGCTGGTGCTACCCATTTTGGTCACGTTCACCGCGGGGACGGAGCCAGTCGCGGGTTCTCGACATCGCCGGTTGCATCCCGAGCGCCGGAGTCTCAGCCGGTAAGACCCAACGGACGGCGGGTACCTTGGTGGAAGGACCCGCCTCCATGGTGGACGGAGCCTTGACGGTGTTGAACATCAAAAATGAGGAAGCCCAGCGTCTGAGCCGCGAGCTTGCGGAGCTGACGGGGGAGACCGTCACGACGGCCGTGCTCGTCGCTGTCCGGGAACGCCTGGAGCGGATGCGCGCCGACCGCGACGAAGGTGAGCAGCGAGCGGCCCGCATCGTTGCCCTGGGTCGTCAGACAGCGGCCGCGGTGCCCCCGCCCGGCCTGAGCATCGAGGATCTCTACGATGAGCATGGGTTGCCAGCGTGATCGTAGACTCGTCGGCACTCGTCGGCACTCGTCGGCACTCGTCGGCACTCGTCGGCACTCGTCGGCACTCGTCGGCACTCGTCGGCACTCGTCGGCACTCGTCGGCACTCGTCGGCACTCGTCGGCACTCGTCGGCTCAAGGGTGAGGACTTCGTCCACACTGATCTGATCGCCGCGGAGCTGGACGACGAATAGGCACACCGACGAATGACCGGCTGAGTAGGCATTCCGTTGGCTTCTGACGCACCAGGCTTTGCGGGCCAGCGCCGCTTCTCCCTTCGTTTTGGCTGGGGACTTGAGGATCTTGCCGTTCTTGCGCCAACAAGCGACATCCACGTCGTCGTGGACGTGTTGTCATTCAGTATGGCGGTGTCGGTCGCGGTCGGGCACGGGGCGCGCGTCTTTCCATACTTCAGCGAGAGTTTCTGGCCGCCGGGGGTTCTCGACGGCACGCTGTCCCTGCCCACCAGCGTGGTGGTGCTCACCAGCGCGGTGATGCCCACCAGGCCCGGCCTTCTTCCGCTTGATCGTGACAGCCTGCCGCATGTCCCCTTGGCTAGGGCCAGTCGTCGCTGCGGCCCGGGACGCCCGCATCGATCACTTGCACCTCGTCGGTCACTCGCTCGGCGCCGTCGTGGCCACGGCCACCGCAGGGCTGTACCCGACAGGGTACGGTCCCTGACGGCGCATGCCGGATGGATCAGCGCGGACCCGAGGATGGCGTTCCAGTTCGAGCTGTGGAAGCGGTTGGTGTTCGTCGACCCCGCGGCGATCGCGCAGCTGCTGTTGCTCACCGCGATGGGCAGGGAAACCCTGGAGGACCGATTTCGAGCGGGCGAGGGAGGCCTTCGTCGGCCTGTTGGACGGTGCCGCGGCCGGTTTCGCCCGGCAGTGTGATGCCGACACGACCATTGAGCCTTTCCGCGTAACCGATCGTCACGTTTAGTGATCACGTCGTTCGATCATGCTCGATGTGCAGGAGCACGAGAGCGGCGGCGACAATCTTCCCGATCTTCCACGGGCAGACGCTGACGTTGCGCAGCGCCTTGAACGTCATCTTCAAGAGCGAGTTCCCGCGTTCGCCGACGGCCCGTTGGGCGTTGTGCGCCTTGTTGGATGCTTTCTGGTCGTCGGTGAGCGAGCCACCCTTGGGCTTCAGCCACCCTTGGGCTTCTTGATCGCGACGGTCACGGTGTCGCGTTCGCCTTCGTAGCCCAGATCGCCCAGGACCGGCAGGCCTGCGGCGATCCAGACCGCCAGCGCCGGCAAGATCTGCGGGTGCGCGCGCAGCGCGGTGGTGTCGTGTTCGCGGCCGGGGCGCACCTCGGAAGTCCACAGCGGCCAGCCATCGGGCGCGGTGACGNCCTGGATNTTCCCGCCGTGATTGGCATGCTTGCCCGACCACCACAGGTCCACTCCCGCGGTCGGGCCCGGGGTGGCGTTCCGGTCGGTCTCGATCAGCGTGCCATCGACACTGACGTGGCTGTGACCGGCGGCTTTCGCGGCGAGCAGGGCGGATTCCAGCTTCGGGGCGCGCTCGGCCAGCACGGCGATCCCTTCGTGGAGGTAGTCGTAGCCGGTCGACTTCTTGATCCCATGGTCGACGATCAGTTGGGCGACCTGGGTGGCGTCGGCGAACCAGCGCAGCACGAGCACCGCCTGCTCACGACTGGTGAGCTTCCGTGTCCCCTTCCGGGTGCCGCGGCGGACACGTTCCGCTTCCAGCAGGCCGGTGACGAACTCGACCGTGTGGTCCTGGAACGGCAGTACGGCCGTGTATGTCGCACTCATGGCGCGCGCGGGACTCCCTGAAGCTGGTCTTTGGTCGGAACAGACTTCTACCGGGGTCCCGCGTTTCTTCTTTCACCGCCCTCTTTCGGACCGCCCGCCGACTACCATCCGTAACTCTCACGCAGAGCGACCGATCGTTGCGCGGAAAGGCTCAATGACTGATCCGTCCAGACGTGCCCGGCGGGAGACGATCCGAGCCGAGCACGCGGCCGAGGATGCCGAAGCCGCCGAGGCGGAGGCGGTGGAGTCCGAGCAGGCCGTCCCCGGTACGGGTGCCCACATCGTCGGCGGACGGGCTGCGCGTCCGCGAGGCGGCGGCAGGTCAATGATCGCCTTCGGCGAGTTCGTCGACGCCGAGCTCGGCCAGCAGCGTGGAACGCAGCCGGTCGAAGGCGGGGTCGGTCCGTCGCCGAGGGGACGCCACATCGACTGGAACGTCGAGGGAGAGCCGTCCCTCGGTGAGGACAAGCACCCGCTCCGCGAGCAGGATCGCCTCGTCAACGTCGTGCGTGACGAACAGTACCGCCGGCCGGTGGCGACGGCACAGCTGCTGGAGCAGGGCGTGCATCCTGATCCGGGTCAGGGCGTCGAGGGCCCCGAACGGTTCGTCGAGCATGACAAGGTCCGGCTCCCGAACCAGCGCCCGGGCGAGCGCGACCCGCTGTGCCTCACCACCGGACAGCGCCACCGGCCAGGACCGTTCCCGCCCGGCCAGCCCGACCTCTGCGAGCGCCACCCGTCCGCGTTCGGCGACGTCGCGGCCGGACAGACCGATCGTCACGTTGGCCAGGGTCCGCGTCCATGGAAGCAGCCGGGCCTCCTGGAAGACGACCGAACGCTGCCGGGTGGCCAGAACCTCGCCGGAGATGCCGCCGTCGAAGCCGCCGAGGATGCGGATCAGCGTGCTCTTCCCTGACCCGCTGCGGCCCAGCAGGGCGACGAACTCCCCGGAGGCGACCGTGAGGTCGAGGCCGTCGAGGACCGTGTGATTCCCGAAGGTGCGACGCAGGCCGCGGATCCGGATGGCGGCGCCGTCGGCACCGCGGGTTTCGGCGGTTTCGGCGGTGTGCTGAGCGTCGGCGGTGTGCTGAGCGTCGGCGGTGTGCTGAGCGTCGGCGGTGTGCTGAGCGTCGGCGGTGGCCGGGCGCTCCAGGGTGGCGACGGCCGTGGCCGCCGCCGTGGTGTTGGTGTCGGTGTCGGTGCTCAGGTTCCGTCGAAGCCGCGGCGCCATGACAGCAGCGTCCTTTCCAGGATGCGGACCATTCCGTCGCTGACGAGTCCCAGGATTCCGTAGATGACCAGGCAGAGGACCATGATGTCGGTCCGATTCCAGGACTGCGCGCTGTTGAGCAGGTAGCCGATGCCCTTGTCGGTGTTGACCTGCTCGGCGAAGACCAGCAGTAGCCAGGCGACTCCCAGAGCCCAGCGCAGACCGACGAGGAAGCCCGGGAGCGCGCCGGGAACGATGACTCGCCGGATGAGCCCGAACCGGCCGAGGCCGAAGGTCTGGCCGGCCTCCACCAGTTTGATGTCGACCCCGCGGATGGCGGAGTAGGTGTTCATATAGATGGGGAAGGAGACCCCCACGGTAATCAGGAATATTTTTGCTTCCTCGCCGATGCCGATCCATACGATGATGAGCGGCAGCAACGCGATGACGGGGATCGTCCGTAGGAAGTTCATCGCGGAGTCGACGACGTCCTGGCCGGCGCGGAAGAAACCGGCGATCACCGCGAGAGTCAGCCCGATGGTGACTCCGAGGATCAGGCCGACCCCGCACCGGTAGAGCGAGATGCCGAGGCTGTCCAGCAGCTCGCCGCTGTTCCACAGCTCCCGTCCCGCGCCGAACACCGCGGCCGGGGAGGCCAAGGACTGGTCGCTGACGAGGCCGAATCCCGTGACCGTCCACCAGGCGGCGAACAACAGCGCGGGACCGGTGAACCGGCGGACCTCCGGCGGAATCCACCGGCGCCCGCCGGAGCCGCGCGGCCCGGCCTCGGTCCGGCCGTCAGCGATGACGCCGTCGGGTAAGATGAGTTCGTTCACGTTTATCATCCCCTCGGATGGAACGTCCCGGTGCCCTGAGGTTCAGGTGGCCAGCGAGGCCTTGGTGAACGCGGCGGTCAGCTCGGCATTGAAACCCTTGTCGATCTCGTNGTTGACGTTCAGGGTCTTCGGCAGTTGGTCGACGTCGATCAGCAGTCGGGCCTGCACGCGCTGGCTCTCGATGAAGCTTTCGGAGACCGGCTTGTAGAGTGCCCGCGGCAGCGAGTCGAAGTACTTCCTCGCCGTCTGCGGGTTCTGCTTGAGCTGGCCCACGTAGTACTTCTTGATCCACTCGTCCTCATGGGCCTTCGGCCAGGCGGATGCCCGGGACAGGCGGATCAGGAAGTCCTGCACCGCCGTGCGCTTCGCCGGATCCTTGAGGGTGTTCTTCGATGCCAGCACGACCGAGAAGACCGGGAGCGGCTTGGTCTCGATCTCATAGGAACCGGGAGCCTGCTGGCCGACCGCGGCGACGTACTGCTTGGCGTACACGATGGCGTCGACCCGACCGGAGGCGAGTGTCGCTCCGAGGCTCGTGATGGGCACGTTCACCGGGGTGATGTCGCTCTGCTTCAGACCGGCGGACGCGAGCTGGTTGAGCAGATAACCGTGCAGGGAGGTACCGAGGGTGAGGGCGATGCGCCTGCCCTTGAGGTCGGCTGGCTTGTGAATCCCGGAGCCGGCCTTGACGATGATCGTCTGGGTGTTCACCGGGTTCTCCGCGACAGCGACCGCGGTCACGCCGGCGTGCGCCCCGTTCGCGAACAGTACCGGTGTATCGCCCATGAAGCCCACGTCGATCTTGCTCGCGCTGAACGCGGCGTTCATGTGCGGACCGTCGGCGAAGGTGTTCCAGCTCAACCCGTAGGAAGTGCCCCGCGCCTCGCCGGAGAGCGTGAGCGGCAGTTCCAAATACTTGCCCTGGTCGCCGATCCGCAGCGTCACCTGGCCACCCGTAGCGGCCGAACCCGCGCTGCCGCTGCCGCCGTCGTTCCCACAGGCGGCCAGGGTCACCGCGACGGCTGCGGCAAGTCCGGCGGCCAGGAGGGAAAGACGCCGCCCGCGCGGTCGTCGATGCTGCATCGGAAATCTCCCTATCGGGTCGTTCGGTCGTGATCCGGCGGACAGACGGTGGCCGTTCGGGGTGGCTTGTCGTTCGAGGTGGATCGTTGGTCGGGGTGCCGACAGCCGCGAGGGACTTGGCCCTCGCGGCTGTCAGCGGATTGCCGGCTCCGGTATTCGTGGTGTCCGCGGATATCGGCGGACAGCGGATCAGGAGCCGAGGAACGGTTCCCCGGCGACCAGTTCGGATTCCTTGCCGTCGACGCCGACCGGAATGTCGCCCTCGATGGTCACCCGGTACAGCACCCGGTCGAAGTCGAGGTGGCCCAGGTCCGACGGGCCGAGGTGGGAGGTCGCGCGGTTGTCCCAGAAGGCGATGTCACCGGGGTTCCACTTGAACCGCACCGTGAACTCGGGCCGGGAGATCTGCTCGTAGAACAGGTCGAGGATCCGGCGGCTCTGTTTCGGCGAGAAACCGATGATCTCGCTGTCCTTGGAGGTGAAGCTCGGGCTGACGAACAGCGCCCGCTCGCCGGTCTCCGGATGGACGCGCACCACCGGGTGGATCGCGACCAGCGGGTTTGCGGCGACCTTCCGCCCGTACTCGCTCTCGCTGGGGAAGTTTCCGAAGCTATGCCGGGCGCGCAGGCCGTTGGCCAGGTCCCGAAGCTGCTCGGGCAGCTCCTGGTAGGCGGCGACCAGGTTGGTCCACGCAGTGTCGCCGCCGTATGGCGGGACGATGCCGGCCCGCAGGATCGACGCGGCGGGCGGGNTCACCAGCGCGGNGACGTCGGNGTGCCAGCCATTGTCGTAGGTGACCTTCTTCTTCGTTCCGAAGAACCTGGCGTACCGCCGGCTGTCGATCGGCAGGATCTCCGGGAAGCCCGCCGGCGGCGCGTCCTCGTGCGGGTGGGCCGGGGTCAGCTTGCNGAAGCGTCGGCCGAAGGCGACCTGCTGGGCGTGGTCGATGTTCTGGCCGGGGAAGAAGACAACCTTCCACTGGTGCAGCGTGGAGCGGATCTCGGCGATGGTCGCGTCGTCCAGGTCCTCGCGCAGGTCCACTCCGTGAATCTCGGCCCCGATATAGCCGGAAAGCGGGCGGACGTCGAGTCCCAGAAGAGGGGTCGTGGTTGTCATCCTGTGTTCCTCCAGAGGTTGGGAAAAGATGCGAAGACGGCGGGGAGGGCAGCCGGAATTCCGGGTGACGGACCGGTGGGACGCGTTCTCGGGGAGTGCCGGGAACGCCTGCGCTATCGTGATCGGCACTATTGCGATCGACTACGGATTCTGTCGCGACGGACAGCGGAACGTGACGCCGGGCGGCAATATCGGCGACAACGAGCGCTGGCTGCGGGAAATCTTCCCGTACCGCCGTTCCTGGAGTCGCTCACCGGTCAATCTTCGGTCTCGCCCTTCCGGGCCGTCAACGTTTTGTGTTCTGGTGGAATTAATACCTCCGGCGGGCGGCTGCGGCGACTGTCGGTGTCCGTGATGGTGTCCGTGATGGTGTCCGCGACGGCATCGGGGCGGGCAGCGGGACGGGCAGACTGTGCGGGCGGCGGTGGACCGCGTCGAGGACGGTCGCTCCCGCCGCGACGGCCAGCACGTTCATGCCGAAGCTGCTCGGCAGCACCATCCGCTCGGGATCGGTGCACACACGTGAGTGCGCGGCGATCTCCTCGTGCAGGTCGACCAACAGATCCGGCAGGCAGAGCGCGGCGGCCTCGGTGAGAACGACGATTTCCGGGTCCATCATGTCCACGAGCAGGCTGATCATCCGACCCACCAGCCGGAGCCTGGCGCGCAACAGCGACAGCGCGCGCGGGTCGCCGGCGAGCCCGGCGTGCAGCAGCACCTGCAGGTCCGGACGGGAGATGATCCCGTCCTGGGTCGCCCGCAGCAGCATGGTCCGTTCCGACAGCGCCGCCTGCGCGCAGCCCGACCGGCCGCAGCGGCACGGGACGTCGCTGTCGGCGAGCCGCAGGTGAGCGATGCCGCCCGCAGCGGAATGCGGTCCGATGTGCACCGATCCGTCGGTGGCGAACGCGGCGTCGACCACGTTGCCGACGAACAGCTGCAGCAGGCTGCGCCGGGCGCGCGGGTCGCCGAAGAGGATCTCCGCCTGGGCCAGGGCGCGGGCGTGCCCGTCGACGTGCACCGGCATGCCCATGGCCGCCGCCAGCACCTCCCGGACCGGCACGTCATGCCAGTCCAGGGGCTCGTGTTCGATCACCACGCCGAGGTCGGGGTCGACCCGGCCGCCGGTGACGACGCCGAGGCCGAGGACACGGTTGCCCTGGGCGCGCCGGGCGAGGAAGTCGGGCAGATGTCGGGCGATCATCCGAAGGACGTCCGCCGGGCCCCCCTCCCGCGGCAACTGCTCCCGCGTCACCACCTGTCCACGCAGGTCGACAAGGCTGAAGGTGACGAACGGGACGGCGATGTGCACCCCGCAGGCCAGATGAAGGTCGGTGTCCACGTCCAGGGGCACGTGCGGCCGCCCGGCCCGGGGAGCCAGCGAGGAGGCGGGAAGCTCTCGGAGCAGACCCAGGGAGATCAGCCCGGCTGTCTGCCGGGAGACCGCCGCCGGGCTGAGCCCTGTTGCCCTCCCGATGGCGGTGCGGGCGACCGGACCGTGGTCGAGGACCGCCCGCAGGATCGCCGCCGCGGAGCCCGCGGGGCCGCCCGGGGCACCGTAACCACTGGGGGCGCCGGAGCCGCCGGAGCCGCCGGAGCCGCCTGGGCTGCCTGGGCCGCCGGCAGTGGTTCTCCCGGCTCCAAGCCTGGAGACGACCCCCGCCGCGGCCCGCGGCCTTCCCTGCGCCGGCAGCGTTTCCCGCGCCGACATCTTGTCGCGTACTGGCGCCTTGTCGCGTACGGGCACGGAGAACCTCCTCGCGATGCGACCACGCGGCCGACGGGGCCTCTCGTCGCCGCGCACGCGCAAGGCGTGCAAACACAGGGCAGGTGGAACGCACGGAAAAGTCAGGACCGGGGGCCCGGCTGACCACAGGGACGGTGGACCGGAGGGAGGGGCCCACCCTTCGCTGACATCAGGTCGGCGGCCGTTGGCCGGCTCGGGTACGAGGCGGCAGGTGCCGTCACCGGGCGCCGGGGGCTTACGGTGACGGATNCCAGTCGGCGGAACGGGGCCTGATGATCAGCGGGATCGATGGTAAGGGTGACAGAGCGCGCTCGCGACGCGATGAAAGTCAATGTGTGCACGGCAGACCAGAAGCGGGCGCCGGCTCATGACGCTGACAGTAGATATCATTCCGCCGCTTGTCAATAAAAAAAGTAGAGATTATCGCCTTCCACTCAGCCGACTAGGAGAATAAGCGGGGGCGCGGCGAGCACGATGATCGCCCCGAAGTAGGCGCACGGCGGCATCCACCATGGCACTTCCGGCGGGTCGAGGAGCCGGGTGATCCGCGAGATGACCGGATTGGCCGTGCCGCGCCGGGGGCCGCCGCCGACCGGTCGTGTCTGGCCGGGCGCCGCATCGCCGGGCGCCGCATCGCCGGGGTCTGGCCCGCCGGCGTCTGGGTTGCCCGGGCNGGGNGGGCNGGAATCGCGGACGCCGACCGCCGTAGGCTCGTGGGAGCCGAGTGCGGGCAGCACAGCGGCCGGAGAATCGATGATCCCCAGCGCCCCGGCGGGGACCGGTGCCCTTGCCCCGCCCAGCTGGGCCAAGGCCCGCGCGAGCGATCGGCGGCTTGTCTGCCGGGCCGCCGCGTCNTCGGCGAGCATCTCGACGAGGAGCGAGACGGCCGCGGTCGCCTCCCTGGCCGGGTCCAGGAACGGGAAGGTCCGCTCCCACGCGACGAACGGCTGGATGACGAGGTCGTGACGACCGGCGACGTGGGCCGCCTCGTGGGCGAGCACGGCGTCCAGTTCGGTGGCNTCGAGGGTGTTCAGTAGCCCGCGGGAGACCACAACCCGGGCGTGCCGCACCCCCGGCACGCAGTAGGCGACCGCGACGGGATGATCGAGGATACGCAGTAGAATGCCGGCCCGGTCCCGGTGTTCGCACAGGCAGCAGCCGGTTGCGCCCCCGCCGTCGGCGGTTGTGCCAGGGTCGGTGGCCGCACCAGAGTCCGCGGCTGTGCCGGAATGATGGGACGCATGGCCGGGCGGGACGCAGGTCTCATGCCGGCGATGCCGACGGCCAGCCAGATCGACCAGGTCGCGGTGTCGGTGACGCTCGCGAAGGGTGGCGGCGCTGGAGGTGCCGAGCACCCCGAACAGCCGGGAGGCCAAGGCCGCCGCCACAGCGAGGCCGATGAGGTTGATCAGGCCCAGGCCCGTCAGCGGCGCGCCGGCCGCGATGTTGTCGAGATGGTCGACGATGGCGGTCGGGGTGTCGCCGGACAGCGGTGAGACGGTGAACGCGATCGCCGCGAGTAGCGCCGACACTCCGCCGGCCAGACCGACCGCCTGCCAGAGCACGATCGCCGCCCGTGGACATCGGTAGGGCCAGCGCGCGGCGGCCAGCAGGCGTGGGACCGGCCAGGCCAACACGCCCGCGAACAGGGCGAGAAGTGCCGCGGTCGTCATGTCCCGGCTAACGCTACCGGTGGTCGGGCGGAATCTGGGCCGTTCGATCCGGGTCGGTGGCTACCGTGACGATCTGCTCCGGGTCGTCGCGGGGCGGGTCTCCGATCGCCGGACCGCGCCGGGCCTCGGCGTGCCGGACCTCCGTGTGCGGATCCTCGGCCTGCGGATCCTCGGCGCGCGGGGCCTCTCCGCCAGGCACGAAGATGCCGGGTGCCCCGGAACCGACGGGTTCCAGGGCACGGCGAAGGATCTCGGCCTCCTCCGCGGACACCGACCCCACGAAGCGGACCAGGGCGGAACCACGATCGTCCGCCGTGCCGAGCGCCTCCATCATCGCCTCGGCCACGACGGCCTCGCGACTGTCGCTGGCCGCGTAGCGATGCGCGCGCGCCGAACGCTGACGCCGCACGAATCCCTTCCGTTCCAACCGTTCGAGCACGGTCAGCACGGTGGTGTACGCGAGATCGCGTTCATGCTGGAGACGGCCGGCGACCTCGCGGGCGGTCAGCCAGTCGTCGCTCGCCCACAACACGTCCATGACCGACCGTTCGAGGTCACCCAGGCGCGCCATGGTGCCAATCCTACGTGGCGTAGAACATTCGTGGAACCGAACGGGGTGCTTCGTTGAGGCCTGTTGCGTCACAGCCACGCGGCAACGGTGCCGGCCGTCGGGGAGGAACCGGGGAGGAACCGGCCTTCCAGCCCCCGATCTGCCTCCCGGCTCCCGATCGGCGCCCGGCTCCGGACCAGTGCGAACCCGCCGGCTGACTGATCCGCCGCCGTTCACGCGGCCCGAATTCCTTTACAAGGAAACATCTTCATGACTTAGGGGACTATCTATCCGCCGAACGGGCTATCCGCCGAACGGGCTATCCATCGAACGGGCTATCCATCGAACGGGCTATCCATCGAACGGGCTATCCATCAAACAGGATGACGGCCGCAATGGAGGTATCTTTCGGTCCCGCCCCGTGCCGTCGACCGTGGCGCACGTCTCGACAGCGCCGTCGGTAGTGCCGTCGGTCTTGACCATGTCATCGAGCTCACTGCGCTTTGCTCGTCGCCAGGAGAATTGGCTACATACCGTAGAAACCTCTATGCCTCGTAGAGGATCGGTTGGCTCTCGGCCGATTTTTCCCCTCGCGGCCCACCGAAGGAGCTGTGCGCATGGTTCTCGCCGCTGATGCCGTCGACCTTGCCCGCGCCCAGACAGCGTTCTCCCTCGCGTTTCACATCTGTTTCGCCGTGTTCGGGGTCGGCATGCCGTGGCTGCTGATCTACACCGAGGGGCGTTGGGTGCGGACCGGTGACGAGACCTGGCTGGCGCTCACGAAGAAGTGGTCGCGGGCATTCGCCGTGCTGTTCGCGGTCGGGGCCGTCTCGGGAACGGTGCTCTCGTTCGAGTTCGGCCTGCTCTGGCCCGCGTTCATGTCGAAGTACGGCAGTGCGCTCGGACTGTCGTTCTCCCTGGAGGGCTTCGCGTTCTTCACCNAGGCGATCTTTGTCGGGATGTACCTGTACGGCTGGAAGCGCTTGTCGCCGCGCGCGCACTGGCTCACGCTATGGCCGATCGCGATCTCCGGCACCCTGTCGACGTTGTTCATCATCACGGTGAACGCCTGGATGAACGTGCCACGGGGGATCACCGAGGTGAACGGCAAGGTCGTCGCCGCCGAGCCGTTCGCGCCCTTTCTGAGCCCGGGGACTCCGCCCCAGGTGGTCCACATGCTGCTGGCCGCGCTGATGTGCACCGGCGGGGCCGTCTCCAGCATTTACGCGGTCGGCATGCTGCGCGGTCGCCGGGACGCCTACCACCAGCGCGGGCTGCGGATCGGCCTGGCGGNGGNGNTGGTCTGTGCGCCGCTTCAGCTGATCGTGGGGGACTGGGCGGCCCGGATCGCCGGGGCCAACCAGCCGTTCAAGCTGGCCGCGATGGAAGGGCTTTACCACACCAGGTCGCACGCGCCGCTGACCCTCGGCGGGTTCTACGACGACAAGAGCGGCGAGGTCCGCTACGGGCTGGAGATCCCCGGTCTGCTCTCGCTGATGGAGGGATTCAGTACAGATCACGTGATCACCGGTCTGGACGCCGCGCCGCCGGACGAGCGCCCGAACGGCCTGCTGGTGCACGGGTCGTTCGCGACGATGGTCGGGTTCGGTTCCGCGCTGATCGGACTGTCCGCTCTGACTGGTGCCGCCGTCGTCCGCCGGCGCCGTCGCGGCGAGAAGACGCTGCTGCCCACCGGACGGCCGTGGCTGTTCGCCGCGGCGGCCACGGGACCGGCGTCCGCGCTGTCGATGATGGCCGGCTGGGAGGTCACCGAGGGTGGTCGTCAACCGTGGATCGTGGGCGGTCACATGCGGGTTCACGACGCGGTGACGGGCGCCGACGGGGTCGCGCCGATGTTCGCCGGCTCCCTGGTCTTGTACCTGGGGCTCGCGGGTGCGCTGATCCTCATCCTGCGCCGGATGGCCACCGGCGGCCCGGCCGTCGCGGAGATCCGGTCCGGGCGGCCCGCCGCGGGCGTCCACCGCACGGCCGTCCACGGCGCGGGGCAGGCGAGCCCGGCCAGGCCCGGACGGACAACCGATTCCGATTCGCCATCCATCCCGAAGCCGCGACCCGAACCGGCGGCGGTTGAACCGGCGGCGGTTGAACCGGCGGTTGAACCGCCGGTCGAACTGCCGGTCGAACTGCCGGTCGAACCGCCGGTGGCCGGCAGGCGGCGCACCGGCGGCGGTCCCGAGGGATCCCGCGGTTCGGCGCACCCGGGTGAGACAACGGGAACGGGATCCGACGGCACCACCGGTTTCGGCGGGCGGGGAGAAGACTGATGACCAGCGCTGACCTCCTTCTGATCATCATGGTGGTAGGGCTCACCGCCTACGCGCTGCTCGGTGGCGCGGACTTTGGTGGCGGGGTGTGGGACCTACTGGCACGCGGACGGCACGCCGGCGACCAGCGGAAACTGATCTCGGCGTCACTCGGCCCGGTGTGGGAGGCCAACCATGTCTGGCTGATCTTCATCGTGGTGGCGATGTTCAGCGGGTTTCCCGAGGCCTACGGGGTGATCGGCTCCTCTCTGGAGGTGCCGCTGTCCGTGGCCCTCGTCGGCATCGTGCTGCGTGGCGCCGCGTACGTGTACCGGTCCTACGGGGCGGGTGGGGCCGGTCCCGACCACTGGTGGGGGCACGTCTTCGCGGTCTCCTCGACGATCGCCCCGTTCGCGCTCGGGGTGGCCGGTGCGGCTCTGGCCAGCGGTGATCTGTCGACCGACGACCCGTTCGCGCCGGTGCGCAGCCCGTTCGGGCTCGTCTGCGGGGCCTTCGCGGTCGCCGCGACGGCCTTCCTCGCCGCCGTCTACCTCTGCCGGGACGCCGCCTCTTCCCCGGCCACCGCGCACCTGGTGGCCGACTTCCGCCGGCGGGCCATCGGCGGCGCCGTGCTCTGCGGTGCACTCGCCGCGATCCTGCTGCCCCTGCTGTGGGCGGACGCCCCGCAGGTCGCCGGCCGGTTCAGGGACCGCTCGCTTCCCCTGGTAGCCCTGTCCACCCTCGGCGGGATCGGCGCCCTCGTCGCGCTCTGGCGCGAGCAGTTCGGTGCCGCCCGCATCGCGGCCGGTCTCGCCGTCGGCGCGATGCTCTGGGGCTGGGCGGTGGCCCAGTACCCGGACCTGGTGGTCGGGCAGGCCACGGTGGACACGGCCGCGGCGCCGACGACGAACATCCGGGCCATGCTGTTCGCCATCGCCGGCGGTCTGGTGGTGCTTGTGCCGTCCCTGATGATGCTGTTCCGGCTGTTCTCCCGGCCGGAACCGGCGGAGTGATCGGGCCGGTGCAGTGATCGGGCCGGTGCAGTGATCGGGCCGGTGCAGTGATCGGGCTGGTGCAGTGATCGGGCTGGTGCAGTGATCGGGCCGGTGCAGTGATCGGGCCGGCCCGCCGCGGCGGTGGGCTACGGTCATCGCGTGACCTCTGCCCCCGCTCAGGCGCCGGTCATCGCGGGTGAGTCGCTCACCCGCCGGCAGCTCGTCGTCGAGGTCTGGCTCGTGCTCGGGGTCTCCTTCGCCACCTCGGCGCTGTTCGCGGTCATCCGCTACGTCGGGGTGCTGACCCGGCCGGGCCCCGTCCGTTCCCAGGTGGCCCGGCTGAACACCTCGGCGGCGCCGGGACGGCCTTGGCTCGACCTTGCGCTCCAACTCGCCGACCTGGTCACCGGGCTGGTGCCAGCGCTGCTCGCCGTATACCTGCTGACGAGGCACGGAGGCGGACCGCGGGCGATCGGCCTGGACGGTCGGCACACCGGTCGCGACGCCGGCCGGGGAGCGGCGATCGCGGCCGGGGTCGGCGGGCTCGGCCTGGGCCTCTACCTGCTGGCGTGGCACAGCGGGGCGAACCTCACCGTCGCGCCCTCGGGCCTGCCGGACGTGTGGTGGCGTGTACCGGTCCTGGTCCTCAGCGCGGCGCAGAACGGCCTCGCCGAGGAGGTCATCGTCACCGGGTACCTGCTGGTGCGGCTGCGTGAACTTGGTGTCGCGGCCAACCGGGCGCTGGCGGCCAGCGCCCTGCTCCGCGGTTCCTATCACCTCTACCAGGGGCTCGGTGGGTTCACCGGTAACCTCGCGATGGGCCTGCTGTTCGGCCGGATGTTCCAGCGGACCGGCCGGGTGCTGCCGCTCGTCATCGCCCACGCACTCATCGACACCGTCGCGTTCGTCGGATACGTAGCGTTGGTCGGAAAGATCTCCTGGATCCCGGCGCCGCGCTAAGGTTACGGGTGGGGAAATAGAGATCGTCTGATGGGCATACGATGCGTATCTCAACGGTGTATCGCGGAGGCGGTGGATCGTTCGAGGACGTCAACGTCGGCGGGTTCGGGGCGCCGGAAGGCCATGGGGCGCCGGAAGGCATAGCCGTCGAGTGCCTGCCGCGGTACGGCTGGTCGGGGAGGACCGATGGTCAACGGAATCCGCGAGATCGAGCGCAAGTTCTCGGTCGAACCGACCTTTGTGCTCCCGAAGTTGGGGGAGGTTGCGGGCGTCGCCACCGCGCGCACCCGCAAGACCGTCAGCCTGGAGGCCGTCTACTACGACAGCGACGATCTCCGATTGGCCCGTAACAAGATCACGATACGGCGTCGGACCGGTGGGGCGGACGCCGGATGGCACCTCAAGCTGCCCGTCCGGGTGGGGGAGCGGGACGAGCTCCAGCTCCCGCTCGACGCGGGCGTGGGCGTGGGCGTGGGGGCGGAGGGCCCGCGGTACAGCCCTCCCGCGGAGTTCGTCGATCTGGTGTCGGTCCATCTGCGCGGCGCCGAGCCGCGGCCGGTCGCCAGGCTGCGGACACTGCGGACAGCGCGCCGACTGCGGGACACGGTCGGAGTCGACCTGGCCGAGGTCGTCGATGACCAGGTCTCCGCGCAGACCCTGGGGGAGACGACGGTACTGAGCAGCTGGCGGGAGATCGAGGTCGAACTCGTCAACGGCGGGCCCGAGGNGCTCGACGAGGNCGCCGGTCTGCTCACGGCCGCGGGCGCCACCCCGGCGGCGGACTCCTCGAAGCTCGCGCGGGTCCTGGGTGAGGCGCTGGCCGCCGGCCCCGGGCCGGACGTTCCTTCGCCGCCGCGCAAGCCACGACGCGGGACGCCGGCGGGCGAGGTGGTACGGGCCTACCTGATCGAACAGGCACGTGCCCTGCTCGCGGCCGATCCGCGGGTGCGGCTCGACGAGCCCGAGGCGGTCCACAAGATGCGCGTCGCCTGCCGTCGGGCCCGCAGCACCCTGCGGACGTTCGCGCCGCTGTTCCCGCCCGAGAGAGCGCTCTTCCTGGACGGCGAGCTGCGGGACCTCGCCGGCGCGCTCTCCGGCGCCCGCGACGCCGAGGTCCAGGCCGCCTATTTCGAGACCCGCCTGGCGGAGCTGCCCACCGAGCTGGTCGCGGGGCCCGTGCGCAAGACGGTCACCGCGCACCTCGGCGCCGGCACGGCCAACGGCCGGGCGGAGGCGTTGGCCATGTTGCGCAGTGACCGGTACTTCGCGCTCGTCTCCAACCTGCTCACCCTACTGCGGGGCCCGCTCACCCCCGCGGCGGCCCGTCCGGCCGGCAAGGCCCTCCCCGATCTGCTGCTCGGCGCCGACCGGAAGCTGGCGAAGAAGGTCCGTGCCGCGAGCGCCCTGAAGGCCGGCTCGGAACGGGACGAACTGCTGCATTCCGCCCGCAAGCAGGCCAAGCGGTTACGGNACGCGGCGGAAGCCGTCGCACCGCTGTACGGGAATGACGCGGCGCGGCTGGTCGAGCAGGCCCAGATCGCGCAGGAGCTGCTCGGAACCCATCAGGACGCCACCATCGCGCGCAGGCTGCTGGGGGACTGGGGGACGGCAGCGCAGGCCCAGGGCGCCCCCACCGCGTTTACTCTGGGTGTCCTGCTGGGCCTGGAGGAGTGCCGGGCACGCATGGCGGAACGAGACTTCTTCGATGCGTGGCCCGCGATCTCGGCAGCCCGGCACCGTCGCTGGATCCGCTGACCTGAGGCCGTGCCGGGTGGGCTCTGCCGTGGTCTGACCGATTACCTCCTCCGCGTCACCCATTCGTGCGCCACATCCGGGCCATCGGGCGCACGACCATCCGCCACGGGTCGGCGCGCTCGGGAAATCCCTGTCAGCTCGACGGATTGCGGGACGGGACGGGTGGAGCTGCCGGCGGCCGGACCTGCTGCGTTGTTCTGTGACCGGGGTATGAAGTGGACTTCCTTGCCCGGAGGACTCCCGCGAAGGCCTCCGTCCGTGTAGCGTCGTCCCTGGCCGGAGTTCGGCGGTTCGCGTCTCAACCGAGGCGCGGCGGAACAACGTCAGGGGCTCTTGCAGCTTCCTGATGTTCGGCCCGGGGCCCGCGCGGTGCGGGTCCTGACTGCACCAGCAGGGAGAACGGCACGTGGCTCAGGGCACGGTGAAGTGGTTCAACTCGGAGAAGGGCTTCGGCTTCATCTCCGTGGACGGCGGCGGTTCCGACGTCTTCGTTCACTACAGCGCGATTCAGATGGACGGTTACAAGGCACTTGAGGAGGGCCAGCGGGTCGAGTTCCAGGTGACCCAGGGTCAGAAGGGTCCGCAGGCCGACGCCGTCCGCGTCGTCTGAGCCACGAGAGACTTCAACGGTCAGCCCGCCCAAGGGTCCTCCTGGGGCGGGCTGACCGCTTCTCGACTTCTCGATCAGTTCGATATCCGACAGTTCGGTGGAAGGTATGTTTTTTCCGGCTGATCTCGATCGTTTTCTCGGGCCGGAAAGCGCGGGGCGTTCATCGGTTCCCGGATGGCGTGGTTCGCGGCCAAAAGCTTAACGCCTGATTAAAGGTACAGCCAATCCTGCACGAGAAGTTCGGCGATCTGCAGGGTGTTCAACGCGGCGCCCTTGCGCAGGTTGTCCCCGCAGAGGAACAGCGCGACCTCGTGCGGGTCGTCCGGCGACTGCCGGATTCGGCCGACCCAGGTCGGGTCCGTTCCGACGACGTCGGCCGGGGTCGGGAACTCGCCGGCTGACGGATCGTCGACGACGGCGACGCCGGGAGCGTTCAGCAGCACCGTGCGCGCCTCGTCCGCGGTCACCGGCCGGGTGAAGCGGGCGTGCACCGCGACCGCGTGCGTGGTGATGACCGGCACCCGCACACAGGTAGCCGACACCCGCAGATCCGGGATACCCAGGATCTTGCGGGACTCGTTGCGGACCTTGAACTCTTCCGAGGACCAGCCGCCGTCCTTCAGTGAACCGGCCCAGGGCACGACGTTGAGCGCCAGCGGCGCCGGGAAGGGGCCGAGGCCGTCCTCACCGATGGCCTTACGCACGTCACCGGCGGTCCGCCCCAGCTCGCGGGTGCCACCGACGACGGTGAGCTGGTCGTAGAGGGCGTCGATGCCGGCCTGCCCGGCGCCGCTCGCGGCCTGGTAGGAGGCCGCGAACATCGACTCCAGCCCAAACGCCCGGTGCAGAGCGCCGACCGCAACGATCATCGACAGGGTGGTGCAGTTCGGGTTCGCGATGATGCCCCGCGGCCGCGTGGGGATCTGGTCGGCGTTCACCTCCGGCACGACCAGCGGCACGTCGGCGTCCATCCGGAACGCGCCGGAGTTGTCGACCGCGACCGCGCCGTGGGCCGCCGCTACCGGTGCCCACCGGGCGGAGACCTCGTCGGGAACGTCGAACACGGCCACGTCCACGCCGTCGAAGACCTCCGGTGCCAGGGCCTGGACGACGACGTCCGCGCCGCGCACCCGTACCGTCCGTCCCGCGGATCGGGCCGAGGCGATCGGCCGGATCTCTCCCCAGATGCCGGGGCGTTCGTCGAGCAGCGACAGCATCACCGTGCCGACCGCGCCGGTCGCCCCCACCACTGCGAGCGTCGGTCGCCGGCCCGCCTCGTTGCTCGTCACGATCCATCCTCCTGATTCGCCACTGTGCCGCCGCGGCGTGTCCAGCTGCCGCGGCGTGTCCAGCTGCCGCGGTGTGCCGCCGTCTCGAGGACCCACGACGTCGCCAACGTCATCGTCCGGTTCCCGCGTACACGATCGCCCCGCCGTTCGGGTCACCCAGGTCGAAGGCGCCGTGCACGGCCCGCACGGCGAGCGGGAGGTCGGTGTCGCGCACCACTACTGAGATGCGAATCTCAGAGGTGGAGATGATCTCGACGTTGACCCCCGCGTCGGCGAGGGAGCCGAAGAACCGGGCGGACACCCCCGGGTGCGACTTCATCCCCGCGCCGATCAGCGACAGCTTGCCGATGTGGTCGTCGTAGAGGGTGCGCTCGAAGCCGATCTCGCTTTGGACCTTCGTGAGCGCGGTGAGCGCGGTACGTCCATCCGCCTTGGGCAGGGTGAACGAGATATCCGTCCGCCCCGACCCGGCGACCGAGCCGACCTGAACGATCATGTCCAGGTTGACGTCGGTGTCCGCCACGGCCCGGAACACCGCCGCCGCCACCCCGGGCTTGTCCGGGCATCCGACGACCGTCACCTTCGCCTCGCTGAGGTCGTGCGCGACCCCACGGATGATGGCCTGTTCCACGAGCTGTTCCTCCGGAATCTCGGTGACCCACGTGCCCGGCTTCGCAGAGAAGGACGATCGGACATGCACGGGGACGCTGTAACGGCGGGCGTACTCGACGCACCTCAGCATGAGGACCTTCGCGCCGCACGCCGCCATCTCCAGCATCTCCTCATAAGAGATCGTGTCGATGCGGCGGGCGTCGGGGACGATGCGCGGGTCGGCGGTGAACACGCCGTCTACATCGGTGTAGATCTCGCAGGCGTCTGCTCCCAGCGCGGCAGCGAGCGCCACCGCGGTCGTGTCCGAGCCGCCTCGACCGAGCGTGGTGATGTCCTTCGTGTCCTGGCTCACACCCTGGAAGCCCGCGACGATCGCGATGGCGCCGGAGTCCAGGGCGGCGCGGATCCGCCCGGGGGTAACGTCGATGATGCGCGCCTTGCCGTGCACCGAGTCGGTGATGACTCCGGCCTGGGAGCCGGTGAACGAGCGGGCTTCGGCGCCGAGGGTGGTGATCGCCATGGCCAGCAGCGCCATCGAGATTCGCTCACCGGCGGTGAGCAGCATGTCGAGCTCCCGGGCGGGCGGAAGCGGCGAGACCTGTTCGGCCAGATCGAGAAGTTCGTCGGTGGTGTCACCCATCGCGCTGACCACCACGACGACGTCGTTGCCGGCCCGCCGGTTCTCCACGATTCGCTCAGCGACTCGTTTGATGCGGTCCGCGTCGGCAACGGAGGACCCACCGAACTTCGCGACCAAGAGCGCCATGGCAGCCAGGTTACCGAGCGCGGCCGCTGACCGAGCGCGGCCGCCCGTCGCCCTTGCTCGGCGGCCTTGCCCGGATCTGGTCCGGTGTCCCTTTTCCGCCGCCGGGACGATGTCGCCCCGGCGACGGGGTGCTGGGCGTATTCCTTCCGGTGTGCCAGGGTGATGACATCCGCACGACCGGCTCACCCGTATGACCGACTCACCCGTACGACCGGCTCACCCGTATGACCGACTGCGACGCACGCGGTCCACGCGATGGTCCCCGACGCCGAGGACCAGCTCAGGAAGGACGATCCTCAATGGCAGTCAGCCTTGCCAAGGGCGGCAACGTCAGCCTCACGAAGCAGGCCGCCGAGGCCGGCACCCCCCAGCTCACCGCGTTGAACGTCGGGCTCGGATGGGACGCCCGCACAACCACCGGGACCGATTTCGACCTGGACGCCTCTGCCATCGGCGTCCGGGCGGACGGCAAGGTCCTCAACGACGGCTACTTCGTCTTCTTCAACAACCTCGCGTCCCCCGAGGGGGCGATCACGCTCACCGGTGACAACCTGACCGGACAGGGAGAGGGGGACGACGAGTCCGTTATCATCAACCTTGCACTGGTTCCAGTCGACATTGACCGGATTATCGTTCCGGTTTCCATCTACGACGCGGTGAACCGGAACCAGAACTTCGGCCAGGTGCGCAACGCCTACATCCGCGTGGTCGACCAGGGCGGAAACGAGCTGGTCCGCTACGATTTGTCCGAGGACTACTCCACCGAAACCGTCGTCATCTTCGGTGAGGTCTACCGCAACGGCGCCGACTGGAAGTTCCGCGCCGTCGGCCAGGGCCACAATGACCTTGGTGGTCTGGCTCGTGATCATGGCGTCAACATCTGAGCTACCCGAGCGGATGCGTGCCTGGCAAGTAGTCGCTCCCGGGCCGATGAGCACCCGCCCGCTGCGCCCGGCCGAGCTGCCCGTGCCCCGGCCAGGGCCGGGCCAGGTTCGGGTCCACGTCGACGCCTGCGGAGTCTGCCGTACCGATCTGCNCCTCGCCGAGGGTGATCTCCCGCCGCACCGACCGCGCACCGTGCCCGGACATGAGGTCGTCGGACGGGTCGACGCGGTTGGCGAGGGGGTGAGCGGCGTGCGCACCGGGGACCGGCTGGGCATCGCCTGGCTGGCCTCGACCGACGGGACCTGCGGGTACTGTCGGCGCGGAGCGGAGAACCTCTGCCCGGCCTCGACCTACACCGGATGGGATGTCGACGGCGGATACGCCGAGTACGCCTGCGTGCGCGCCGACTATGCCTACCGGCTGCCCGACGGCTACAGCGATGCGGAGCTTGCCCCGCTGCTGTGCGCCGGCATCGTCGGCTACCGGGCGCTGCGCCGGGCGGAGCTGCCGCCCGGCGGGAGGCTCGGCATCTACGGGTTCGGCGCGTCCGCCCATCTCGCCGCCCAGGTGGCGATCGCACAGGGCGCCACCGTCCACGTGATGACGCGCTCGGCGCGGGCCCGCGAGCTTGCTCTGGAACTCGGCGCCGCCTCGGCGGGCGAGGCGTATGCCGCACCGCCCGAGCCGCTGGACGCGGCCGTGCTCTTCGCCCCGGTGGGTGACCTGGTGCCGGTGGCGCTCGCCGCGCTCGACCGTGGCGGCACGCTGTCCATCGCGGGCATCCACCTCAGCGACATCCCGCCGCTCGTTTACTCCGACCATCTGTTCCAGGAACGGTCCGTACGCAGCACGACCGCCAACACTCGCGCCGACGGTGAGGAGTTCCTGGCGATCGCCGCCGAGCACCGGCTCGCGGTGACCGTGTCGCCCTACCCGCTGTCCGCGGCCGACCGGGCCCTCGCCGACCTCGCCGCCNACCGGGTCACCGGCGCGGCCGTGCTGCTGCCCTGACCGTTTTGCCTGTCCTGTCGGTGCCGGGCCTTCCTGCCGATGCCGGCCCTTCCGGATCTGGTTCGTANATCCGGAAGGGCCCGGGATCCGGAAGGGCCCGGAGGTTTGGCGACCTTGCCGGGGGATGCGCGCTGAGCTTCCGCGTTCAGTCGCCGCGGGTCGCGAGTCGGCGCAGGAGTAGGGTGCCCGCGGTGGTCAGTACGGCGGCCGTCGCAATCTCGCGCGGCAGGCGGTGTCGGGCCTCGTTCTGGATCGCTTCGTGGAAACGGTCGAACCGGCTCGGCCAGGGACTCACCCCGACGAAGTACCGGCCCACCTTGTCGGTGTCCGGTAGGCAGGCACCGGTCATGCCGGCGAGGACGGCGAGTCGGCGCCCGGCGGGGGCGGACGCCGTCAACAAGGCCATGGCCGCGAGTCCCGCCACGCCGNCCTTGCGTGCGATCGGCAACCATTCCGGCTCGGTGTTCGGACCCGTTCCCCAGTGGGGCAACGCGTCCATGACCAGGTGTGAGACGAAGCCGGCGGCGAGGGCGGACACCGGGTGCCGGATCGCCATGCCCACGAAAGCGCCCGCCCCGACATGTGAACTGATGATCATGCTTCAGGACCTCCTGGTGGCAGACGGACGGCAGAGCGTTCGCCGGGTACCCCCTACCCTGACGTCCCGATTGGAGGATGCGTACCGCGGGGTGATGGTGGGGCCTTCCGGTGGTCACCATCAGTGGTCGCCCGGTGGTCTCCGTGTTTGGGGGCGCGGGTACCACCGCTCCCGGGATCGGATCCGGGTGTCCGATGCTCGCGCGAAGGTGCGCGCGGACGCCGTCCCACCTTTCTCTGGATGCTCTTGCTGCCGCCCGTCTCGATGCGTTCGTCGATGCTCCGGCCGATTCCCACGCCGACGCGCGAGCCGACGAATTCGTCGAATGCCCGCGCAGATGCTCGGGCGAATGCGCATCATGGGTAGATCGGCGCGCCTCGTAGCATCTGGGCGCGTAGCGGAGCGACTCGGCGGCAATCCATGGATGAAGGGCTGCTGTAGCGTGAAGGAGATAACTCAGAGTGATCAATTTTGAGGTTTGGGTGGCGTTGGTGCGGGAAGCTACCGGGATGTCCTCCGGTGAGGATGGCGGTTCGCCGGGCGGTCCGGGGCACCGCGGCGGCGTGGGTCCGGGGCACCGCGGCGCTGGAGACCTGAGCGGTGTGGATGGATAGGCGCGTCCGTGATCTACGCATGTGCCACCTACCAGCCGTCTGCGACCTGGCCACGCCGGTGCCGTCGGGGGTGGTCGTCTCCGTCGCGTGGCGGCTGGAAGGGGCCGGGCGGATCATCGGCGGCATGGTGCCCCGCGGCCATCCGGGGGCTGGCCCGCAGGGTAAACGGGTCCTGCACGGTGAGGGGATCTGGGCGGCCGAGATGTATCCGCGGGACCGGGAGATCGCGGCGGAGGCCGACCTCGTCGAGCCGGGTTCGGCGGCCCGGCCGGTCCGGCTGGTGGTGCACGGCTCCGACCGGGACATCATCGGCTATCTGGATCAGCCCTGCCTGCCGGCCACCCGACTCGCCCGGCTCACGACCGGGCTGCGCCGGGACGCCCGTCAGGTCAGGGTCCGGGCGGCCGGGCGGGTCTGGTGGCTACGGGCGACGAACGTCTTCGGAGTACAGGTCGTCCGGGATCCCGAGGTACGGATCTACCGCACCAGAGGATTACACGCCGTGTTCAGTGCCGAGGCCGACCACCTTGACGTCAGCGTGGTCCTGCTGGCCCTGGCCTCGATTCCCAGCTCGGCTTATGCCCCCATCCTGGGGTTCTAGCGGCTGCAGCGGCCCCGGCGGACCCGGTGGCGGACCGGCGGACCCGGTGGCGGACCGGTGGAGCCGGGTGGCTTCGGGGTGGGACCGGGTGACAGCAGGCCGGGGTGTCAGGCGCTGACGACGCGGCGTCCCTCGAAGGCGCGTCCCAGGGTCACTTCGTCCGCCCATTCGAGGTCACCGCCCATGGGCAGGCCGCTGGCGAGGCGGGTGACCTTCAGGCCCATCGGAGCGATCTGCCGGGCCAGGNAGGATGCGGTGACCTCACCCTCGGTATTCGGATCGGTGGCGAGGATCAGTTCGGTCACCGTGCCGTCCGCCAGGCGGGCGACGAGTTCCCGGATGTGCAGGTCGTCGGGACCGACACCGCCGATGGGATTGATCGCGCCCCCGAGCACGTGGTACCGCCCCCGGAACTCGCGGGTGCGTTCGATCGCCACGACGTCCTTGGGTTCCTCGACCACACAGATCGAGCTCGGATCGCGGCNGGGATCGGAGCAGATCCGACACAGTTCCGACTGCGCCACGTTGAAGCAACTCCGACAGAACTGGACCTTCTCCTTGACCTCGGTCAGGGCGGTGGCCAGCCTGCGGACGTCCACGGGGTCGGCGGCCAGCAGATGAAACGCGATCCGCTGGGCACTTTTGGGACCGATGCCGGGCAGCCGCCCGAGCTCGTCGATCAGATCCTGGACGATGCCCTCGTACACCGGTGCCGCCGGTTGTCAGCCGAGCCCGGGAAGGCCCGGGCCACCCGGAAGCGGGCCTCCGAGGCCGCCACCGGACAGCAGGCCACCGAGTCCACCGAGTCCACCGAGTCCACCGAGTCCGTCGGCGCCACCCGGACCTGCCGGGCCGCCCGCGCCGAGGCCACCGGTGATCGCGTCCATCCGGTCGGCGGCGAGCTTGTGGGCATTCGTGGTCGCGTCACGGACCGCCGCGAGGATCAGATCCGCGAGCGTCTCAGTGTCCTCGGGGTCGACCGCCTCGGGGCTGATCGTCAGATCGACCAGTTCCCCGCCGCCGTTGACGGTGGCGCGGACCAGGCCGCCGCCGGCCGTCCCGTCCACCCGGGCGGTGGCGAGGTCCTCCTGGGTGGCGAGGATCGCGGCCTGCATCTTNTGCGCCTGTTCGAAGAGCTGCCCCAGCGCCCCGCCCCCGGCGGAGGCCCCACTCCCGGCGCGGTTCTGTGGGTTAGACATGTCGATGAGCCTACGTCTCCTTCAACCGGACGAGATCTGTTCCTTCAGCCGGACGAGATCAGCCGGACGAGATCTGTTCGATGATCGTGGCACCCAGTCCGCTCCGTAGCAGGGACACGGCGGCCTCCTCGCCCCCGCGGGCCCCGCCGGGACCGGACGGGACGGCCTCGTCGTCGAGGGACGGCTCGTCCTCGCGCCGCGGACCCGGCTCGTCCCCGGCGGGAGGTGCGCTGGCAGCGGCGGCGACCCCGTTCGCCGGTCCGGGCGACGAGCCGTCCCGGCCCGTGGCGGACCAGGGCCTGTCGCCCTCGGGGCCGGGGCCGCCCTCGGGGCCGGGGCCCGGGCCGGTGGAACCGTGCCCGGCGCCGTGGGAGTCGCCGTGTTCGCGGGGGTCGCCGTGTTCGCGGGGGTCGCCGTGTTCGCGGGGGTCGCCGTAGCCGTCCGGGCCGCGGCCGGGGTCTGTCGTGCCGCCTTCGGTTCCGTCGGTGGAGCCGCCGTAGCCGTTCCCGGTGTCGGGGGACANCCCCGCCGGTCCGCGCATCTGGCCGGGCATGGCTCGGGGGGATCCCGGCGAGACGGCGCGGTTCTCGGCGCCGACGGGCGGATCCAGCCGCGGGCCCCAGGAGGGGCCGGAGGATTGTCCTGCCGGGCCGGCGGCCCGTGCCGGCGCCGGTGCTGGTGCCGGTGAGCGGGATGCTCCCGCCTGGCCGGTGGGCCCGGGGGCTCCGCCCGAGCCGGCGAACCCCGAGGCCTTGGAGGGACCGGGCGGGCCGGAGTAGCCACCGCCGCCCGGACCGGGACCCGCTGCGGGCCGCCCGCTGCCGCGACCAGATCCGCCCGCGGGAGCGACGGTGACCCGCCAGGTCCCGCCGAGTCTCTCCGCCAGCACCGTACAGAACAGCTCGGCGTTGTTCCCCTGCCCGAACATCCGGCCCATCGTCGGGGTGGCGAAGGCCAGCACGACCTCGTCGCCCCGAACGTCGGCAACGGTCGCGTGATCCTTCAGGATCGCATGCGTCTTCCGGCTGTGGCGGCCGGCGAGCGCGAGAAGCTCGTCCCACAGCATCCGCAGGCCGGCGGCGTCGATCCGCCCGGTCCCGGGCGTGCCGGCCGTGCCCGGAACACCTGCCGGGCCCGAGGGGCGATCACCCGACGTGAACGCGGGACCCGGCGAACCAGGCTGGGGGCCCGCCGCCGGTCGAGACACCGGTCCGGTCCGAGCGGATGCCCGGACTGCCAGCGGCATGGGCTCCGGGTCCGCGGCGGGCGGGTGGACCGGCGCGGGAGCCCGGCCGACCGGCAGCGGGGCCGGGGGGCCCGGCTCCGNTTCTNCCCCGCCGAGCACGGCCCGCCGTTCCAGCCGCTCCAACCGGGTGAGCAGCGCGGCCGGGTCGGTCGACGCCGTGGGCAGCAACGCACGGGCCATGATCAGTTCCAGTATCAGCCGTGGGCTCGCCGTCCCCCGCATCTCGACCAGGCCGTTGTGCAGGACGTCCGCCGTCCGGGACAGCTCGGCGGGGCCCATCCGGGTGGTCTGCGCCCGCATCCGGTCGATCTGGTCGGGGGAGAAGGATTCCAGCAGGCCGCGGGCGTCCGCGTCCGGAACGGCCGCCATCACGATCAGGTCGCGGAACCGGTCGAGGAGATCGGTCGCGAACCGGCGCGGGTCGTGACCGGCGGAGACGACCTTGTCGACCACGGTGAACAGGGCCGCGCCGTCGCGGTCGGCCAGCGCGTCGACGGTCTCGTCCAGCAAGACGCCGTCGGTCATGCCGAGCAGCGCCACCGCCCGGTCGTAGCGCAGGCCGTCGTCGTCCGCGCCGGCCAGCAGCTGGTCGAGAACGGACAGCGAGTCGCGAACCGATCCGGCGCCCGCCCGCACGATCAGCGGCAACACGGCTGGATCGACGACGACCCCCTCCCGGGCGCAGACCGACGCCAGATGTTCGCGCAGCACGCCCGGCGGAACCAGCCGGAAGGCATAGTGGTGCGTCCGGGACCGGATGGTCGGGATGACCTTGTCCGGTTCGGTGGTGGCGAAGACGAACTTGAGGTACGGCGGGGGCTCCTCGACGACCTTCAGCAGCGCGTTGAACGCCGCCGCGGTCACCATGTGCGCCTCGTCCACCACGAAGACCTTGAACCGGGCCGACGCAGGGGCGAAGAACGCCCGCTCGCGCAGGTCACGGGCGTCGTCAACGAGACCGTGCGACGCGGCGTCGATCTCCGTGACGTCCATCGAGGCGCCCGTCCGGATGCCCACGCACTCGTCGCACACCCCGCAGGGTTCAGGGGTCGGGCCCTGGACGCAGTTCAGCGAGGCGGCGAGGATCCGGGCGGAGGAGGTCTTGCCGCAGCCCCGGGGGCCGCTGAAGAGATAGGCGTGGTGCAGCCGACCGGTGCGCAGGGCCTTGCGCAGCGCGTCGGTCACGTGCTCCTGGCCGACGACCTGAGCGAACGTCGCGGGACGGTAGCGGTTGTACAACGCTGTGCTCACTGACCTGCTCCGCGTGCTCGACGAGACGATCGGCGAAACGAGAGGACCCCCCGCACACCCGCCAGAGCCCGCTTACCCTTGCTGCCTTCCGGCCCTGGGGGGGTTCACGAGGGTAACGCCGCACGAGGGGTCTGCTGTGCAGTCTAGCCCGTGATGGACGATCATGAATTCCGAGGTCTGCCGGGCGGCACGGCGGCAGGCCCGGCGCCCGGCCCCGCAACGATCAGATAGTCTCATCCACGGAGGATTCGCCTAGTGGCCTAGGGCGCACGCTTGGAAAGCGTGTTGGGGGCAACCCCTCGCGAGTTCGAATCTCGCATCCTCCGCCGTTTCGCTGTATTCCGGCAATTATGATCAAGGCTCCTGACCTGGGCGGATTCCGGGTCGGACACAGGGTCACCATCCTCCGATGATCGTTGTGAGAGTCCCGTGAGAGTCCGGCGTGTGCGGGGCACCGCGGTAGCCACCGCCTCGGCGGCCCGCTGGCCGGACGACCGCATCAGGTGGACGTAGAGGTTGCCGGTGATCGCGGTGGAGCTGTGCCCGTGCCGCTTGGACACCAGCGTGATGTCGACACCGTTGCATGTGAGCGTCCAATGGTGCTCTCATGCCGCCTTGCCTCTCGGCGAGGCGCCCCGAGTCTGATCGGCCGAAGCCGCGCTCGGTTCCCGCTTCTTAGCCACCTGCCCGCTTGCGCGGGTCTTACGGTCGTCTCCACGGGCGTTTACCGTCTCCGACGCACTGGCGGCGACGAGGTTGTGCAGGTTGATTGCGGCGTTGTGGTCGCGGTCGAGTACCAGTCCGCAGGACTGGCAGGTGAACGTGCGCTCGGACAGCGTCCGCAGGCGCGCCCCGCGCGGCGATCGCGGAGGGAGGCCGGTGGTCTCCAACGTCGACCGCGCTCGACCGGTACACCCGGCAGACCGACCTCCGCAGGAACCACCCGCTCCGCAACGTGGCGATCCGACCTGCCCCTGCACGACGTCCAGGACGCCGCCGGCCACGCCGACCCGCGCACCACTCAGCGGTACAACCGCGCCCGGCACCCCGCCTACGCCCTCGCTGGACACCGCGCCGGCTGACGGTCACCGCTGCCGTGACACTCTCTGAGCTCGCGGTGCTGGATATGCCCGTCCGTAGGCTCTGAGGAGGGCTTCCCGCTCCGCCGGAGTCGCGCCGCGAAGCACCACGATCAGCCCCAGCAGCCAGACACCGCGGTACAGCGCCTCGGGTACCGCGGTCATCAGAACGATCAGAAACACGGGGTTCCTCCCTTTAGCCAGACCACTCCCTTGTGGAGCGGACCGACCGAGGGCGACCCACATCCGTTCATATCGACGATCATCCGGCTACGGCAAATTATTGATCTTGAAACANCAAGATCTATGANCTTCTATTGATTGACCCGCTATGTGACTGAGATCACGCGATTGGGGGCCGGGGCTGCGGGTTCCGGGCCGGATTCCGGTTCGGGACGGAGCGGCGAATACGCCTTCCCGTCCGTGTCCATCGCAGCGAACACGTTGACCTTGTGACGGATCAGCCCGGCGCGGGCGTACAGGTCATCCATGGCTGTTGCCTTCCTGGAGGATCGCGATCAGGCGCGCTAGGTCATCGCGGGACATGTGCTTACGGAGAGCGGCAGCGNCCGCGGTAGGCGAGGAGACGACGATCCGCGGGTGCCGCCAGCCCATTTCCCGCGCGGCGGCATTTGCGGACATCTGGCCACCGACGACCCTCGCGGCCAGATCTGCGGCCTCGGGATCCGTTACTGCATCTGCGCGTCGCACACCGACGCCGTGACGCTGCCCGCCCGCTATGGGCAGAACGGGCGCCGCCGCGGTCCCTATGGCCGCGGAGCACGCGGTAGGCATGCAGAAAGGCGCGGCTCAGACGTTCGTTCCGGACGTCAGTGCCGGGCGTTGCGCTGCCGCGACCGGTTCGCCGAGTTCCCGGACCGCCGGCATCGTTCCCCAGCGGGCATCCAGGGTGCGCCAGGTCTTCGCGGCTGGTCCGACGACCCACGAAGTCCGCTGGTCTCCGACCGCCTCCAACGCACTGCGCGTCGCAGCGGTGGCCCGTTCCGGGTCCGGTTCGGCCCGGTGCAGGTAGCTGCGGGCGAGGGCGTTGTAGGAGCCGCCGAGGTTCGCCGACCGGCCGCTTCCGAGGTAGGCGTCGACGGCGCGCTGCGCGAACTTCTCGGAGGCCGGGTCCCGCAGGGTGGCGAGGATCGCCGCTGTCTGAGCCACGGCCTGGCCTTCATCGATGCGGACCTCACCGGGCATGACGGGTCCGTTCCACAGGTGGTCCCACATGTCGTCTAGCGCGGCTCGCGCGGTCGACTCGTCGCCCCCGCGGGCGGCGGACCGCGATTCGCAGGCGGCCAGCATGGGCCGCGCGTAGGGGTGCGCGTCACGGCGCCGCTCCGCGGCCACGCTCCGCGCGCGATGCGGATCATTCCGGAAGTAGGCGAACGAGCTGTCCGACCGCGGCGACGCAGTCGGACAGGAGCCGGTCGCCGGCTTCCTGGGCGTGCTGACCGGCAAGATCGAGATAGGTGTCGGAATCCTCCTGCGCGCCGAGGTCGTTGGCGGTCAACGCGAGATAGATCGCGTACTGGCCGGCGCGGAGGTCCAACGTGGTCCGGGTCTTCCCTCGCACCCGGCGATCGAGCATCTGCTCGACGGCCATCCACTCCCGTTCGGCTTCGGCGGCGAGCTCGGCCGGCGGGGTGACGATGTAGGCGCGGGCGATGCGGTTGATGTTCGCCTCGATCTCCCGCAGCGTCGGGGGGCGATGGCGGCGGCGGCCGCGATCCGTCCGGAGATCTGGGCGGCAACGGCAGCGGCTCCGAGCAGGCCGACTGTTCGGCCAGGACGTCGAGCACCGCGAGGCCCTGAACCTCAGCGACGAGCAGGTGAAGATCCTCACCGAGGAGTGCACCCGCTACCAGGGCACCGCCGACACCAACGTCCGCCAGATGGCGCGGACCGTCGCGCTCGTCCACCACCTCCTGTACGGCGGCACGCTGCCCGCGACCGAGCAGATGGAGGAGATCGACCGCCAGCTCGTCCAGTGGGCGGCGCTCGCGCTCGAACTCGCCCGCGCCCAGGTCGCCGGCACCTACCACGGGATGAAGGCCCTCACCCCCGACCAGCTCACGCAGCGCGCCGCCCTCCACCAGGGCGGCGAGCTCCATCCCCCGCGAGCCCTCACCGCCCACTGANCCCCNCCGCANCCNCCCGCAAGGAGAACAAGTGACCNCCNCCCTTGCCCCACCGCCGATCGACCGGCTGTCGCTGGAGCTCACCGGCCGCTGCCAGCTTTCCTGTTCCCACTGCTACGCCGACTCGGGCCCGGCCGGCGGGCACGGGCCGATGACCGCGGCCGACTGGGCGGAGGTCATCGACGCTGCCGCCGAGCTCGGGGTCCGCCTGGTGTCGATGATCGGCGGTGAGCCGACGTTGCACCCGGCGCTGCCCGAGTTTGTCGGCCGGGCGCTCGACACCGGCATGACGGTGGAGATCTTCACCAATCTGGTCCGGATCCCGGATGGCCTCTGGCCGACACTGACGCGGCCTGGGGTACGGATGTCCACCAGCTACTACACCGCGGGGCGGCGCCGTCGAGGTGCACCGGGGGCGGATGTGGCGGGGCATGGNGGNGCAGCGCCNGNTCCTGCTCGACGCGTCCCNCGGCCGNTATGTGCTCTACCTCGACGACGATGTGCTCTGCGAGCCGGCCCTCGTGGACCGGCTGCTCGCCGCCATCCGCATCCTGCGCTGCGGCTTCGTCGGCACCCCACCGCAGGGGCTGAGCCACGTCACGGACGTGCGGCCGCACGAGCAGAAACCCTTCGAGACCGTTACCGACGCCGCGGACGTCCGGCCGGAGCGGGTGCGCAAGGGCACTCCCGGCTGGGAACGCTGGCGGTTGCACAACGCGGCGANCCTCNCCCACANCNCCGCCGACCTCGCCCGTCGCGGCCGGCTGCCGGCGGGCGGCTGCCACGACCGCACTGAGGCTCCGCCGGTGCAAAAGTCACGGCTAGTGACCTGCGCCGGGTCGACCGGTGCCGCCGTGGGACGCCGTGGGCCGTGGCCCGCAGGCCGCGGGAGACCACGTTGTGCTGGGTGTTTCCGCTTCCGGCGGGCGGCCGCCCCGGCTAGCGTCCAGCGAGTGTGCAGTCGGACCGGCAGACGGGGCATGATCATGGAAGACGGGGCGTGACCATGGACGATGACCCGTTTCTCGACTGCCCACGGACGGATCATGGTCATGGGAGGCGGGCGACATCCCGAAGCGCAGGTGCGGCATGGGCGACGAGTCCGATCGACGGCGGTTCCTCCGGCTGGCGGCGGGGGCATCCCTGCCACCCGGGCTGTTCATGGTCCGGAGCGGGCGAGTGATCCCGAGAGTGATCGCGTCCGAGGACGTCCTGAACCACATCGACGTCCGCATCGAGCAGATCACCGGGGCGTACGAGCGGACTCCGATCGGCGCGACGAGCGTGTACCTACGCCGGCATCTGCCGGCCGTCCGCTCCCTGCTCGCCGAGGGCGGGCACCCGACCGCCGTCGACGCCCGCCTGCACCGCGCCGCCGGCCGCCTGGCCGCCCTGTGGGCCACCACCCGCCACGACCTCGGTGACATCCCCGGGGCGACGGCCGCGTTCGCCGAGGCGTTCGGCCACGCCGAGGAGGCGCGGGACCGGACACTTCAGTGCTGGGTTCGGCTGTGGCAGAGCTCCCTGGCCCGNAAGTCCGGCCGCCTGACCTCCGCCCTCGCGCTGGCCCGCGCCGCCACGTCCCACGTCGGTGCGGGCTCGCCGGCCGCCAGCCGCGCCGCGGCGATAGAGGCCCGTACCCTGGGCGCGCTCGGTGAACGGGCGGGCGTGCACGAAGCGATCAATCGTGCCTGGCGCATCCAGGGGACGCTGAGTCGCGCGCAGTCGGGTAACCCCGGGTTCTCGATCGACACCCTGCACATGCTGACGCTCGCCGAACTGTCCGCGGCAGCGTACGTCGAACTCGGCCAGCCGGACGCGGCATCGGTCTATACCGACGCCTCGGTGCACCATCTCGATGTCGCCGGGGCGACCGGCCTGCGGTCGATGGCGAGGATCGCCGCGGCTACAGCGGCCCTGTACCGCCACCACGTCGACGAGGCTGAAGCGCTCGTCACCGAGGCACTGGACATCTCCGAGCACCGGCCGAACGCCGTGATGGTCACGCGGACCCACCGGTTCCTCGCGGACGCCCGGCGGATCGCCGGGCGGCGCCAGGGCACGAACAACATCGCCGAACGCCTCGACACCTGGACGTTGCCGTCGTTGCCGTCGTTGCCGAGGTAGCCGTCGTTGCCGAGGTAGCCGCCGGTGCCGCCGGCGGTCACCCCGCGCAGGTGTCCTGGTAGGGCAGGCCGGGAATGTGGAAGCTCCACGCCGACCGGTCGAGCCCGCCCTGGGCCTCGTGGCAGGCGTACTCGACGACGCCGTTGCGGCGGAACGCGTCGACCGCGGCGAGCCGCCACAGCCGGACGGTGCCATCGTTGCCGCCGGAGGCCAGCGTCCCGCCGTCCGGGGAAAACGCCAGCGACAGGACGGAGCGGGTGTGCCCGGTCAGCGGCTGCCCGATCTGCCGCGGCGGGGTGACGCTGGTATCCCAGAGCCATACCCTCCGGCCAGATCCGACCGCGGCCAGGACCTGCCCGTGCGGGGAGAAGGCCACGGCCCGGACCGGTCCGGGGTCGGCGAGAAGGATGCTGGGCGGCCGGGGCCGATCCGGGGCGGTGACATCCGCCAGCATGATTGATCCGTCCTGGCCGGTGGCTCTGAGGCGCCCGTCCGGGGAGAACGCATCCCACGGCGTGGGGAGGGCCGCGGCGGCGTTCACACGCCCCCGCAATTGTGGCCGGTCTGGGTCGGTGACGTCCCACCGCAGCACCGTCCCGTCGACGCCGGTCGCGTCGAGGTTCCGGCTGTCCGGCGAGAACGTCACCGACGTGATCCCGCTGTGCTGGCCGGTGAGGGGCGGGTCGATCCGACGATGTTGACCCTCCGTCACATCCCACAGCACGACCGTTGCGTTCGCGCCGCCGACGGCCAGGATGCGTCCATCCGGGGAAAACGCCACCGAGGTGACGGGATCGCCGCGGCTGGCGAGTGGGTTCGGGTCCTCGGCGAGGGTTTGCAGCAGGTTCGCCCGGCTGTCGGCGCCCCTGTCGGCCTTACCGCCGGCCGCACCACCGGTACCGGGGTCGATGTCCTCGGCGGCGATGGCGAGTCGTAACGCGCGCACCTGGTCCGTCGCCCGCGCGGCGTCGGCGTCGGCGAGCAGGGTGTGAGTGATCAGGGCGTGCCGCGCCCGTTCGGTGGTGCGCTGCGCCCGTTCCGCGGTGCGCTGCGCCTGCCGGGCGGTGAGGGACTGCCAGGTGGCGACCGCGGCCCCGACGACGGTGAAGACGAGGAGCACGGAAAGGACAGCGATGACCTGCTGGCGGCGTTGACGTTCGTGACGTTCCCGGCGGCGGGCCGCCTCGACGCGCGTACGTTCCTGGCGACGGGCTTCCTCGATCCGCTGGTCGCACGCGTCAATGAACCTCCGCCCGGCCGGTTTGAGATGGACCACCGGCTCCTCACCGGCGCGGAAACGCTCATAGGACTGCCACAGCGTCGTGATGGCGGTGGTCAGCCGGTCCTCGTCCCAGAGCGGGCCGTCGTTGTGCTCCCACTCGGCGGCGGCACGCTCGACCTTGCCCTCACTGAGCAGGGCGGCTTCCCGTTCCCGGATGACGGCATCCAGTGGCTTCCAGGCGGTCAGCAACGCCTCGTGGACGACCCCGACGGCGGTCCCCAGGCTGTCGCTGGGGGTGGACAGCAGCCATTGGTTCACGAAGACCTGGAAGGTTCTCCGCAACGCGTCGGACGGCAGGTCCTTGAGGTCGATGCGTCGGCGGGTCCGCCGACCGGCCTCGTCGAGCGTGGCGAGCTCGGCCATGCCGACCAGGATCTCCTCCCGGCCCAGCCCGCTCGTCTCCACGGCGTCGTCGAGGACGGCGTCGGCGCGGCGGGCCAGCGCCCCCCGCACGCCACCCAGCTCGTGGTACCGGTCCATCGACAGGGTGCCGCCGCGGGTCTGGTCCTTGGCCAGCTCATGGAGCGTGAACGCCAGCAGCGGCAGCGCCTCGCCGTCCTCGGTGTCCGCGACCATCCTGGCGACCAGCTCCGGCTCCACGTGCAGGCCGGCTACCCGGGCCGGCTCGGTGATGACGACCGGCAGCATGTCCCGGGCCAGCGGGCGGAGGGGGAAGACGTGCAGGTTGACCCCGCCCTGTTCGGGGGGGCCGCTCAGTTCGGGCAGGGCGAAGACCTGGTCCTGGAACTCGGAGCGAAGCGCCATGACCACCCGCACGGGACCGGTGACCCCATGCCGCAACAGGGTCGCCAACCGGGCCCGTTCCTCTTCGTCCGATCGGGTGAACAGCTCCTCGCCCTGATCGATGATCAGTAGCAGCAGGCTGTCCCGCACCGGGCCGGAGCCGGCCGTCAGAAGTTCCTCGGCCAGCCCCATCAGGGCCAGGTCGTCCTCCCTGAGCTGCCGGTCGATGTCGGTGACCGCCCACTGCTGGCCGACACGCCTCGCAGCCTGGGTCAGGGTGTGGGCGAGCTTGCGGACCGGGTCCCGGCCCGGCCAGAAGGGGTCGGCCACCTCCCAGCCGGGCTCGCCCGCCAGCTGGGCCGGCAGGCCGGCGGTGACCAGCGACGACTTGCCGCATCCGGAGGCGCCGACCACCAGTAGCAGACGCTGTTCACCGAGGGAGCGTAGCCGGTGGGTGAGTCGCCGCAGCTCGTTGCCGCGCCCGTAGAACACCTTGGCCATGTCCCGGGTGAACGGCCGCAGACCCGGGAACGGGGACCGGTCGTCCGCCCAGCCCAGCCCGCCGCCGGCCTCGACGCGCCGCAGCCCAATGTTCAGGTTGTCGGCCCACCCCGGATTCTCGTGCAGGTGAACGTGCTGCCGGTCCTCCAGAAGCGGGGAGGTGACCGTCGGCTCCACGCGCAGCGGCAGCAGCAGGCTGCCGACCTCGTAGGCGATTCCCAGTTCGTAGGCGCACCACGGGGAGGCGTTGTAGGCGTTGGTGATGACACAGACCACGGCGTCGGCGGCTCGCAGCTCGCGGTGCAACCGATCCTTCCACATGTCGCCGGGCTGGACGCCCACCCGGATGTTCTGAGCGAGGAACACCCGGTGGCCAAGAAGGGTCAGCGTCTGATGCACTCTGTCGGCCAGCTCCGCGTCGGAGCCCGCATGGCTGACGAAGACTCGTGCCACCATCGCCCCCAGGACTCGCCGCATTTGCCGCGCACATTCTCGCGGACATTCTATGCGCCGCTTGTCCTACCTCCGGCAGGCGGCATGGATACTCGTCGGCGCCCGGTCGCAACCGGTCCCGTCGGCGCCCTGGAACGATCCCGCCGCATCGCCGCGAGATATCACCAGAAGGGCCGGGACGGCAACCTCGTCGCGTCGAAAAAATGTACTTTACCCGTTATCAAATTTCCGGTGTACGGAAAGTAAAGGGGGAATGGCTGGATGGTTGTGGCTGCCCCCTTTTGCGCTGTTCCCGTGCCTCCGGCACGTTTCTTACTGCAACGATCACACGATTAACGATCGTACGGTTATTGTGTGGTTATTGCACAGAGATTGCTTGTTTATTGGGGTGGCGTTGAATCGGGTCCGCCGAACGTGGACCGTCCACTGGTTCCCGGGCCCGATGTGGCTCCTCTGGTACGTGGATCGGCGGTGAGGNGGCCTGATCGGCACGGACAGCCGGCCCGGTCCGCGCCGATCGGTTGCGAACCCCGTGCGGGGGGATGGTGGTGTCCGTACCATCCACGCACGCCATTCTCACCGACGATCTGGATCTCACCGACGATCCGGGCGAGTTGGGCGGCGCCAGGGATGTCGTCGAGCTGGGAGGCCTCCGATGATGACCGTCGCACAGTCCCATGTCCGGCTCTCCCGCGCCGCCGGGTGGCGCAGGCCCGACGACGTGGTCGTGGTCGCCCGGCCGACCCGATGGGGCAATCCCTTCGACCAGCGCGAGTGGGGGCGGTCCGCGGCGGTAGAGCTGTACGCGGCGTGGATGACCGGCAGTGGGCCGGATGTCCGGTACGACCGGTCCGGTCGCCGCTACTCGCGGTCGGAGCGGCTCGCCGAGTTGCCCGACCTGGCTGGTAAGCGGTTGGCCTGCTGGTGCCCGCCGGGCGAGCCCTGCCATGCCGACATCCTCGCAGCCCTTGTCGCCGAACGGGTGCGATGAGGGCGACTGTGAAAGCACCGTCCAAACGCCGGGCCGCGTGAAGATTGCCCCGCGATACGACACGTGTCCATCGTGCTGTCGTAGGACGCGTCGGCTTGTCCGGCGGTCCGGTCGCACGCCTGGGACCACTTCATGGCATGCTCGGTTTCGATGGCATGAGGATGTGTCAGCCGTTCGTCCCCCGGGACGGCGGGTCTGGGCACCTTCCGCGGCGTCCATGGGGTATATGGATGGACGCCCGGGCATGTCGTCCCGTAGGCCGGGTCCTCATCGTGGAGGTTTGTTGTGAAGCGTGTCGGAGCGATTGTTCTGTTGGTTGCCCTGGTTGGTGGCGGGTTCCTCTTCCGTCGTCAGCGCGGCAAGCAGGACGCGTAGCCTCGCGTCGTCCCTCGGGTCGCGGGAGATCACCCGACCCGGGCGACTTGTGACGGTCCGCGACGAGCCGGTGTGAACTCGGGGTTGACCCGGAAACGCCGGTGTTGCGGCGGGGTGAGCTGCCCGATGTCCGGGCATGGCCGACCCTAGACTCCGCCTGTGCATCGGTTTGACGCGCAGGCTGCCGACCTCGTCCGCGCGATATGTGACTTTGCCCGCGTCCGGCTCGGATTCGATCCGGTACCGCTGGACGCGCCATTGTCATGGGACGAGTTGGCGGCGGCGGTGGGATCCACGATCACCGCCGAGGGCATCGGTGGCCGTCGCGCTCTCGAGGTGTTCGACGAGGAGCTGTCCCGCGCCTGCATCTCGACGGATCATCCCCGCAATCTCGCCTTCATCCCGGCCGCCCCGACTAAGGCGGCTGTATTGTTCGATCTGGTGGTCGGGGCGTCGTCCATCTACGCGGGCAGCTGGATGGAGGGCGCGGGCGCGGTCTTCGCGGAGAACGAGGCGCTGCGATGGCTGTCGGACCTCGCGGGCTTCCCCGCCTGCGCCGGTGGGCTGTTCGTACCGGGGGGCACCGTCGGCAACCTGTCGGCGCTGGCCGCCGCCCGGCATGCCGCCCGGAGCCGGTTGACCGCCGCCGGTCGGCCGACTCCACCGCGATGGCGGTTCGTCTGTGGGGCCGAAGCGCACTCCTCCCTCTACCAGGCCGCCACGGTGCTCGACACCGAGGTCGTCGTCGTGCCGACGGATGACGCCGGACGACTGACCGGTCCGCTGTTGGCCGAGGCGCTGGACCGGCTCGCCGAGCAGGACGGCGCCCAGGCCGTCGACGGCGTGTTCGCGGTGGTGGCGACCGCAGGGACCACCCAGTTCGGCACCGTCGATGACATCCGCGGGGTGGTGGACGTCTGTCAGGCCCGCGGGCTGTGGGTACATGTGGACGGCGCCTACGGGCTGGCCGCGCTCGCCGCCGCATCGACCCACTCTCTCTTCGACGGGATCGCCGAGACCGACTCGTTCATCGTCGATCCGCACAAGTGGCTGTTCGCGCCGTTCGATGCCTGCGCGCTGGTGTATCGCGATCCGGCGGTGGCCCGGGCGGCGCACGGCCCGCAGCGGGCCGGCTACCTCGAGGTCCTGGATTCGGCGGGGGCCTGGAACCCGTCGGACTACGCCATCGGGCTGTCCCGGCGGGCCCGCGGGCTGCCGTTCTGGTTCTCGCTGGCGACGCATGGCACCTTGGCCTACGGCCGGGCCATCGAGTCCACGCTGGCGACCGCCCGGGCGGCCGCGCTCCAGATCGCCGCGCTGCCTTACGTCGAGCTGGTGCGGGAACCGCAGCTGTCGATCGTGGTGTTCCGTCGGCTGGGTTGGCAGGCCGCGGACTACCAGCGGTGGAGCGAGAACCTGCTGCGGGACGGTTTCGCGTTTGTTCCGCCCACCGTGCACGAGGGCGAGACCGTCGCCCGGTTCGCCATCGTCAACCCGCGGACCACCGTTGACGACATCGGCGCGATCCTCGCCACGATGGCCTGATCCTCGCCGCGATGGGCTCCCTCTCCCCGCCGTCCGGTCTCCCCGCCGGCCCGGTGCCCGGGCTTGATCCTCCGGGACCGCTGTGCGGGCCCGGCCAGCACGCGAAGAGCGAGACGTGCCGCTAGGGCGGTGGAGGTGGGATTTGAACCCACGGAGGGGTTGCCCCCTCACACGCTTTCGAGGCGTGCGCCCTCGGCCACTAGGCGACTCCACCGCGGACTAGCCTACCGGACGTCGCGAGAGTCCGGTTCGCCGGGGTGTGTAGGGGTCCGACGGCGCCGAGGCTGCGGCCCGTCGCCCCGAACCGGGCGAGCGTGGCGGCGGTGTGCCGGCTAGCGCCCCGCCGGGCGCCGGCGCGCGGCGAAGAACTCCGCCAGGAGGGCGCCACACTCGTCGGCGCGGATCCCGGCGACCACTTCGGGTCGATGATTGAGCCGCCGGTCCCGCACCACGTCCCAGAGCGAGCCGACCGCCCCGGCCTTCTCGTCAACCGCGCCGTAGACGAGGCGGTCCACCCGGGCGAGCACGAGGGCCCCCGCGCACATGGTGCAGGGCTCCAGCGTGACCACGAGGGTGGCTCCCGGTAGCCGCCAGGAACCCGTCCGGCGCGCGGCCGCCCGCAGGGCGATCATCTCGGCGTGGGCGGTGGGATCGGCGCCGCGTTCCCGCTCGTTGTGCCCGAGCCCGAGCACCGTGCCGTCCTCGGTCACCACCAGGGCACCCACCGGGACGTCGGCGTGGTCCGGGGCCAGGCGGGCCTCGCGCAGGGCGAGCCCCATCGCCTCGTGGAAGCGGTCCGGTCCGGGCGGACCGCTCAGCCGGGCGGGAGCGCCCGCCCGGGGGTACTCGTCGGGATCGGTCATCCCGGATCAGCGGGCCGGCGGCGCGGGACCGAAGCGGTGGGCTCAGCCACGTGCGTCATCGAGGATCTCCCCCGCCCCGGCCCGTTCGCTGAGCGCGCTGATCACATCGCCTGGCAGCATCCCCTCCTCGCCGATCAGTTCCAACAACGCCTCCGCGGGGGTGCCCAGATCGCCGAGTAGATCGAGATCGCCCACGGGGGCGGCATGGGTGACGGCGGACGCGTCATCCTCGTCGTCCGGGGTGGTCAGCCCCGCCATCGAGGGCAGCGCGTCGGCGAACAGGCGTTCGGCGAGGTCGGAGGTCACCAGGACCCGGCGATCGGAGAGGAAGACCTGCGGATCCGGGTCGTCGGGACACACCCGGACCACCGCGAGGTACTCGTCGTCCTCCTCGAGGAAGGCGACGACGGGGCCATCACCCAGATCCCGCATCATGTCGGTGAGGGCGTCGAGGTCGTCGACGTCGGCCGGGTCGAGATCGTGCACCGACCAGTGGCCGTGTACCCGCGCGATCGCGATTGCCTTCGTGGTCACTGTGCGCCCTCACGTCCCTTCTGCAACCGCGCGGCGGACCCGGGCCGGCCGTGCCGGTCCGGGATGCCCGCCCGGCGCGGCCCCCGGTGGCCAAACCGGCGCACCCGCGCCGACCAGCCGTGTTCCGCCTGTGATTCTCACCTGTGGGGGCGGCCGTGGGTATTCCGGTTCACCCTGTCAGGTGAGTTCTACCGCGATGCCGCGTCGATTCCGCGACGGTGGTCCGGTCGACACCTTCCCCAACGGACTATGGGTAACGCCAGCTCACGTGAGGTAATGTCCGGGCTGGAACAAACCCCCGTCCGGGGCGCTACCGGGTGGTACCGGGCCGATGACCGGGGACTGGACCGGGATCTATCGGAACAGAAGACGGGGCGGGCTTCGCCGCCCGGTGCCGTCGTGGCACTGTAGAAACCGCGATGACGACATCAATCCCCCGCCGGTTCACCGCCAGGACCCAGGCCGCGCTCGCCGTTGAACGCCTGGCGGCCGAGGCGTCACGCCGGCTCGGCCGTGGTTCCGGCGAGATGATCGGTGGCAAGCTCGCGCTGCGGGTATCCCCGGCGGCGCTCGCCGAGGTCGGCTCCCACCGGATGACCGCCTGCGTGTCGGGCACCAACGGCAAGACCACCACCACGAGGCTGCTTGCCCGGGCCCTGGGCACCCTGGGGCCGGTCAAGTCGAACAGCGGCGGGGCGAACATGGCGCCCGGGGNGCTGGCCGCGCTGTCCCGGCCGCCGTTTGACGCGGCGGCGGCTCTCGAGGTGGACGAGATCTGGCTGCCGAAGGTGGCCAGGGAGATCTCGCCGCGGGTGGTCCTGCTGCTGAACATCAGCCGTGACCAGCTCGACCGGTCCAACGAGACGCGGCGCATCGCCGCCATGTGGCGCGAGCTCGGCTCGGAGCTGCGCGACACGACGGTGGTCGCGAACGTCGATGATCCCCTGGTGGCCTGGGCGGCGGCGGGCTGGCACCGGCAGGTCTGGGTGTCGGCGGGGCAGAACTGGACGGCGGACGCGATGGTCTGCCCGCAGTGCGCCCGGCTGCTACACCGCAACAGCAGCGGCTGGTGGTCCGAGTGCGGGCTGGCCAGGCCCGAGCCGATCGTCGCGGTCACCGGCTCCCGGGAACTACTCTGGTACGGCCGCACCATCGAGGCCCGGCTCGATCTGCCCGGACGGGTGAACCTCGGCAACGCGGCGATGGCCGCCGCCGCGGCCCGGGAGTTCGGCGTCGAGATCGAGGATGCGCTTGCGGCCATGACCGGCCTGGGCGATGTGCAGGGTCGCTATCAGGAGGTGGCGCTCGGCGAGGAGGGCCATCGAGGCCGGCTGCTGCTGGCGAAGAACCCCGCTGGCTGGGTGGAGATGATGGAGCTGTTGGCGGACGCGCCGCCGCGGCCTGTCGTCATCGACTTCAACTCCCAGACCGCTGACGGGCGGGATCCGTCCTGGATCTGGGACGTGCCGTTCGAACGGCTCGCCGGCCGGCAGGTGCTGGTCACCGGGGAGCGCAAGGAGGACATGAGCGTGCGGCTGGCCTATGCGGAGGTGCCGCACAGCGTGTATGCCAGTGCGCGGGACGCGGCCCTGGCCGCCAACGAGAAGGTGGTCGACGTCGTCGCCAACTACACGGCGTTCCGCGATCTGCTGGTGAGGTCCACGCAGTGAGGTTGTGCGCGTGGCTAGGTTGTGCACGTGGCTAGGTTGTGCACGTGGCTAGGTTGTGCACGCGGCGAGGTTGTGCACGCAGTGAGGTTGTGCGCGAGATGAGGGGATCCACGCGATGACGGGCGGCTCTGCGACCAGGATCGCGCTGATCTACCCCGAGCTGCTTGGTACCTACGGCGACGGCGGTAACGCGATCGTGCTGTCCCAGCGCCTGCGCTGGCGTGGTTTGCCGGTCGAGGTGGTGAACGTTCCCGCGGGGTCGGCGGTGCCCGAGAGCTGTGATATCTACCTGCTCGGCGGCGGCGAGGACGCACCGCAGGTCCTCGCCGCGGACGGCATCCGGCAGAACCGGGCGATCCGGCGAGCGGTGAGCTCGGGAGCGGCGGTGCTCGCCGTGTGCGCCGGCTACCAGGNGATCGGCGCGACCTTCCCATCCGGTGGGGAGATCCACGAGGGGCTGAATCTCGTCGACGTGGAGACCCGTCGCTCCTTCGGCCCGTCGGACGCGCCGCCGGCGCGTGCGGTCGGGGACATCGTGGTGGAACCGGACGCACGGCTCGGCCTGCCCACCCTGTACGGGTATGAGAATCACGCCGGGCGGACGAGGCGGTTGCCCGGCGCGAGCGGCATCCCGCTCGGTACGGTCCGGCTCGGGNTCGGTGACGGTGACGGCGGAACGGACGGCATCGTGGATGGCCGGGTCATCGGCACCTACCTGCACGGGCCGGTGCTCGCGCAGAATCCCGCCCTCGCCGATCTCCTGCTGAGCTGGGTCCATGGTCCGCTGCCGCCGTTGGACGCGCCCCGCGAGGTGGAGGTGCTGCGCCAGGCCCGGCGCCGCGCGTTGGCCGTCACCTGACGCGTCCCCTGGCTTTTTTTGGGGGGACAAGTGGGGGGACAAGGCGGACAGGCCCCGGTCTGACCCCGGTCTTGTCGTCATCTGCTGCCAGGTTTGCGGCGTTTCCCGGCCAGCGGTGTGGTTCGGTTGGACCGTGGTGTCGAATCCCCTCGCCGGATGGTGGGGCAAAAACAAGAGAACCGTGCTCATCGTCGGTGTCGTGATCGTGGTCGTCTGGGGCTACCTCGGGACCCGTGACCGCCCGAAGACCCAGCGGGTCAGCCTGCCCGGCGACTACGCGTCGGCGGGCCGCGAGCTGCTCGTCCAGGCCCCGTCCGATCCCGCCAACCCGCTTCCGCTGGTGTTGATCCTGCACGACGACAACGCGGACGCGAAGTCACTTGACCGGCAGAGTGACGCCGGCAAGCTCGCGAACTCCCGCGACTTCGCGGTGGCCTTCCCGGAAGCCGTGGGCGGCACGTGGCGGATCGACGGACCCGAGGGGGCCGACGTGCGCTATCTGCGCGACGTGGTCCGCTTCGTCTCCACGAAACGGACCAAGGTGGATCCGAACCGGGTCTACGTGTGGGGGATCGGCGAGGGTGCCCGGCTGGCCCTGACCGCCGCCTGCGCCCCGGGTAAGCCGGAGTTCGCCGCGGTCGGCGTCGTCGGGCAGTTCGACCCGGAGCCCGGGCCGACCTGCCAGGACCGTGTCCCGGAGGGCCGGGCCCCGGAGGCCTCCTGGGACCGGAAGGTCAGCGAGACCCTGTGGAAGTTCTCGTCTGGTCACCGGCTGGGGGCCTGACCGCGGCGCCCGCGAGCGGGCCGGGCGGTTTCCGCACCGGGCAGAGACCGAGGGCTGAAGTCCGCCGATGCCGCCGGGAGGGGGGTAGCGGCATCGGCGGACCTGGTCGGCCGGGGCCCGAGGCCCGCCGGCCTTCCCGTGCGGNTGGGGGGGGNATCCGAGGGAAGGCCGGCGGAATCGGGGGCCTTCCGGCCGGACGGACGTCAGATGGGGGGGAGATCTGACGTCCGTCCCACCGGAAGGAGGGCCCGTCCGGAGAGCTGGAAAGGAACCACATAGGCGGGTTGTCGGGCGGTGACAGGGCCCGCTTGCTGGTCTGTCCGCGGCTTCGCCGGTGGGTGGGAGTCCCGGGTCCGGCTTCCACGGCTTCGGGTCGGCGCCTGGAGAGGGGCTCGGTAGCCGGCCGCTCGTGGACTGGCAGGGCTCGTGTGGTCCGCGCCCCAGCCGCGAAGGCGATCCACCGGAGCCGGGTGAGCCGTTGCGTCGGCATGAGGGCGGTGCGCCGGCTCCGACCGGCCGCTAGAGGATCCGACCGACGTAGTAGGAGGTGGTATAGATCTTCTTGAGCGACACGACGTCGCCGGTGTGCGGCGCCGCCCACATCATGCCGTCGCCCGCGTAGATGCCGACGTGGTAAATGTTCCCGGGTGTCCCGAAGAAGATCAGGTNGCCGGGCTGTTTGTTGTACTGCGACACCCGGGTGGCGGCGGCGAACTGGGCGTCGGTCGTCCGCGGCACGCTCCTGCCGAGCTGCTTGAAGATGTACTGGATGAGGCCGGAGCAGTCGAACGAGCTCGGGCCCTCCGCACCGTAGACGTAGGGCTTGCCGGCCTGCAGGGAGGCCAGGTAGACGGCCTTCTCCCCGAGGGAGCTCGACGGGACCGGAACCGACGCCTGGTCCGCGGCGTCCCCTGTCGTGAGGAGATCCGACCAGGCGGCGTTGCGGACGAGCCGGGGGGTGGGCGCCGGCCGTACGCGCAGNGTGGCGTCGTTCGCCGAGCGGGCGGACTGCAGGGCGTCCGTGCCGTCGAAGACCGCGGTGACATTCGTGGTGGTGAGCACCCGGGCCGTGTAGGAGGCGTAGCCCTGGGCGTTGGTGTAAAGGTGCTTGAAGGTGGCCCACCCGGTGGGGAGCTTCACCTGCACCTTGACCAGCTGGTTCGCCAGCGGTTCGTGGGTCTGCTCGTTGTAGAGCGAGAAGCCGATGTCGATCGGCTGGTCCGCGCTGACGCTCACGTCGGGGTTGGTCACCCGGAGACCGACCTGAACCTTGCCGGCCAGGGGCGGGGCGTCGACACCGCCCGTCGAGCCGAGCAGGGAGGTGGAGCCGTGGGTGCTGACCGCCGCGGCGGCGATGCTGCCCCCCAGGGCGGCCTGGGAGCCGATCTGCGCGGCGAGGGTGATCGGAGCGGTGTTCGGCTGCTCGTCCTTCGCGGCGTCGGCGTTGATGTCGGTGGCGCAGCCGGCGAGAGCCACTCCGGAGACCGCGACGGTCCCGGTGGTCACGGCGGCGAAGGCGCGGGCCCGGGCCCGGCTGCGGGCGGCCGGGGGCGCGGAGGGTGCGCGGTGACGGCCGCGACCGGCGCCTCGCGTTTCTTCGTCGAGCTGCACGCTTTGCGCGGACAACGGTGTATTCCTTCCCGTGCGCCTGCGAAGTGAGCTGTCGGGTTCGGGCTGGGCTGCCCGGCTCTCGCGTGACCTTCACGCGTCGAGCTTCACCCCTAGGTCGACACCGCGGATCGGCGCCGGCCGGTGGAGGTGGGTCCCCCGCTCCTGCCCCTGATGACGACTCGGAGGGGACACCGGGGCCGGGGGCAGGACTCGGCGTTCGGCCCGGTGNTGTCGTGACGTCGGCGTGAGACTAGTCCACTTGGATGGGGTGGGTAAACACTAGTCCTTCCCAACTACAGCGAGTGCGCGTTGAAGTTCCCGTCGCGCGGCGTCGGCGGCCCGCGCGGTCGGCCGGGCTGACCGGGCGGCCCTAAGGCCCTTCGCGCCCCGTTTGTCCTGCTGGTTTTTCGTTGCGTGTGGGGTCCGCGGCGGCGGCCGGTCCGGGTGAGAGGCGGGCGGGCGGGNAGCCCTCCCGCGGCCCGTGGGCGATTTTGACTACTTAAAGTAGTCGACGGGTGAGGCCGGGTGTGCNCCCCCCTCAGCGGGACCGGGAGCCGCGGNGGGTGAGGAATCCCGCCGCATCGAGCACTTGGAGCTCGACCGCGAGCTCGTGGACCTCACGGGGCAGCGAGCGGTGGTGCGCCAGCGCCTCGACCGCGGCGCGGGCGTGGTCGGCGAGCTCGTCGAGGGCGTGCTGGCGCTGGCGCATCCGAGCCCGCTCCTCCTGGATGGTCCGGACCGTGTCCTCCTGCCACCGGCGGGTCCGGATGAGATGCTCGCTGGCGTCGGCGGCCTGCCGCTCGGCATCCTCCAGCCGGTTGAGGAGCGCGTCGAGGGCCTCCAGCCGGCCGGCGAGCTCCGCGATGAGATCGCCCCGATCGGGCAGGATGGCCGTTTTACGACTCTTGGGGTCAGGCGAGGTCATGGAGTCCCCCGAGGGGTGGGGGGTCGGCGGGGACCGCGCCGAGCGGCTGGCGCGAGACCCGGTTGCTCCGACACGGTTGGTAACGGTAACCGACGTGGCGGGCCAGGGGTAACCCATCGTACGGATACGTCGCGTCAGCCAACTTATAGTAAAAAGGGACTATGGATCTGCCGTCATTGTCGTGGTCTATGCGCGCATAGCATGCAGGTCGGTGTCAGAGCCAGCCGTTGCGCTTGAACGCACGGTAGAGAAACAGACAGATCGTCGTAATGACGGCCAGGACGGCCGGGTAGCCCCACGTCTGACGAAGCTCCGGCATGTGGTCGAAGTTCATGCCGTAGATCCCGGCGACGGCGGTCGGGACGGCGCCGATCGCCACCCAGGCACTGATCCGTCGCATGTCCTCGTTCTGCGCGATCGTCACCTGCGTCAGCGTCGCCTGGAGCACGGAGGAAAGCAGCTCGTCGAAGTGAGCTATTCGNTCGCTGACCTGCTCGAGGTGGTCGGCGACGTCCNGGAAGTAACGGCGCATCGCCACGTCGACCATCGTGGGGGCGTCCATGGTGAGGGTACGCAACGGGCCCGCGAGCGGCAGCACCGCGTGCTTGAGCTCCAGAAGCTCGCGNTTCATCTGGTAGGCGCTTTCCGTCGACGGCTTCTGATCCCGATGGAAGACGCCCGTCTCGATCTGGTCGACGTCGGCCTGGATGCTTTCCACGGTGCGGACGTAGTCGTCCACAATGCTGTCGCAGATGGCGTGCAGCACGGCCGTCGGGCCGTGCCGGAGCATCTCCGGGTTGGCCTCCAGCCGGCCGCGCAGCTTCGTCATCTCCCCGTGCCTGCCGTGCCGCACGGTCACGACGAAGTCCTCGCCGAGGAAGATCATGATTTCGCCGGTGGTGACTACCTCGGAGGTGCCCGTTACCTGGGTGTGCTCCACGTAACTGGTCGTCTTGAGCACCATGAACAGGTGGTTCTCGTATTGCTCGAGCTTGGGGCGCTGGTGGCCGGTGACCGCGTCCTCCACCGCGAGCTTGTCCAGCCTGTACTCCTCGGCGATCGCGGTGAGCTGCTCGTAGCTCGGCTCGAACAGGCCGAGCCAGGCGAACCCGTTGCGTTCGGACCGCGCCAACCGCAGCGCGTCGGCCTGGTCGATGTCCATGGTGACCCGCCGGCCATGGCTGTACACGCCGCAGGCCATGACGCGCCCGTCCGGTGTCCGCGGTAGCTCGGAGCGGGGCGCCCCGCGTCGTTTGCGACCCACCCGGACCAGGGAGACCGGACGGGTCAGCGCGCCGGCGAGCTTATGGGCGTTGGCCGACGCCTGCTCCAGGGCGTCCCCCAGCACCTCCCGAACGGGATGCTGGCTGCCGTGGTCGCCGCCGTCCGGGCGCGCGCCATCAACGTCGCGTCCCCGGGTCTCGCGTACCGTCTCGTCGCGTACCCTTTCGCCCGGCACCGCGTCGTCCCGCATCACTGCCTTCTTCCCTGCCGCCGATCCATGTCCAGGTCCACCTGTCGGCATCTCCCACGCCCTTCCCCGCTGGTGAACCTTCATGGTGACAAGTCGGTGCCGGCCGTCCGGAGGCGATCCGGGCTTCACCGTGGACGCGGATGCCTGGCAACTGTGCCGGCGTGGTGTGGCACGAAGGGTGAGATACACGTCCGGCGCATGGGATACGTCACAGGGAGGATCGAGTGATCGGGATCGAGGTACGCACGCTTCGGGTGTTCGCCGACGAGACGGGCGCCGGCGGCAGCCTGCTCGCCGTGGTGCTGGATGCCGCGAAGCTGCTGCCCGACGCGCGGGAGCGGTCCGTCGTCGCGCGCCGACTGGGCTGCCCCGCCACGGTCTTCGTCGACGACCCGGAGTTGGCGGAGCTGGCCACCTTTACGCCCACCGGGGAGCTGCCCATGGCGGGGCACGCCTTGGTGGGGTCGGCCTGGCTGTTGGGTCGGCTGCTCGGTGGCCATCCGGAGATCCTCCGCCCGGCCGGCGGCGAGGCGGTCAGCTGGCAGGAGCAGGGCCGGGTCTGGGTCCGCGGCGCCCTGGCCGCCGTGCCCTGCTGGTGGCATGAGATGCTCGCGGACCCGGGCCAGGTCGACGCGCTCGACCTGCCCCGTCCACCCGCCGAGGACCTGACCCAGCTCTGGGCGTGGGAGGATGAGCCGGGCGGGGTCGTGCGGGCCCGGGCCTTCGCCAGCAGGCACGGCGTCACCGAGGACGAGGCCTGCGGGTCGGCTTCCATGCGACTGGCCGCGATGCTCGGGCGGCGGCTCACCATCCGGCACGGCGCCGGTTCGATTGTGCTCGCGCAGCCGGGTCCGCCCGGCCACGCCGATGTCGGCGGCCTGGTGGTCGAGGACGAGACGAGGTTCCTCGCCGATCTCGACGAGTTCCTCGCCCGGTGACGGTGCCGTTCGGCGCGGCCACGGCCGGACACCACGGGGACCAAGCCTGAGAGTGTAGGTGCCGAGCGAGGCGACTGGCACCCTTTGTGGGTACCGGGTTACGGCTGCGTGGTGGCTGCCGAGATGCGGACCGGGTCGGATAGGCGTAGCTTTGGATCCCGGTAGCTCTCCGCTGGGTATCCGCCCATGGGCTGCGAGGTGGTCATGGCCGAGACGTTGGTGACCTTGGTGGAGGCCGCGCATCAGGATGCCGTCCGTCTGATCGAGCTCTCGCGCGACGTCGGTGCCCACGGTGACGTGGATGGTCCGTCGACCGACCCGCGGCAGGCGCTGCGCGCCAGCGACGCGGCCGTGGCCGCCGTCTCCGCGCACCTGAGCGCGATGGAGTCGGTGGTCTACCCGGAGATGGCCCGCCGGGTCGTGGGCGGCCGGGCGCGGGTGGCGGACCTGGGCCGCTTGGCGCGGCGCTGCTCCTCGGTGATGCGCGGCATTGAACAGTACGTCCAGGGGGACCTCAACCGGCCCGCGGAGCCGGTCGCGAACCTGCGCCGGGATCTGGCCGCGTTGATGGTCGAACATGCGACGCTGGAGGACGAACTTCTGCGTGAGCTGATGGCCGAGCTGTCCGACGACGAGCGCCGGGATCTCCTCGACCGCTTCTCCGACGCGATGCGCCACGCTCCGACCCGACCGCATCCGCACCTTCTGCACAGCAGGCTGTTCGGTGGAAGCCTGGCGGCCCGCCTGACGGGCTACTGGGATCACCTGCTCGACGTGATGGACGCCCGGGAGGTGCCCGGCGCGCCGAGGCGGGCCCCGGTGCCCGCCGGGCTGTGGGGCTGGTACCTGCTGGGCCGTCCCACGGCGCCGGCTGCGGGTGAGACCCCGTCAGGGAAGGAAGGCGCGCAGGGCGACACCACCGCTGGTAGCCACAACGTCACTGGTGGCCACATCGCCGCTCATTGATCCGTCCTTGCGACTGCCGTCGTTTCCGTAGGCCCACCATGTCTTCCTGAGCCCGGTCTTCCGGAGCCCGTCGCGCTCTGTCTTCCTGACGGTCTTCCTGGCCGCGGTCCACTCCGGTTCGGCGTTCCGATGCGCACGGGCGCCGTGGTCGTGCCATGCTTCGAGTCCGGGTNGGGCCGGTATGGCCTCGTGTCGTGCAATGCCGAGGAGATGTGTCAGGAACCGAGGGCACCGCGATGCGGGCGCCGAACGCTGATCCCGTAAAAGTGATCTGGCCGGTGCTGTTGGTCGAGGATGATGATGCCGACGCCTATCTGGTGTCCGAGCTCCTCGACGAGGTCTCCGCTCCGGTCGAGCTGACCCGGGTGCGCACGGTGGCCGAAGCCGCCCGTCGCAGCGAGCACGTCGCGTGCGTGCTGCTGGATCTCGGGCTGCCGGACAGCGAGGGCCTGTCGGCGCTACGCCGGTTGCTCACGGTCGAGGCGGGAGCGCCGGNCGTGGTGCTCACCGGTCTGGTTGACGAGTACCGGGGGGCGCAGGCGGTCGCCGCGGGCGCGCAGGACTATCTCGTCAAGGGTCAGGTCGACGGGCGGGACCTGGTCCGGGCCGTCCGGTACGCGATTGAGCGCAAGCGGGCCGACACCGCCGCGCAGGCGCTGCGGGAGTCGGAGCTGCTGGCGGACGAGCGGGCCCGCCTCGAACGCGGCCTGTTACCCCGGCCACTCATCGACGACGGCCGGTTGCATCACGACGCCCGGTACCGCCCCGGCCGGCAGCAGTCCCTGCTCGGCGGGGACTTCTACGACATGGTGTCCACCGCGGACGGCACGCTCCACGTCCTGCTCGGCGACGTCTGCGGGCACGGCCCGGACGAGGCGGCGCTCGGGGTGAGCCTGCGGATCGCGTGGCGCACGTTGGTCCTCGCCGGTGTTCCGGAACCCGACCGGCTCGGGTATCTCCAACGCGTGCTGGTGAGCGAGCGGGAACAGGATGAGATCTTCGCGACGGTGTGCACCCTCGCGATCGCTCCCGACCGGACCTCGGCGCGGATGCGGCTGGCCGGTCATCCGCCGCCGGCGCTGTTGCATCCGCGGCTGTCGGCGCTGCCGGGCGACGTCGTCGGTCCGGCTCTTGGCATCGTCGACGACGACCTCTCCGAGGAGGTGCGGATCGAGCTCGGGCCGCACTGGGCGCTCCTGCTCGCCACGGACGGCCTGCTGGAGGGGCGGGAGGGACCGGGCGGGGAACCGCTGGGCTGGGAGGGCGTGCTGCCCGAGATCGCCAAACTCTGGCCCGCCGACGACCCCGACGGGCTGCTCGACAACCTGATCGACCGGGTGGAGGCGCGCAATGGCGGCCCGCTGACCGACGACGTCGCGCTCCTGCTGCTGATCTGGGGTGCCGGCTGATGCCGGAGCGCACCCACCCGAACGTCACCCACCCGAACGTCACCGACGGGGGAGCGGGCGACGCGGGGCCGAGCGGAGCGGTGGAGCGCGGCCGGGTCGGGTCCGTCTGGCGCCTGCGCCGTCGACTCGAGGTGACCTACGCGGTGGCGGCGATGGTGCTGATGATCGTCGCTGGTCTCGTCGTCTCGTCGTTGGTCCGGCTTGATGACGCCCTCCACACGCGCAGCGACGTCCTCGCCCCGGCTCTGCTGAGCTCCACCGAACTGGTCTCCAGCCTGGTCGACCAGGAGACCGGGATGCGGGGCTACCTGCTTCAGGGCAGCGAGGACTTCCTGGAGCCCTACAACGAAGGGCGCAGGGCCGAGCGCACGCTGCTCGCGGACCTGCACCGACGGCTCGTGGAGCGCCCCGACCTGCTGGCGAGGCTCGCCGTGCTGGAGGACCGGATCCGGGCCTGGCACGGCGACTACGCCGATCCGGCCATCAACGCGGTGCGGGTGGGCGGTCCCGCGGNGGCCCGCCTGTTGTCACCGGAGTTCGGCAAGACCCGCTTCGAGGCGGTCCGCGCCGCGGCCGGGGACCTCGAGGCGGACCTGCGGGCCAGGGAAGTCCGGGCCCGCCAGCACGTCACGGCGGCGCTCCGTTTCCTGATCTTCGCGCTGGTGACCGGCGCGGCCGTCATGGCCGTACTCCTGGCGGTCATCGCGCGGGCGCTACGGTCCTGGGTCACCCGCCCGCTCGAGCGGGTGAGCGACGATGCGCGAACCGTCGCCTCCGGACATCTCGATCACGTGGTCGAGCCGACCGGTCCCCCGGACATCGCCTCGCTCGCCGCCGACGTGGAGTCGATGCGACGCCAGCTGATCGGGGAGCTCGGGGTCGCGCGGGCGGCGCGGTCCGCGGTGGAGGCGCAGGCCGAGGCGCTGCGGCGCTCCAATCGTGACCTGGAACAGTTCGCCTATGTCGCCTCGCACGACCTGCAGGAGCCGCTGCGGAAGGTGGCGAGTTTCTGCCAGCTCCTGGAGCGACGCTACGGTGACAGGCTCGACGAGCGGGGCAGCCAGTACATCGCTTTCGCGGTGGACGGCGCGAAGCGGATGCAGCAGCTCATCAACGATCTGCTGGCCTTCTCCCGGGTGGGGCGGACTACTGACGGTTTCGTCGATGTGTCCCTGGGGGAGATCTTCGACCGGGCGGTGGGAGCGCTGTCCATCGCGATCGAGAGCGCCCGGGCCGAGGTCACCGCGGATGATCTGCCGGTCGTGCGCGGGGACCCCGTCCTGCTCACCCAGCTGTTCGCGAACCTGATCGGGAACGCGCTGAAGTTCCGGGCCGAGACGGTTCCCGCCGTGCATGTCGGTGTCGTCGACCGGGCGGACGAGTGGGAGCTGTACTGCGCCGACAACGGGATCGGAATCGATCCGGAGTACGCCGAGAAGATTTTCGTGATCTTCCAGCGGCTGCACGGCCGGGATGTCTACGAGGGCACGGGCATCGGGCTGGCGTTGTGTCGCAAGATCGTCGAGTTCCACGGCGGCCGGATCTGGCTGGACGGCGCGGTGAAGGACGGANCCNCCTTCCGNTTCACTTTCCCTANCCGGAGACTNCCAACGGCCAGAGNCCCGCCGTGAGTCGCCTCATCGCCTAGAGTGCCGCACATGATGGGGTCAGGAGCGGTTCTCACCCGGCCAGGGGCCCGTGCGCAGCGGCGGGAGCTCGCGGACCTGCTGGCCGAGCGTGGCCCGGCGGCGTCCACCCTCTGCGCCGGATGGACGAACCATGATCTGGTGGCGCACCTGGTCACCCGCGAGCGGGTGCCGTGGGCCGCTCCCGGGCTCATCGTCGGTCGGCTGCACGGCATCACGGAGCGGGCCGAGCGGGCCACCATGCGGGCCCACACCTTTCCCGAGTTGGTCGAGACGTTCCGTGCCGGGCCGCCGTGGTGGCAGCCGACCCGCATCGGCCTGATCGACGATGCCATGAACCTGGTCGAGTTCTTCGTGCACGCCGAGGACATCCGCCGCGCCGCCCCTGGCTGGGAGCCTCGCGAGCTTGACACCAGAAGCCGTGACGCGATGTGGACCGCTCTGCTGCTGATCGGGTTCGCCGGGTTCCGGCGAGCCGGCCTGGGTGTCGTGGCGGAGCGTACGGACGCTCCTGGCCGGCGCGCCTTGCACGGCGGCGAGCCGGTGGTGGAGATCGTCGGGCCACCTGAGGAGATCGTGCTGTACGCGTTCGGGCGGGGCCAGGTCGCCCGGGTCGAGCTGCGCGGTTCCGACGCCGACATCGAGCGGTTCCGCGCGGCTCCCACCGGTCCCTAGCTCCCGGCGGCTGCGATCCGGTCGGAGCCGTGCCGCTATCGGGGCGGGGCGTTACCAGAGCAAGGCGCTACCAGAGCGAGGCGTAGGTGGCCGCGCCAGCGGGATGCTCTGTCGGGTTCACCAGGGAGGAGTGCACGTTCCCGGGTGACGAATCGCTGAAGTACGTCTCGTAGGCGAGGATGTCGCGGTTCGCGGCGAACGTCTGGTACATGTTGCGGATGTACACCGGGTTGTCGCCGCCGGCCTGGCCGGCGCGGCCCGCCCCGGTATCACTCTTCCCGACGAGTCCCCATTCTGGGACCGAGAACTGCTTGCCGTGCTGGCGGGCGAACGCGATCGTCGAGCAGAGCCCGGCTTCGGCGTGACACTGACTGGCGAAGGCAGCGTCGTCCGTGCTCGCCGGCCATTGGTCGTAGCTGTCGATGCCGATGATGTCGACGTACTGGTCACCGGGGTAGACGGCCCAGGCTCCGCTGCTGTGCGCATTCAGCGCCCAGTCGATGCGGGCCTGCGGATCCGTCGAGCGGATCGCGCTGACAACCTGGCGGAAGCAGTTCACCCAGGTGGTGGGGTTGGTCTTGGAGACCGACCACGGGAACCAGTCGCCGTTGAACTCCCAGGCGAGCCGGATGACGCTCGCCGGGCGGCCCTTCGCCACCAGCCACCGGCCGAAGTCCGCCCAGTGGCCGTTGTAGGCGCCGCTCGCGCAGGAGTTCATGTCCCCACCGCCCGTGGGGTAGAAGGACTGCGAGATGACCCAGGTGCCGGCGAAGGTCGAGAACTTCTCCGGGCCCGAGCCGAGCCACGGGTTCGTCATGGTCTGCCAGCTCGACCTGTCGGTGAAGGTGAGCACGACGTTGACCGGCGAGCCGCGGAAGCTCTCCCAGGCCCGCACCTGCGTCATCGTCCCCGCGGCGACGCCGCTCATGCCGCCGGGCACCGAACCGCCCCCACCACCGACGGGGATAACGGGCACTTGTACCGCAGGCTTCGTGACCCGGGCCGCGGCGCCGGGGGTCGTCGGCCTGGCGGTGGTCCGTGGGGCCGTNCCGGCNGGGGTGCCCGCGGGCACNGGGGCGGGCGACGGCGAGCCGACGGTCGCGCGGGAGTTTCCGCCGGTCGTGCCCGCCGAGGCGCTGCCCGCCGAGAGGCTGGGTTGCACCCGGAGGTCATCGCCGTGTCGGGGCTTCCCGTGCTGGATGGCGGTGGCCTCGACTGTCGCCGAGCCCTCGCCCCCGGTGTCGCGTTCGGGGACGAGGGTCCACCCGACTACGGCGGCGACCAGAGCCATCACGCCTAGCGACGCGATCCAGGCAGGGTGACGCGGACGGCGGCGCCCGCGCCGGGAACCGGATCGGACTCTCGGCGGGCTGGGATTGCCCTCCGCTCGGTGCTTCACCGCGGGTATCCCTCCGTGCGTGGCAGTGTCGTCAGGACCCCCCGGGTCCCGGCTTCGGCATCGAAGCGGATGACCTCCATGTCGCACAGCAGCCTGAGACGGACCGGACCGGCCTCCGGTCGCCCCCTCGACGCCGGCTGCCGTGTCTAGATAGTTCGGACGAGACACTACACCGACGTGCTAGGCCGACTTGTCGGAACTCGGGGGTTTCGGGCGGTGAGGCTCTCGGGTGGCGTGGAGCCCGGTTGGTCGGCACGCCGGTTGGTCGACACGCTGGCTGTGCCACAATGTGCGCGCGCGGAGCCTGGGATGTGCCTGGTGGTCAACCCACCTCGCGTCACGGATTCCGCGCACGGGTCGGGGATCACGCGCCGGTGGAGTGTCCGCGGTGCCTGGTCGAGCGCCCCGGGGGTTATGCGGCCAGGCGNGGTGGNGGGGCCGTTCNCCGGCTCNCCCGCCACGACGACAACAGGAGAGCACCCAATGTCCCAGCCACCCGAGTACCCTCCCGCCGGCGGTCACGGTCAAGGGGGTTATGACCAGGGCGGCTACGGCCAGGGTGGTTACGGTGGCCAGGGCGGTTATGACCAGGGCGGTTACGGCCAGGGTGGTTACGGTGGCCAGGGCGGTTATGACCAGGGCGGCTACGGCCCTCCACCGCCCGGCTATGGACCCCCGCCCGGTGGGTACGGCGCGCCGCAGGGCTACGGTGCCCCGCTGGGATACGGCGGCCCGGGTGGGTTCGGCCCACCTCCGCCCTACAACCAGCCGATCCCGACCTACCTGTGGCAGTCGATCGTGGTCACCCTGCTGTGCTGTCTGCCCGCCGGTGTGGTGGCAATCGTCTATGCCACCAAGGTGCAGAGCCGCCAGCAGATCGGCGACATCAACGGCGCGCTGGACGCCTCCAAGAAGGCCAGGATGTGGTGCATCATCTCGGCCATCTCGATCATCGTGGTGTTCCTGGTCATCCTCGTCATCGGCTTGGCCGGCGGCTTCGAGACCGATTCCAGCACGTCGTATTCGACGCTCCCACCCGCTCGCACCTGAAGGAGCGTGGCCTGACCGAGAGTCAGGCTCTCGTCGTAACGGCCGTCGGCTTGGCTCGCTTGTCGGCTCGTCAGCCGATGGAGCTCCCGCCGCAGAGCCCCGCCATCACCGAGAGAGACGCGAGGAAGAGGAGGCCGAACACGAGTCCGGCCAGGCACCAGGCCAGGCTGCGACGCGATGCCCGGCGCGCCCCGGCGACGTCGTGGGCAAGGAGTCGATTCGACGCGCGCGAGGAGTTGATGATCCCCATCACGCCGAGCGGTGCGCACAGGAATGTCGTCAGGATCGCGAGAGCCAGGTAATTGCCGACCTTTGGCGTCGCCTCGGTCCCCGGCCGCTGCCGCGTCCGCGCGTGCCGTGGTGTCTGCGCGTGCCGTGGTGTCTGCGCGTGCCGCCGGAGCGTCTGGTGGGGTTCGGCGGGTCGGTGGGCCTGTGTTCCGGGCCAGCCCGGATGGGGGCCGGTGTCGTTGTGTCGATTCCGTGGGTAGCCGGTCGAGTAGTGATGTCCGCTCGAGTAGTAGTGACCGCCGGTGTCCCCTGGCCCAGGCCACCGCACGTTGTGCGTGTTCCACCGCAATGGTTCGGTCGGAGGCGGGCGGAACTCCTCCTCCCAGCGGCTGCGGGGCCGATCGGTCCTCGGGCGACGCTGGGTGGTGCCGGTGGTGCCGGTGGTGCGGGATGACGGGTCGCTGATGCGTGAGCCCGACCGCGGGCCGGTGTCGGCCGCGGTCCAGGGATCCCAGCGGGCACCGGTGTCCGTCCGGCAACCGGCGTTCGTGCGGGCGCCGGTATTCGTCCGGCCGGTGTGGTTCGTCGATCCCGGGCCGCCCGCGTCCGGTGTCGGGGACGAGGGCGACCCGGTGAGGCGGGCGTCGTACTCGTCCCGCCACCTGTCGAGGATTTCGTGGGACACGGTGAGGAGCTGCATCGTGCGCATGGACTGTGCGTCCCGGCTGGCGGGATTGTCGGGGTGATGAGCCCGGACGCGGGCCCGGTACGCCCGGCGGATCTCCGCCCGGTCGGCGGTGCGCGCTACCCCGAGCACGGCGTAGGCGTCGACGCCACCGAGTTCGCGAACCAGCCGGTTGAGCGGGGTCAACGTCCGATCCGCTTGACGACGTCGCCGCGGTTCCGATNGGAAGGCACCATGCGAACCGCCATTCCCCGTCGTCGGCCGGGCGCCATCAGCGGTGATGATAGGCGATCCGTCCGCCATCAGTCCGCCATTCGTCTGCCTTTGGCAGATTCGTGCTGTCAGGCCGTGACGNCCCGGNGGNCCAGGCNCNCCGCCCCGACCACCGCCGCACCGGCGGCATACAGACCTCCGACCAGCAGCGCCGACCCGTAGCCGCAATGCCACTTCCACTAAGTCGATCAAGCTGCTACCTGGGGTTTCGTGGG
>NZ_JPGU01000007.1:0-123537 GCF_000732115.1 Frankia sp. CeD
GCGCTACGGACCCCGGTCGTCGGGCGGAAGAACTACTACGGCGCACACGCTGAGTGGGCCGCGCACCTCGCCGCCCGGGTCTGGACCATCGTCGCCACCGCGGAGCGTAACGGCCGTGAACCCCTCGCGTTCCTGACCGGCTACCTGAACGCCTGCGCCACAGCCGGCGGNAAAGCNCCCGCCGGCCCCGCCCTCGAACCCTTCCTCACCTGGCAGACCACCACCCAGACCGGCAGCCCTCCCAGCACCGACCCACCCCAGGACGGCCCACCCGACGGGCCCGAGCCCTAACCCCACCCACAAGCCGAAAACCACCCGACCGGCAACACCGGCCGGGCCTTCGGCCCGCCCACCCACGCCATCACCGAACTCTTACCGCCGGACGGGTATTCACGGCGCAGGCCGACCCCGCAGATTCTCGCCCTGCTGGCGTCCACCTATGGAACCGACGTCCACATGCTGGTGGACGCCCGCGACCGCGCCCGGATGCGACCGGCTGACCGGCTGGTGATCGACGCCATGACGTGCCAACGTCAACCGGCCGACTGCCACCGCTGCCACCGCCGGGAACCGGCGGCGGCCACGCCCCGGGTGCCGAGGGCACGGCCGGACGCGCTGGCGCCGTCCGGGCGCCTCGCTGTGTCGGCATACCCCCTGCCGATCGGGTAGCCGTACCGGTCGCCGTGCCGGTCCCCTGTTTGAGCGGCTACCCGGCAGAGCGCCACTGGCGCAGGCCACCGGTTCCGCCGGGGTCGCCCAAGGACAGCCCGACTCGTACCCCTACAGGTCACGTATTCACATCTGGACAGCCATGGCCCCGGCCGCTGGGCATCCGCGGACCCGCAGACGCCCGTAGGTCCGCTACATCCTGCTTGGCCAGAATTGTCCGGCTTCCCGCCGGTCCGCCCACCGGACCCCCCATCGGCCCGCCCACCGGACCACCCGTAAAGACGGGTGGGTCTGCGATGCCGTACCGGCGCAGGTCACAGCCCCTTCCACACCCACCCAAGCACTCCGCGACTGAAATACCCAACGGGTACTGTCCAAAGTTTAAGAGCGGGCCGCGGATGCGTGATGTGGTCCCTTTCCGTGCCGTTCTCCGGTAGCGACGACAGCTCGCGCTCTTCACGGCGAGCGACAACCGTAGCTGTCGGACCTTCCTGACAGCGGCGTCAGGCGCGGACGCCCGCAGGCCCACAGGGAACCCCTCTTTGCTGTGATCTCGCCCACAGGCGCGGGGGCGCTTTGAGATGAAATGCCCCAATTGCCGGATGTCCCAACCGATGCCCCGTCCGTGGCCCCAACGGAGGCCCCAACGGTGTACCCGCTTAGTGGCTACACCCGGGATGGCGCATCAGCGCAGCTCAGCGGGCATCTGACCCGTACCCAAGTGGGCCAAGACTTTAATGCCTCTACTGGCATCCTATCTAATCATGGTCCAGGGCGGGGGCGGCGGGCGGAACGCGCGCACTTGGCGGAAGCGGATAGTGCGGTTAGCGTTTATTCGCCGAATTCCCCCGTCCGTTCTGTGAGGTGCCGTGGTCGATCCGTCCCGTCTCCGCCGTCCCGCCTCCGCCGACTCGCACGACAAGCCAGCGCAGACCGGGGACGGGCCGCCGCAGACCGATACGGCGGACATCGGCAGGGACGACGTCACGGCGGTGCCGGGCGCCGGCGGACCGACGCTCCGCTCGACGGCCAGCACCCGGGNAGCCCACGATGCCGAGTCGGACAGCGACGACGCCGACGCGGTAGCGCGCTGGATGGCCGAAACGCTCGCCGAGGCCCCGCCCGTCCCGCCAGCCGTCGCCGCCCTCATCGCGGGCGTGCTCGTCCGGCGACCACCCGCCGCCTAACCTCCCGAGCAAGGGACCGTCGCCTACACGCCCAGAACACCGCCATGCGCGCCCATCGGCGCTCACGGCCGACATGCGAGTACCACTTGCCATGTGTCACCAAGGGGTGGTACCGATCGTATCGGCGTAGATTCGGGCGTCTCACCAGCATCTTTAGGTAGCCGGGCCCGGCCTTTGGTCCGTACCCGAGTTGCACACGTCGCGCGGCTCGGACGCAGTGCGCCGGCCACCGCACTGCCAGAGCCTCGTCGACGAGGCGGAACAGCACCGGCGCGTGGCGCGGCAGCGCGGCGGTCACCGCTCGGGCGACCTTCTCGAGCGGACGGGCATGACCCCACAGCAACGCCCGCAGGAACGTCCCGACGCGTCGGCAGGGACGGCGCATCCGTCCCGACGACGCGCTACCGCCCCGTCCGAGCGGGCTACGCTGGCACCATGACAACCGCGCCGCATGTGGCCGATGTGCACCGGATGGTGGATCGGCTTGCGCCTACCCAGGTGGAGGCGCTCTATGTGATCTTGGGTGGCATGCTCGGCCCGCGTCCGGCCACGGAGTCAGCACGGCAGGTTGACGACAGCGCAGCCACACCGGGGCGCCGCTTGTCGTTCATCGGGATCATGGATGGTGAACGCGATCTGGCTGAACGTTCATCTCGAATCCTTCACGAGGAGCTAGGCGAGCCAGACCGGTGATAGTTATCGACACCGGTGTACTCGTCGCTGCCATCAACAAGCGGGACAAGTTCCATGAATCGTGTGCCCACCTCCTCGTGGCGGCCGCCGAGCCCCTGGTAGTTCCCGCGATGGTCATCACCGAGGTTTGTTACCTGCTTGCGCGCCGGGGGCACGGAACGCCGCAACTGGCCGCCACGTTCTTGGAGTCACTGGCGGCCGGAGAGCTTGACGTGGAGGCGCCGACAGCCGCGGACCTCGACCGCGCTGCCCAACTGGTGCGGCGCTATGCCGATCTTCCGCTCGACGCAGTCGACGCCGCGGTAGTCGCTACAGCGGAACGCCTGGGCACACCCAAGGTCGCGACGGTCGACCGCAAGGACTTCCAGATCGTCGTTCCCAGCCACTGCGGCGCCTTTGAGCTTCTGCCTACGACCCTCGGCTGACTTCCACGCACCAGGACGAAGCGATCTCCACTGGCACGCATAAGAGCGCTAGGACCGGATGCCGGACGCCATGTGCAGCCCAGGGGTGGTACCCATCGTGTTGGTGCACGCCCGAGCACTGCTCGCCAGTACCCCCGAGGGCCGGGCCGCCTATCTCGACGCCGACTTCCGCAACCCGGAGGGGATCCTGGAGCCCGAGCAACTGCGGGAAACTCTCGACCTGGGCCGGCCTATGGCGGTCAGTCTGATCGCGATCGTGCAGTTCATCACTGATGACGCTATCGTTCAGGATATCATCGACCGGCTCATGCGCCCGCTGCCGGCGGGGAGCATCCTGGCGCTGTCGACCGCCACGGCCGACAGCGCGCCCGAGGAAGCTCGCGCCGGGGAGGCCGCATACAACGCCAACGGCATTCCGCTGATCGCGCGCGATAAAAGCACGGTCGAGCGTTTCTTTGACGGGCTGGAACTGCTTGACCCCGGAGTAGTGCTCGTCCACCACTGGCATCCCGACGAGGAGGCGGCTGCGCTGGACGATGCCCGCGTGTACATGTATGGCGGAATCGCCCGGAAACCGTAGCCCGCGCGCCTCGCCGTCCATGACACTGTGGATATGCGAGATCTCGCCCGGCCGGTAGGTGGTCAGCCGCCAGGGCGCGCTTGCGCGTTTTGTTGTCCTCGGCGGCCTTCCCTGCCTGTGCAGGACAGGGCAACGCCGCCGCCCGTTACGACGGCGCGCCCTGTCCATGGATGTGGGTTATGCGATGGTTGCGCGGATGGGTTCGCGGTCGGTCAGGCCAACTCCGCCGCGGGGGGCGTCGGCCTCCCCCTTCATCTGGCGGAAGATCGAGTCGTTGTCCCAGTACGCGCGTTCGGCGATGAGCTTGCCGGGGTTGTCGTCGCTGAAGAGGTAGAGTGCGGCGATTTCGAAGCGAACCACATGGTTCTGTGGAGTGATNCCGGCGAACTCGCTCCGATGCGTTCCGGTGACAGTCACCTCTCGCCAGGAATAGCCGGGGAGGTCGTATTCTCCGGTGACGGTGATGACGAAGTCTGGTAAGGCGACAGTGAGCGCCTCGTAGAAGTCTTGCACGCCCCGGATGCCTTCGTAATGGGTGCTCATTGGGACGACATCGTAGAAGGAACGCTCGTCACGCACGAAGGTGTCGTAGACCTTCTCCCACTCCTTGGCGTTCTCCTGGCGAATGTGCTCCTCGATGGTCGCACGTTGCAGAGCAATCCGCTCCTCGACGGTAATAGTGATCATGGTATTGATTTCCTTTCTGATTGGTGTTTACTTTTCCATCTTGGTTTCTAACGGCCGTCCGTCTCCAGTGCGAAGAAGACCCACGAAGAAGACCATGAAGACGGCCACGAAGACGTCCTGAGTGAAAGCGTCGACCGGGTGCGGGCAGGTGCGGAACCGGTCGAATAAATGCCGTTCTTCAGAATGCGGACCCGCGTTCACCGGTGGGCCCTTATCTTCGCCCAGCTTCGGTACGGCACGGCGTCCGTCACCATGCCGAATAATCGGGTGGATGCTGCGGTCAGCGCACGGCAGCAGTGGCAGATGAAAGGGTGCCGACGAACTCGGTGAGTTCGGTGTCGAAGCGTGTGGGGTTCTCCACGAACGGTATGTGCCCCACGCCGGGGTACGCGGTCACGGTCGCCGCGGCAATGATGGTGTCCAACTCGGCGAAGGCGGCCGGGATGATGACGGTGTCGTCGCTGCCGTAGATGATCCGGGTGGGGATGGTCAGTTCGGCGAGCACCTCATCGCCGTCGTCGACGCGCCCGAGGATCGCGGCCCGTACCCGCGGCGGTACCGCGAGGACGGCGCCGAGCAGTCGTTCGCGGGTGGCCTGATCCCAGTCCCCGGCGCGCAGTAGATCGACGAACGCGCCCGCAGCGGGAACCGCCTCGCCGAGGTCGGTCGAGGTCAGTCCACCGGCTGTCGCGAGAAAGTCCGGTCCCAACAGCGCCAGGGCGTCCGCGCTACCGATCTTGCGCAACGGGGACACCAACACCAGTCCGGACAGACCGGACTGTCCGTAGGTGCGTAGAAAGTCGGTAGCCACCAGACCGCCGTAGGACCACGCCACCAGAACCACCGGCCCCGGTCCGGCGAGCGAGATAACCGCCGCGAGGTCCTCGGCCCACGTGCGGCTGAGCGCGTAGGTGTCGTCCTCGGGTACATCCGAGCGGCCATGCCCACGAAGGTCGGGCGCCAGGATGCGGAACGAATTCTGGATCCGCGCAACGAGCGGGTCCCACACGCCCGCGTTCAGCGACAGGCCGTGGACCAGCACGACGGTGGGCGCCTTTTCCGGGCTGTGCTCGAGGACTCGTAGTCGTGCCCCCGCGGCCCCGGTAACGATATGCTCTTTCATGGATTTCACCTTGGACTAGAATGTGACCGGCACCACTACAATGATTGTCGTGAAGGTCCGCCTCAATGCCACTTAGGTGGCATTGAAAATCTTGGCGGCGAGTGATATGGTGATTCGTTCGGAAGTGGCGTCTCTCCGGGTGGGTAACGTCGCGCTGGACGCATGTTTGCTGGAGGCCATCGTGGAGCTGGAAGCTGCGGACTACCGCCGCACTCTCGCGGTGATCAACGACTGTGTCGGTGCGACCGAGTCACCGTCCTTCCGTAGCGTCGTCCTCGACGCGTTCTCGGCGCACCTTGGCTACGAGCACCTCACCTTCTCCCTCGGCCGCCACCCGTCATTGCAGCTGGAATTGAGCGAGCCCCGCACTCGTGGCATCCTTCCCGAGCTCATGGCACGCTACCTGGACAGGTATGCCGGTCGAGATGTCTTCGCGCACAAGTTCGCTCGTCAACTGATGCAGGAATACGGCCAGGCCGTGCTCCCGCAACTGGCAGAGATGGCCCTCGGCAACGACAGATGCGGAGAATTCCTCGAGGATTTCTTGCCGCAAAACGACATCAGTGACAAGATCCTCGTCTGGCTGGATACCTCGCTGCCCGTTCACGGTTACATCGGAGTCGTCGCGACGGGCGGGCGCACCTTCGATCATAGAGATCACGAACTCCTGCGGGGACTTCGGCCGACGTTGTCGTACCTGCTGCGCAGCCATCTCGAACATCAGGTCGCGCCGGCGGGAATAGTCTTGTCGATCCGCGAGCACGAAATCGCCCGCTACGTTGCCGATGGATGGCCCAACAGATTGATCGCTCGGGAGCTCGGGATCTCGGAGTGGACCGTCAAACGTCACATCACCCATGTGCTCGCCAAGTGCGGCGTGCGGTCACGTACCGAGCTGGCCATCATGTGGCAGTCCGGCAGACGCGGAACCGACGCCGCGGAGCTCCTCTGACCGATCTGACCAGATATCGGAAGCCCAGGTCATGCTTGCGGGCGCCCTCATTCGCCCCTCATAACCGAGTCGCCTGAGCGCCACCGGGCTCACCGCTGCCGAACTGGACGACCCCCGGAACGGGGCACGCACTCCAGCGCGCCCCATCCACGGCCCGTGGTGTCTGGTCGATCAGTCGGCCTTACGGCTGGTCAGCCTGGGAAAGTCGGTGTCGCGGTACTCCATGCTGAGGCGGGTGCCCGCGGCTTCGCTCTCCCTGCTGCGCAGCTCGACGCGCCGGNTCTTGCCGGNGATCGTTTTNGGTAGGNCGTAGAACTCCAGCCGCCGGACGCGCAGGTAGGGGGCAAGGTTTTCGCGGGCGTGACGGAGGATCGCCTCNGCTGTCTCGCGGTTCGGCTCCCATCCCGGAGCAAGTGCGATGTAGGCCTTCGGCACGGCCAGGCGTACCTCGTCGGGTGCGGGCACGACGGCTGCCTCGAGCACAGCCGGGTGTTCGACGAGGACGCTTTCCANTTCGAAGGGGGACACCTTGTAGTCCGAGGCCTTGAACACGTCGTCGGTACGGCCGATGTAGGTGAGGTAGCCGTCCTCGTCGAGGGATGCGACGTCACCGGTGTGGTAGTAGCCGCCGGCCAGTACTTCCGCGTTGCGTTCGGGGTCGCCACGGTAACTGGTCATTAGCGCGAGCGGGTGCGCGGCCAGATCGAGGCACAGCTCTCCCTCAGTGCTGGAGCGCTGGCCGCTCACCGGGTCGACCAGGACCGTGGGCACGCCCGGCAGCGGACGGCCCATCGACCCCGGCTTGACGGCGGCGCCAGGTGAGTTGCCGACCTGGGCGGTCGTCTCGGTTTGGCCGAACCCGTCGCGCAGGGTCAGGCCCCAGTGGGCGCGGACCTGGTCGATGACCTCCGGATTGAGGGGTTCACCGGCCGACAGCACCTCGCGCAGCGCGCCGGGCCCGCCGGAAAGATCGACCTTGATGAGCATGCGCCACACGGTCGGCGGCGCGCACATCGTGGTTACGCCAGCCCGGCGGAGCTGCGCCAGCAGCTTGGCGGGGTCGAACGTGCCGTAGTTGTAGACGAAGATCGTTGCTTCGGCNATCCACGGCACGAAAAACGAGCTCCACGCGTGCTTTGCCCAGCCAGGGGAACTGATGTTGAGATGCACGTCACCGGGTTGCACCCCGGTCCAGTACAGGGTGGACAGGTGCCCGACCGGATAGGACACCTGGCTGTGCTCGACGAGTTTGGGCCGGCTGGTGGTTCCGGAGGTGAAGTNGAACAGCAGCGGATCGGTGGGGGCGGTACGGGATTCGAACCGGTGCACCTCGGTGACGCCGTTGGCCTCGGTGTAGGGGCGCCAGCCGGCGGCCTCGCCACCTACAATGACACCGTTCAGGTTTTTCAGCTTGACCTTCACCGCGTCGGCGGCATTGGCGATCACGCAGGTGGCGCCGCCGCGTTCGATCCGGTCGGCGAGGTCCGTCGGACCGATCGCGGTAGTGGTGGGTATGATTACCGCGCCCAGCTTCATGAGCGCCAGCATCGACTCCCAGAGCTCCACCTGGTTGCCGAGCATGAGGATCACCGGATCGCCCTTGCCGATGCCTAACCCGGCAAGCCAGGTCGCTACCCGGTCCGAGCGACGGGCCATCTCGTCATAGGTGCACCGACGTTCCGAACCATCCTCTTCCACGATCCACAGCGCCACCCGGTCGTTGTTCCGGGCGATTGGGTCAAACCAGTCGATGGCCCAGTTGAACTGGCCTTCGAACCGTGGCCAGCGGAACTCCTCCAGCGCCTTGCCGTAGTCCGTGCGCAAGTTGATCAGAAGATCGCGGGCAGTGCGGTAGGTCTCGGTCGCGGCAGTCGACGTCATCGGCAAACTCCTTCCAACACCGCACAGAGTCGTGCCGAGCCGCCCCCGCCGGCCACCCCCGAAAGTTGGTAGCAGGCGGGGATGGCCACGGGGTGGTAGCGGAGGTAGCCGCGTGATGGTCGCGTGATGGTCACGGGGATGGCCGGTCGACGGCTTGCCTCGGCCGGGTTACTGTGACGTGCACAACATGGCGGTGTGCGCAATGAGGACGGACGCGATGAGTGACACCCGATTACTTCGTCCAGACGACCGCGCGGCCTTGCGGGCCGAGCTGCGCACCATCATCCGGCAGGGCGGAGTCCCGGTGGCATTCGCCGGTGAGGTGGGTGGCAACCGCTTGCGCCTGACGGAGTTCCTGGGCACTCGCACCACCGGCCTGCACAATCTGGAGGTCTGTCCCGGCACGGGACTGGGCGGCCGGGTGATCCTGCAGGGCCGCCCGGTCGGGGTGACCGACTACGCCAGCGCGCGGAGCATCACGCATGACTACGACCGGCCCGTCCTCCGCGAAGGTCTCGCCTCGTTACTCGCGGTTCCCGTTCACGCTGGTGGCCGTTGCCGTGCCGTCCTCTACGGCGCGGTGCGCCAGCCCGCCGCGTTGGGCGACCGGATACGGGACGAGATCGTTGCCGCGGGCCGGCGGCTCGTCCACGAGCTCACCATCCGCGACGAAGTCGATCATCGGTTGGCGATGGCCGAGTCGCTCGCGGCCGTCAGACAGCTCGAGCCCGCGCACGCCGCCACGCTCGAGGAACTTCGTTCGGTGCACTCCGAACTGAGGGCCATCGCGGGAGCCATGTCCGATTCGGCGCTCCAGCGCAGGATCTACGCGGCCGCACAACGTCTCGTCGCCGTCGGCGAGAGCGGGCCGGGAAAGAATTCCAAGGTACGCCTGTCCACCCGTGAGACCGATGTCCTCGCCCAGGTCGCGCTTGGCTGCACCAATGCCGAGGTCGCAAACCGGCTTTCGCTCTCCCGCGAAACGGTCAAGGCATACCTGCAATCCGCCATGCGGAAACTGGACGCGGGCACACGCTACGAAGCCGTCGTCCGCGCCCGCAAGGCGATGCTGATCCCCTGAAATTACCCTGACTTCGCCCGGCGGGGACTTCCGCCCACGGAGAGCCGTGCCCGGTCTTCGTCGCTGAGCTGTTCGGGGCTCTCGTGGGCGTCGTGATGCGCCGAGAACCGCGTCGAGGGTCGGGCCGCCAAGTCGTAAGCATTCACCTGGTTTAGGGATCTTGCTGTAGGTGGCGGTTCGTGGGCGTGGCTGTGGGCCGTGCAGGCGGGGCCGGCGCGGCGGGATCGGTGGGATCGGTGGGGTGCCCGTCAGGTGGGGGCGACGGCGGGTGGTGGCATCCAGGGGGTGCCGCGGAACGCGAGCCGTAGGGCGTGCAGGGCGGAGACGCTGTGTTTGCGGGTGGTGGACAGGTAGCTGGCGATCTGGAGGCGGCAGGCGGCCACGGCCGCGGAGGTGAGCCGTCCGGAGATCTTCTGCTGGGTCTTGAACGGCCGTAGGTCGCCTTCGGACTGGTTGTTCGTCGGCCACACGTCGAGGTCGAAGACGAACCGGAGCATGTCGTCTTGGCGGTCGCGCAGGCACTCGAGTAGGCAGCGGCCGACCGGCTGCTTCGCGCCCTTCTCGGCCGCGGGGACATCCCTGAGCCCGACGCGGACCGCGCCGCGGTACTCGGCGACCAGCGGGTCGCGCAGCGCGGCGGGGACCTCGGCCAGCACGGCCGCGCGGGCGAGGTTGGCCTGGTGGACCAGGCCCCGCAACGCCTGCTGGAGCTGGACCGGCCACACCGCCTCCGGGTAGGTCTCGACGGCGTCCTGGAGGTCACGCAGCAGATGGCTGACACAGAGTTGGNGCAGGAAACCGACGAACTCCTCGGCGTCGTAGAGGGCGTAACGGTCGTGGACGACGACCCCGAGCATCCGGCCGAGCAGGAACACCCAGAAACTCGCCTTGTCACGGCCTCCCAGCATGAACAGCGTGAACAGCAGCGTCGACGCCGAGAGCACGTAGCGCTTCTCGCCCTTCGGCCCGACCTTCAGCGGTGTCTCGTCGAACCCGACGACCTTCTCCGCGGCGATCCGCTGTTCGATCGCGTCGACCGGCTCGGCGACCACGTCCGCGCCCNGGGCCAGCAGCGAGCGCAGCCAGCCCGCCGAGACCTCCCCCCCACACAGCTCGGCGATCGCCTCCCTGGCCCGCTCGACCGGCAGGTGCTGGCGGACCAGGAAGTACAGCGCGAGCGCACGCAACTCCGGCCCGTAAGACACCGGCGCCCCGGACACCCCGCCGGGCCGGGCGGCTTCCGCCCCGGGATCGCGTCGTCCGTGGACGGCGACAACGACGAGTTCCGCGAGTTCCGCGACACCTTCCGCTCCAGGTCAGCGACCTTCGCCGTCAGCTTCGCGATCTCCCTGGCCTGTGTCGCCACCGTCGCCCGCAACTCGGCGATCAACTCCGCCTGCGCGCGGACGAGGGCGATCAGCCCCTCGATCGGCATCTCCTCCGGCGGCGGCACCCCACCACATCACCACACGCACCAGATCCGATGCGCCACACATCAGCCAACAGGCGGACCCGGAACGAGCGCCAACCACTCACAGCAACATCAACAATGAAGCTGAATGTTTACGATCGGGACGACCACCACCCGCACCGGGCTGACCGTGCACGCCAAGCTCGACCCCGGTACCCATCCCACCGGCGTCGTCGTGCCCGACGAGGTCATGCCGACGTTGCCGTTGACCGCGCATGGCTGGCACGGCGTTCCTCACCCGCCAGGACGGCTGACTCACTGTGGCCCCCCTGCCCAGTTCCGTCATGCAGTCGCGCCGCCGACCAACTGGGTTGTGTCTATAAGGCGGTTGGAGAATCCCCACTCGTTGTCGTACCAGCCGAAGATGTGTACGTGGCGCCCCTCGATAACCTGCGTGAGCAGGGAGTCGAAGATGCATGACGCCGGATCCTTGACGATATCCGCGGAAACGACCGGGTCTGCAGTGTAGCGCAGGATTCGTGCAAGTTCACCGTCCGCCGCCTTGCGGAAAAGCGAGTTGACCTCCTCCACCGTCGTCTCACGGTCCACCCGGACGGTCAGGTCGGTCAGCGAGCCAACGGGAACAGGAACCCGCACCGAGTACCCGTCGAGCTTGCCCTTCAGGTTTGGGAGCACGAGGCCGATCGCACTGGCGGCATTGGTGGTGGTCGGGATGGTGCTGAGGTTGGCCGCACGGGCGCGCCGGGGGTCGGGGTGCGGGCCGTCCTGCAGGTTCTGATCCTGCGTGTAGGCGTGGATCGTGGTCATGGTGCCGCACTCGATGCCGAGCCCGTCATCGAGCACCCGGGCCATGGGAGCCAGGCAGTTCGTCGTGCACGAAGCGTTGGAGACGACCGTGTGCTTCTGGGGGTCGTACAGGTCATCGTTGATACCGATGACGAGGGTGAGATCCGCGTTCTTTGCCGCAGCAGAGACGACCACCTTCGAGGCGCCGGCATCAATATGCGCCCGGGCCTTGGCCGCGTCGTTGAACACGCCCGTCGACTCGATGACAACGTCGACTCCGAGGCGGCGCCACGGCAGCTGTGCCGGGTCGCGTTCGCTGAGAACCTCGACCACGGTGTCCCCGACCCTGAGCGATGAGCCCTCCGCCGCGACCTGCTGCGGCAGCGGCCCGTACACGCTGTCGTACTTCAGCAGGTCCGCCAGACTCTGCGCGCTGGTCAGGTCGTTGACCGCGGCCACGCGGATGTCGGCACCGGAAGTGAGCAGCGCACGGAAGTAGCTACGGCCGATACGGCCGAAGCCATTGATTCCCACAGTGATTGTCATGATTCCCATTCTGATTACTAGGAGCCTCGCAGCATAGGTGTCATACTTTCGGTAAGTGTCGATATATCCCTCACATAAAAAGATCGAGGCGGTTAGACTCCTGCGAACTCGGCGAGCGAATCAAANCCGGCCGCACACATGACTGCTTTTTNTNTTNAAAGCTCACAGCATCGGCGGATCATTCTGATCCCGTCGCCTGGCGAGCATCTCCGCCGTATCCTTACGGACGCATCCTAGAAATAGGGCGTGACACTCCAATGGTTCGCTGCCAGTTTCCTCGATTGCAAGTCTGAAGAACTCACCCTGTCAGGCTTCCACAGCACTCCAATGCTTGGCTTGATAGAATACTTAGCTATGCCCATCCCCCGAGGGTTTACCTCTTCCCTATACAGCTATAACTGTTCCCGTAACTGTGCGCATCTCTCCAGGGCAACATGTCACCTGCACAAGTCCGCCGGCCGGTACTACACGCAATGCGCACACCGCCAGGCTCGCCGTCGACGCGGATGCTGCAGTTCGCCGAGATGAAGATCTGACCACAGGTCAGATCAAACAACTTCGAATCATGGCAGTCAAGTCGGCACGCAGCCTCAGCAGGCCAGCGCACCTGGTGTGAATCCAGTCACATGCAGGATTTGGTAACAGGGTTCCCCGATCCGAAGGATCGTTGCGTGGCGCAGCATTGACAGTGGGTGATCACGGAGAGGTTGCCGGGGTTGCTGTTGCGCTAGCCTCGGACNTTCGCCGGATTGATCTTCTGTTGGTGGAGATAAGCGGGAAAGTGCTTCTGAGCAGGGAGGATCGTGCTTGCTGAGGGCCCGATCGATCCCGTATCGAGGCTCGCCTTCGCGGCGGGCCAGGGCGAGTCCCAAGCATGGATGGTTTCTCTCGTCAGTCCAGGATCTGGAGATGTTCGCCAGTTCGCCGATGCAGACGTCGGTGTTGTACCAGGTCAGCAGCCTGTCGATCATCTCCTGGATAGGGGCTCGGTCTTCCCGGCGGTGTGGGCGACGACGAGGGTGTTGACCTCATGGAGCAGATCAATCAGCCGGCTCCCCCACTTCTGGGCGCCCGGCGTGAACTCGCCCTTTAACCTCCGACTGTCACGTTGCGTGATACCTACTGGTGTTGTGGGGTGGTTCGGCGTGTCCTCGTGACGTGGAACGATCTTCGGAAGATCTTGCTCTCGCCAAAGAAGCCGTGATCGAACCGAAGGTCATGATGGGCAGTGNGCAGGACGAACCAGGACGCGTCGAGGCTCTGGGGAGGCTGTGTCGCTTCCGGCCGGAGTTCTACGACTGGCGGGGTCAAAGGCAAGCATGGCGACGAGTTCGCTTACTACGTCTGCGGTGGCCGTCATCAGGGCAGAAAGTGCAGCTTGCCGTATCTGCCCGCCCATCACGTGGAAGACAACGTTGTCCGTGGCTGGCCCCTATGGGTGCGGATGCACGAGGTTGACGCCGAAGCGGCAGAGGTCGCCCTCCAAGACAAGTTGAACCTTGGGAGCGCGGACCGCGCGGAGACCCGGCAACGGGCTGCCCGCCAGATGAAGGTCTTGGATGACCAACGGCGCAAGCTTGTCCAGATGGCCTATGCCGACGCCATCCCACTCGACCTCCTGAAGACGGAGCAAGACCGCATCGGCCGGGAGCAGCTGGCCGCCCAGCGGGCTCTTGCCCAAGCCGAAACCGAGCACGAAGACATCTCCGAGACCTTCCGTCAGGCCGTCACCCTGATGCGCCTGGGCCCTGCGATCTACCAGCAGGCCACCCCGGAGATCCGGCGGATGTTGAACCGGGCCTTTTTGGTGCGCATTGAACTTGATGTAAAAGAGACCGGCACGATGCTGGCCCAGCCCTGGGCATCCATGGAACGTGTGGTACGTCACACACGGGAGTTGCGGCTCGCGGATATGGCCGACGTGACATGTATCACAGAAGGGTCGGGACTGGGCCCATCCGAGGGCCCAGAAACGACGGACCCCGGCCATGAAGATCATGACCGGGGTTCGAGTATGAATCCTTTGGTGGAGGTGAGGGGACTCGAACCCCTGGCCTCCTCCGTGCGAGGGAGGCGCTCTACCAGGCTGAGCTACACCCCCTGGAAGCATCTGAAGCTTACAGGACCGCGTAGCCCATGTGACGACCACCCGGTTCGGATGGATCGCCACCTCCGGCCGGCCGTCAGCTGATGCTGATGCTGATGCCCTCCTTGCCCCGAGCCCTCGATCGGGCGGCCGGCACGGCGACCTCCCGGGTGAGATCTGGCTGGATGCGGTCCGACAGGGCGAGGCCGGACCGCGCCCCGCCGGACCTCGCGACGGTGGCCATCAACCGGTCGAACAGGGGGGCCGCGGCGGCTGGCCGGAGCAGCCCCGCCTCATGGCCGCACCATCCCCACACCCGAGCGCCGTCGATGACGAGCTCCTGGTCCGGCTCGGTGCCTCGGGGGAAGGCCAGCCGGGCGTCGGTCGGAACATCCGGCGTGCCGAGCGGGTGGTGCGTCCACAGCTGCAGGGACTCCTCCGGGCACCACGCCTTGTCGCGGACGGCTATCTGCCATACCGCCCGTCCGGGCCGGTACAGGGCGAGCCGGATCGCCGTTCCCCGGCAACGGAACAGCAGACCGACCCCGTCGGGACGAACACCTCGTACCTCGACGGGCACCGGGGAGCTCCCCGAGCAGACGAGGTATCCCTCGCTCCGCAACCGGGCCATCCACGACTCGAAGGTCACAGCGAACGCTGCCTTCCTGATAGTTCTCGATAGCTACACAGTGATTACGTGATGATTACGCAGTAGTTGCGCTGGTCTGGGAAGCCCCATCGGGGGATCGGCCGGTCGGGACCGGACCAGCCGCCAGGACCGGACCAGCCGCCAGGGCCGGATCAGCCCGGCTGGCCCTGGCGGCGCGGCCACAGGTGACCGGGGCGGGCAGCGGGCTGGCGTGTGACGGGAGAAGACGGAGACGGCGCGACCTGGCTCATCCGGCGGAGCGCACAGCTCAGCCGGTTATCCGGGGAGCGCACACGGAGCACTCCGGTGAACGAACCGGCCGGGGCAGGACGGGAGTCCGGGAATACGGATGATCGATAGCTGCTCCCACCGGGAGCAAAAAGATCATCCGTTCAGGTCTGGCGCCGAGCTCCGAGGCCCCTCGCGCCCAGAACGGTCCCAGAATTACAGGACCGATGTGCTCGTCGCGCGTGCGGCGAGGCTCAGTGGACGCGAGGGCTGGGACAACACCGACAGCGCCCTGGACAACAGACCTCTCGCCACGCCCAGTGAGGGGTGGAGCCGGGCTGCCAACGGAGCGTCACATCTTTATTATGCACGGCAGCCCGGCCGGGCGTCGGAGCGCAAGTGGCCGCCGGAGATCGGTTCAGGCCCATGCGGACACGGTGATTCCGGCTGTCCGGAGTGCCTTGACGATCTTCACGCCGCACGCCGCACGCCGCACGCCGCACGCCGCACGCCGCACGCCGCGAACCACGCGCCGCGAACCACGCGCCACGCGCCGCGCGCCGCGCGCCGCACGCCGTGTATCGCTCGTCTCGGGGCAGGTGCCCCGAGACGGTGTGGGTCGGTATCCCGGCGACTACCGGGGAACGACAACCACAGGACGATGTCCGGTCCGGACGGCGAGCACGAGGAGTCCGCCCGGCCGGCACGAGGAGGTTGTCGTGATCTTCGATAATCGGGAGGAGGCCGGCCGGCAGCTCGGGCAGCGGCTGGCGCATCTACGCGGTCGTGATGTCGTTGTCGCCGGGCTGCCCCGCGGGGGCATTCCCGTCGCGTTCGAGGTGGCGCGGGCGCTGGAGGCCCCGCTGGACGTCATCCTCGTCCGCAAGCTCGGTGTCCCCTTCCAGCCTGAGCTCGCGATGGGGGCGATCGCCGAGGGTGGGGTGCGGGTCGTCAACGAGGAGGCCCGGCGGCTGGCCAACGTGGGGCCGGAGGAGTTCGCCGCGGTTCAGGCGCGCGAGTTGGTGGAGCTTGATCGTCGGACCCGGCGGTTCCGGAACGGCCGGCCAAGGATCCCGCTCGCCGGGCGGACGGTGGTCGTGGTGGACGACGGGATCGCGACCGGCTCGACGGCCTCTGCCGCGTGCCAGGTCGTGCGGGCCCAGGGAGCCACCCACGTGGTGCTGGCGACCCCCGTTGCCCCCCGTGACCGGATCGGCTGGCTGCGCCGGCAGGCAGACGAGGTGGTCTGCGTCCAGACGCCCGACGCCTTCTTCGGTATCGGCGAGTTCTACGCGGACTTCTCCCAGACACCGGACGAGGAGGTCGTCGACCTGCTGCGCCGGGCCGCGCTGACGATGCCGGTCGGCGGCGCGGTAGCCGACCCGTCCGGCGGCGACGTCGAGGTCGACATCCCCGTCGGTCGAGTGCGGCTCGCTGGTCGGATCACCGTGCCCGACCCGTCCCGGGGAGTGGTCGTCTTCGCCCACGGCAGCGGCAGCAGTCGGCACAGCCCACGTAACCAGTTCGTGGCCCGCGACCTCAGTGCCGCGGGGCTCGCGACCCTGCTGTTCGACCTGCTCACCCCGGACGAGGAGCGTGACCGGGCGAACGTGTTCGACATCAGGCTGCTTGCCCGGCGGCTGATCGATGTGACCGGTTGGCTGCGCGGCCAACCGGTCACGGCTACCCTCCCCATTGGTTACTTCGGCGCCAGCACCGGCGCCGCCGCGGCGCTGCGGGCCGCCGCGGAAGGGGGGTTCCCCGTCGCGGCCGTCGTGTCGCGGGGCGGCCGACCGGACCTGGCCGCGGCGCAGCTGACCGCGGTACGCGCCCCGACGTTGCTCATCGTCGGTGCGCGGGACGATCTGGTCCTCGAGCTGAACCGGCAGGCCCAGGCCCGACTGCTGGGCTGCGAGAACCGGCTGGCGATCGTCCCGGGCGCCACGCACCTGTTCGCCGAGCCGGGTGCCCTGGAGCAGGCGGCCGCGCTCGCGCGTGACTGGTTCGTCGATCACCTGGCGTTGGCCGGCCATCCCGGTCGCGCCTGACCGGGTACTGACCTGCCCTCCGCGCGACGCCGGGCGATGCGTGCCCACCCGGGCGACACTCTGGTGGTCCACCGTCACACCACCCGGCAGCCGGATCGACTCGGCGAGATCTTCGAGGTGCGCTCGGTGGCGGGGGATCCGCCGTTTGCGGTCCGCTGGTCCGGCACGGGGCACGTCAGCTTCGTCTACCCGGGTCCGGATGCCGAGATCCGTCACCGCGACGGGGAGGCATGCGGCGGGGCCGGCGGAGCGGACCGGATCAGGCCTGGTCGACGACCCGCCCCGCATCGAGGGCGAGGATGCGGTCGGCGAGAACCTCGGCGTCCGTGGGATCGTGCGTGACGATGAGCACCGGAGCCGCCAGCGTCGGTAGCACATTATGCAGGAAGGACCTGACCTCGCGGCGGGTCGCGGNGTCGAGCGCGGCGAGCGGTTCGTCGAGCAGCAGCAGTCCGGGCCCTGATGCCAGCGCCCGCGCGAGCGCCACCCGTTGCCCCTGGCCGCCGGACAGGGCATCCGGTCGCCGGTCGCCGAGATGGCCGATCCCGAACCGTTCCAGCCAGGTGTCCGCGGACGCCCGGGCGTGCCGCCGCCCCTGACCGAGGCGGGCCCGCAGGCCGAAGGCGATGTTGTCGCGGGCCCGCAGGTGTGGGAACAGCAGGTAGTCCTGGAAGACCATGCCGACCGGCCGCTGTTCGGACGGGACGAAGCGGTGCTCGGCCGGGTCGTCGAGAACCTCGCCGGCGAGGGTGATCCGGCCCTCGTCGAGCGGGAGGAGACCGGCCAGGGCCCGCAGCAGCGTGCTCTTGCCCGCCCCGCTGCGGCCGAGGACGGCGACCGTCTCCCCCCGTGCCACGCTGACCTCGACGTCGAGCACGAACTGGCCCCGTCGCACCGTCATCAGCGCGCTGAGCCCGTCTGACGCCGGATCCAGGCCGGGGGCGGAGGGCGCCGCCCGCGCCGAATCTCCGGTGACGGTGTTCACGGGACGCCCTGTGTTCACGGGATGCTCCGCTCGAGCGCATCGGGGGCGCCGTCACGCGTTCCCCGGTTGCGTAAAATTCGCCGGGTGCCGGGGAACCACCGGCCCCGCAGCGCCACCAGAACCCCGACGCAGACCGCGAGCAGTACGAGTGACAGCGCGATGGCGGTGTCCGAGTCCGTCTCCAGCGCCAGGTAGACCGCGAGCGGCGTGGTCCGGGTGGTCCCGGGGAAGTTGCCGGCGAACGTGATCGTGGCCCCGAACTCGCCGAGGGCGCGGGCCCAGCACAGCGCCGCGCCGGCGGCCACCGCCGGCGCCGTCATCGGCATGGTGACTCGGCGAAACGTCANCCNCGGCCCGGCGCNGNGGGTGGNGGCGGCGTCCTCNAACCGCCGATCGGCGCTGTTCAGCGCGCCCTCGACGGACACGACGAGGAACGGCATGGCCACNAAGGTCTGCGCGATCACCACGCCGACGCTGGTGAACGGGATGGTGATGCCGAACCAGCCATCGAGGTACTGGCCGACGATGCCGCGCCGACCCAGTACCAGAAGTAGGGCCACGCCGCCGACCACTGGCGGCAGCACGAGCGGGAGGGTGACCAGGGCGCGCAGCAGAGACCGGCCGGGAAAACGCGTGCGGGCCAGCAGCCAGGCCAGGGGGACACCGAACAGCAGCGACAGCACGGTCGTGGCGGTGGCCGTCTCCACCGACAGGAGGAGGGCCTGCCGGACCGCGATCTCGGTGAGCAGATCGGGCAGGGCGGACCAGGGAGCGCGGACGAGCAGGCCGACGAGCGGCAGGAGCAGGAACAGGCCAGCGATCCCGGCCGGCACCAGCAGCGCCCAGGACATCCGGCGGCGCGTTTCCCGGCGAACCGTGCGGCGTGGATGTCCGCCGGTCCGCGGGTCACCCGGCCGGGGTGCCCGATCGCGCGGGCCGAACCGGCCGCGCGGGCCGAACCGGCCGTGCGGGCCGACGGCCCGTTGCTCCGGCTGACCCCCTCGAAGGAGCGAACCGCCGCGGGTCGACACGGCGGGCAGGCCCTTCTCGCTGATCGGGGTCAACGACGCTCGGGAAGCTCGATGACGACGTTGGTCGACTTCACCGCGCCGACCGCGAGGACGCCGGCTTCCAGCCCGAGTTCGTCGGCGGCCTCCCGGCTCATGAGCGAGACCAGGCGATGCGGGCCGGCCTGGATCTCGACCTGGGCCATCACCGTGTCGCGCACCACGCGGGTGATAATCCCGGGGAAGCGGTTACGCGCGGATTCGGCGACGACCGGCGTCTGGGCGGCGGTCTGCTCGGTCGCCAGATCCTTGGCGAATCCGGCCAGGGTGCCGCCTTCGATCGCCCGGCGGCCGGCGTCGTCCAGGACGGTTGGCAGTCGGCCGCTGTCCGCCCACCGGCGGATGGTGTCGTCGCTGACACCGAGCAGCGCGGCGGCCTCGCTGATCCGGAATCTCGGCATGGGGTGATCGTACCCGCATCTTCGGGGGAGCTGCGACGCATGATCCGAAATTACGGAGAAATCACAGAGAAATATCCGCTCCTGCGGGTCGGGCGGCGAGGTGGTCGGATTGACGGGACCGTGTCCTCGACCGACCCGATGTCGGCCGGATGACCGGTTGGCGCATCACGATCCGGTCCGGCGGGGCACGATGCGGAGGTTGCCCTTCTCGGCCCGACTCGCCCCCTGCCCGACTCGCCACTCCTGGAGCACCCGTGACACCGCTCGCTTCCAAACCGACCGCCACCACGTCCTACGGTGACCCGGTCGCCGGCCCCGTGCGGATCAACGCGCGCGCGCTGCTCGTGGCGGGNGATCGGGNGCTGCTCGCCAACGAGCGTGGCCAGAAGTCGTTCCACTTGCCGGGAGGCCGGGTTGAGCCGGGGGAGACCGTGCAGGCGGCGCTGCGCCGGCTGCTGAACGAGCAGGCCGGTATCGAACTGGACTACCTGACGTTCGTGGGCGGCATCGAGAGCATCTCGATCGAACGCGGTGGGCGGACGGGGGTGCTCGACGTCGTCTTCGCCGCTGACCGGTCGTGGGGCGCCGACTTCGGGAGCAGGCTGAATGATCTCGACATCGTCTCGGTGTCCCTTGGGAGCCTGCTCGACCTGGAACTAAGGCCCGCCGACCTGCGCCGACTGGTCCCCGCCTGGCTCACTAACACCCGTCCGGCCTGGTACGGGTCGGCCAGCCGCTGACCGTAGGCGCGCATCCTCACCTTCGCACGGTTGACCTCATCTCGACTTCAGGTTCTAGCGTTCCACGCCCGCACGCCCGCACGCCTGCGGGTCGGAATGCGGTCGGATGCAGGAGCCAGGCGNCCCCCGCCACAGCCCCGTGACAGGCCCGATCCGGTGACGAACCGCCCTGGCCCCGGATCCCCTTGGGTACATTCGCCCGGTGTTCTCTCGACGCCGACCCTGGCCGTCGCGGTCCGCATCGGGCGCTGCATCGCGCGATGGTCACCGCTGTTTCCGTCGTCACCGCCGGACGGGGTGACAACGGCATGGTCGTCATCGGGGTGACGGGTCACCGCGGGCTCTCCGGCGGGCAAGCCGAATACACGGCCGGCGAGATGCGCCGGGTGCTGGCGCCTCTCGCCGCGGCCGGGTTGACCGGGATCAGCTGCCTGGCCGAGGGAGCAGACACCATCTTCGCCGACGTGGTCCTCGAACTTGGGGGCCGGCTCATCGTCATGATACCCGCGGCCGGTTACCGGGACTTTCAACCCGCTACGCATCGGCGCAACTACGACCGGCTGCTCGGCCGCGCCACCGAGATACGCAGCCAGGACCGGGCGAAGCCCGATCTGCCCAGCCTGATGTCGGCGAGCCGCCTTCTGGTCGACGCATCCGACCGGGTTCTCGCGGTGTGGGACGGTCTGCCGGCGCGTGGCTTCGGGGGGACGGCGGACGTCGTCTCCTACGCGCGCTGGCGACGCAAACCCCTCCAGATCATCTGGCCCGACGGTGCCGTACGGGCGGGGGCGACCTCCGTCGCCGGCTCGGGCGAACGACAGCGGTAACCGGCGGAGGTCGCCGCGGGGCCTGGGCTACCGCGGGGCCAACGTCACGACGTCCACCTGCACCGGGGCGAGACTCCTCCTGGCCGGAGCCGTCGTGGCCGGTGGCCGGGTCGTTGCCGGCCGGGTCGTTGCCGGCCGGGTCGGGGGCTTGGTCGCCGTGGACGTCACGGAAGCTGCGCTGGCGGTCGTTGCCGCGCGGGTGGTCCGGCCACCGGTGGCCGGGGTGCCGGTGGTCGGGGTGCGGGTGGTCGGGGTCCTGGCCTCGATCGGCCCGGCGGCCACTCCTGCCGCCGCTGCGGACGGCCTGGTCGGCACCGGCGGGGNGGCGGCGAGAACGGGCGGTGCCTGGTGCGCAGGCGGGGAGGCCGCCGACGCCGGGCCGCCGGAGGAGCGCCCGGGCGGCGCGGACCTGCCACCCGCCGCGAGGCGCAGGGTGTTCAGAGCGAAGTCCTCCGCCGCCAGGTCGTTCTGCTGTTCCTCTTCGGTCGGGCCGAGGACGGATCCGCCGCCGGGGGCGCTGGGCCCACCTGAGCCGGGTTCGTCCACGGCGAGCTCCTCCGTGGCGGGGCTGCCTGACGCGGCGGGCCGGGGGGCGGCTGGTGTCCGCACGGGCGGGCGGCCCTCGCGGGATCCGGACCGGCCGCTGCTCGGAGTGTCCACGGTGCCGCCGTCGTCCGGCTGTGACTCGTGCAACGGAGCACGCGCACCCGTGGTCACGTCGTCGGGCGAGGAGTTGAGCCCCGCAGCGGTGGCTGCGGCGGCCACAGCGGCCACCGCGGCCACCGCGAATGCGGCGACCGGGCGCATCCGGGACCGGCGAGCACGAACGAGCGGGTCCGCCGGCAGGCGTTCCNCCCGTGGCTCGGCCGCCCGCCTCGCTGATGTGGATCTCACCGATGCCGCTCGCCCGGAGTCCGCTCGCCCGGAATCCGGACGCGGGGAGGCCTCCCGGCGCTCCGGCGGTGGCAGTGTCGGGGTCGGGGGCAGTGTCGGGGGCGGTGGCAGTGTCGGGGTCGGGGTCGGCGGCAGTGTCGGGGGCGGCGGCAGTGTCGGGGGCGGCGGCAGTGTCGGGAGCGGCGGCAGCGCCCGGGCGGCCATCGGGTCCGGGACACTCCCGGTGGGGCTCGGTGCCCGCCGACCGGTGCTGTGCCGCCCGCCCGTGGCCGTCCTGAGGGGAGCCTTTCCGGGGGGAGCCGTCCGGGTCGGTGGTCGAGGATCGGTAGGCTCAGGCCGCGGATCCGCGCCTGTCGTCGCGGCGCCCGCCCGCCCGCCGTGAGCCGTGGCGGCCTGTCGGCCACGGCCCCACGCCGCTCGGGTCGACCGCGGCTTCGATCCGGCGAGCAGCGCCAGCAGTTCGGTGGTATCGGGCAGAGAGGCCCCATCGGCCTGTCGCACACGGGCGAGCGCTCGCCGCACCCCCTCGCCGATGGGAGCCGTGTGCTCCGACCGGTCGGCGCGGCGTCGTCCGGCCCGGGCCGCGGGTTCGACAGACCCGCTGGGCTTTCCCGTCGCGGCCAGATCGACGATCCCGGCCCACGCGACGATGTCAGCGGCGGGGCCCTCCCNGCCACCCNCCNCGGGNCCGTAGCCATAGCCGGGCACATAGCCGGGGCTGCTGGGGGGAGGCCACAGGTGGCCGGAGCGCCCGGCGACGATGTGCGGCGTCCCGGGCGCCGTCCCGCCGGCCGAGCCGGCCGCGGGGGACAGCAGCAGTGGCCGCAGGGCCGCCGCGACACCCAGGTCTACCAGCCGCGGCCCGGTAACGGAGAGCACGACATCCGTTGCCGTCAGGTCGCCGAGTGCGCCGACCGTGCGGTGCGCCGCATCGATGGTCTCCAACAGGGTCCGGGCAAGGCGGTCGATCTCGTCCGAGGACAGCGGTCCGCGTTCGGTGAGCTCGCGGGCCAGGGTCGGGCCCCCGACGAACTCCGTGACCATGTAGGGCCGCTCGGCGGCGGGCGCGGCGTCGAGCACGCCGCAGGTGTGTGCCCCGGCCAGCACGCGAGCGCGGTCGATCGCCGCCGCGAACCGGGCCCGCATGTCCGCGCGCAGGGCGTCGCCCGGGTGCAGCGCGCGGACCGCGACCTGCGCGCCTCCGACCGCACGGCTCAGATAGACGATGCCGGTGATGCCGGCGTCCAGCCGACCGAGCAGCTGGTAGGGCCCGAGTGAGGTGGGCTCGCCAACGGCGAGCGGCGCGACGTGACGAGGTAGCCGAGCGGTCATGGTGATAATGCCCCGAATGCGGCTCGTGGACGGTCAGCGGCGTTTATTCTCTCCGACGGTAGCTACTCCAGTCGTGTCCGTGAAGACCGCTACGCCTCCTTCTTCGCCCTTCTTCGCATCCGCAGCGAATTCGGCATCCGCCGTGACGTCGGCGGGCACGGGGCACGAGCGCAGTGATCATCGTCGGCGGAACATCGCCCGGCTGTTCCCCGGTCGGCTACGTCCCGGCCGACCGATCATTGGTCGGTTGGCGGCTCCGGCGCGTACGCGACGGCGATCCCGTCGAGAAGCCATTTCAGCGCCTGCTCGAAGCGCGGCGCCGTGTATCCGCAGCCGAGGGCGGCGATGGCGCGCAGCCGTGGGTACTCCTTCTCGGCGGTCTGTGCGTCCTCGGCGCTCTGCGCGCGGTTGAGGACCTGGGCGTCAAGGACCTGGACGGAGAAAACCGGTTGCGCCGTCGGGACACCGGGGCGATTCTGGGCGTCGGCCGCCGGAGGCCGTCGGCGGTCGAAATCCTCTCGGTCGCCGAGTTCGCGCAGCGTGCAGCCGACCACCAGATCATTAAGCGAGTGGATGATGCGCAGCTGGTCCTGCGGATCATCGGTGATCTTCGAGGCGACGGTCAGGCACTGCTCGATGTGCCGCAGCTTGTTGGGACCGAAACCCCGGCGGATGCCGATCCGAAGGGCCCAGGGATGTTCCTGGAAGGACCGCCTCGCGCGCCGGGCGATCTGGGTGAGGCCGTCCCGCCAGTCCTCGGGAATCTCGTCCAGCAGATGCCCGGCCAGGAACGCGTCCCACATCAGGCCGGTCAGTTCGTCCTTGTCCCGGACGTGGTGGTAAAGCGTCATCGTCCCGACGCCCAGATGTGCGGCGATCCGCCGCATCGACACCGCCGCGAGCCCCTCCGCGTCGGCGATCTCCATCGCGGCCAGGGCCAGCCGTTCACCGCTCAGGGGCGTCCGGCATCCCGGTGGGGTGGACACCCGTGCCATCGGCTTCCCCGGGGGCCGCCCCGGGGCCGCACTCGGCGGCGCCGCCATCGCCACTCACCTCCTGGCAGGACGCCTCCTGGCAGGAGGCACGGGCTGCCATTTTGGCGTTGGTACATCGTACGGCGTAGGGTTGGCCCAGCGTTCGTACGGTGTACGAAGGCTGGAGCTGTACGAAGGCTGGAGCTTGGAGGTATTCGGGTGAGGGCAGATTCGGACGAGGGTGGTTCGGGTGAGGGTGGTGCCGTGGTCGGCAGGACCGCCGGTACCGGGGCGGGCGCCTCGCCGGAAGGTGGCGCACCGCCGGGCCGGCGGATTCCGGGCTGGGCCGTGCTGGCCGTCTGCTGCCTGGCCCAGTTCATGGTCGTTCTGGACATTTCGATCGTGAACGTCGCGCTGCCGTCGATGCAGACCGATCTCGGGATGACGGCGAGCGGCCTGCAGTGGGTGGTCAACGCCTATACGATCGCGTTCGCGGGTCTGCTGCTCTTCGGCGGCCGGGCGGCGGATCTGTTCGGTCGCCGCCGGGTGTTCGTGGCCGGGCTGGCGCTGTTCACCCTGGCGAGCCTCGGCGGTGGTTTTGCGCGGACCGAGGCGCAGCTCATCGTCGCCCGGGCCGTGCAGGGGCTGGGCGGGGCCGTGCTCGCCCCGGCGACGCTGACCCTGTTGATGACCTCCTTCGCCGAGGGGCGGGAGCGGACCCGGGCGTTGGGCGCGTGGGGCGCCACCGCGGCCAGCGGCGGGGCGCTTGGCGCGATCGTCGGCGGTGCGCTGACCGAGGTCGCGAACTGGCGGNGGGNGCTGTTCGTCAACGTGCCGATCGGCGTGGCGCTCCTCGTGGCCGCCCGGCTCGTGCTCGTCGAGTCGCGGGGCCAACTGAGCCGGCTGCGTGATCTCGACATTCCCGGCACGGTGACCGTCACCGGGGGTCTGGTGCTGTCGGTCTACGTCATCGTCCGCACCGAGAGTTCCTCCTGGACGTCCCCGGTCACACTCGGGATGCTGGCCGGGGCGGTAGTGCTTCTTGCCGCGTTCGTGGCCGTCGAGGTCACGACCCCCGCCCCGCTGGTGCCGCTGAGCGTCTTCCGCTACCCCGGGCTCGCCGCGGCGAACTCGGTCGCAGCCTTCCTCGGCGCCGCTATGTTCACGATCTTCTTTTTCCTTACCCTCTTCCTCCAGCAGGTTCAGGGTTACAGCCCGCTGCGCGCCGGGGTGGCCATGCTCCCGATGCCGCTCATGATCATCGTTGCCTCGCGGATTGTCACCCGGATGATCGGGCGGCTCGGTCCGCGGCCGATCATCGTGTTCGGTCTCGTGAGCGGAACGGCGGGTCTGCTCTGGATGTCGACGATCACCCGGGACGGCTCGTACTGGGTGCACGTGTTCGGCCCGGTCCTGATCGTCGGGCTGGGGGTGGGGTCTATCATGGTCGCGATGGTCGCTGCGGCCACGGCGGGCGTGCCGATGCGCCTGGCGGGCCTCGCGTCGGGTCTGATCAACACCAGCCGCCAGATCGGCGCGGCGATCGGCCTCGCCGCGGTGTCGACGATCGCGACCAGGCATACCGACGGCCGCCTCAGGCACGGGGCCGCGCGGCTTGACGCGCTGGCCTCCGGCTACTCCCTCGGGCTGTTCATCGGCGGCTGCGTCCTCGCGGTCGGGATCCTGGCCGCGCTGCTGCTGCCCCGTGTCCGGCGGCCCGAGCCGGAGCCGCCCCTCGGCGCGACGGAGAAGACCGCGTCCGGGGCCTCGGATGACGAGGACCAGGCACTCGCGGAGATCTGATCCATTTCTATCAGCCGTGCGGACATCAGATCGCGGATCCGCGCAGCAGCCCGACGAGCTCACTGCCCGCGCGTAGCTCCCCGTCCGGGCCGAAGACCTCGACGCGACCGATCGCCCGGCCGTGGCCCGCGTGCAGGGTACGCACCCGGAACAGATGCCAGTCCCGGACGTCCAGGTCGTCGTAGAAGGTCATATTCTGCGATAGGACAGCGACTGCCAGGCGCTTGGTGGGGGTCAGGCCGGTGACGGCCAGCAGGTCGGACAGCGGCAGCAACTCGCAGCTGTGCGCGATGAACGCCCTCCACAGGGACCGGTCCTCCGGCGCCTCGGGGATGCGCTGCCATTGGTCCAGCTGATGGGTGTCCGCTCGGGGAAGCACCCGAACTTCCCAGGGCATCATCGGACGGTCAAGGGGGCTGGCGTGCTGCGGGCCGAGGAAGTCGGACTCGGTGGAGCGCAGGCGCAGGAAGTCCGGCTCCGGGGAACGGAGCATCACGTCCGCCCGGCAGATCTGCAACGAGTCCTGCCGGAAGGTCAGGGCCAGGGAGTCGATCGACCGCCCGTGGGCCAGCCGCTCGACGTCGATCCAGACCGGTTGGCGGCAGTCGCCGGGGCGCATGAACACCGTTTGCAGGCTGTGCGTGATCTTGTTGGGGGTCATGCGCTCGGCGAGAACGATCTGCTGGCCGAGCAGCTGCGCCCCGAGGACGCCGCCGTGTGTGCTGGGCAGGCATCGGGCCGGCACCGGCGNAACANCCCCGCCGAGGTCGAGAACTGCCAGTAGTTCACTCAGAGTGCACTGGCCGGGCGCCGGCACCGCATCGACCTGATCCTGCGTGCTTGCCCGTTGCTTGGGGGCCTCGCCGGCTCGTGCGTCCGTTGTCTCCGCGGATTGTGTACCCACAGCGCACCCTTCCCGTGGACGCTCGCCAGGTGCGGATGCCGCGGACGCCCGCGCTGGACGCCCGCGCTGGACGTCCAGGTCGGGGGACCGCGACCGGTCGCTGCACTCTCTGGCGAACCGCCACACGTGGATCATGACTCCGCCCGGCGCGGAGCCTCGCGGCAAATATCGACCTGTTCGCCGCTGACCGCTGGCCGCAGTGGCGCACGCCACGTTCCATCGAGCCCATATGACCGATAAAAGGTGCTCCTTATCGGTCTGCTCGCCGATTTCGGACTGTTCCCGATCTCAGACTGCTCTGGAATCTGCTTCGAATCCCCCGTAGGGACGGGTGATGATCTCCATGCCGTGACCGGCCGGGTCCAGGAAGTACAACCCGCGTCCGCCGTCATTATGATTGATCTCGCCCGGGTGCTTGCGCTGCGGATCCGCATAGTAGGTGATCCCGGCCCGTTGGATCCGCTCGAACGCCGCGTCGAACTCCTCCTCGGAGATCAGGAACGCGTAGTGCTGCGCAGTGATCGACCCAACCGGGGCGGTGGCGAAGTCCAAGGTGACACCGTTTGCGGTGACGACTGGGATGAACGGCCCCCACGCGGCGCCGACCTCGAGATCCAGGATATCCGCCAGAAACTCGGCCGATTCCCGGTTATTCCGGGCATGCACAATAGTATGATTCAGTTCGACTGGCATATGGAACTTCTCCGTAAGTCGCTTGGTCTGTAAGGCGCTTTGTTCGCGAGTCGCTCTGTCGGCATCTCCATGGCCTCGTGGTCCTCGGTGGAGATGCCGGGAATGCCCGGATTCGGAATGTCGTAGTCCGCGAAGACGACGGGGAGCCGGCCCACCACCTGGTTATCCCATCCGGTCCTCGCCGTCTACCCGATCCTCGTGCTGCCGGCGGCGCTCGTGGGGCGGGTCACGCTCATCCGGATCAAGCACCCGTCCCCGGACGAGGGAATCGACGTGCAGCGTCACCGCGTCCCGGGTGACGTCGAGCGGAGCGACGACGAACCGACCGATCGGCAGGTAGACGCCGTCGGGTCGGGAGTCCCAGCTGTGCAGCCCCACCCACCAGCGGTCCCGCGCGTCGGTGAAGGCATGGGCCCCGCTCGGTCCGAAGCCGACCTTTCCCCCGGTCAGCATCGGTTCGCCCGCCGGCAGGCAGGGCCCGAGCGGCCCTTTGCACGACGCGGTCGCCACCACCTGCCGTCCACCGAGCGACGACGCGGCCGAATAGAGCAGATGGTGACGCCCGCGGGCTGAGATCATCGATGGTGCCGAGATCCGCCCCTGCTGCCAGGACAGGCTCGGGCGGAGCATGACGGCGGGTTCGCCGGTGAGCACGAGTCCGTCGGACCGCAGCCGCGCCGCCCACAGGGTGGGCGGCGCGCCGTGGTTCCGGTCCGAGCCGCCGCCCGCACCGGGGCTTGCCCAGGCCAGGTAGGCGCGTCCGGCTTCGTCAACGAAGGGACTCGGATCCGAGCTGCCGCCGTCCGCGGTCTGGCAGATGAAGGGCGCGAGGGAGGTGTCGACGAACGGACCGTCGGCGGAGTCGGCGGTCGCCGCGGAGATACAGCGGACGCCGAGGCCACGCACGGCCGTCGCGTAGTACATGACGAACCCGTGGCCGAAGGCGCCGACGGCAGCCGGGCCGAGGCCGCCCGCGGGGTCGGCCCAGGGCGGCAGGGCGCGCAGCGCGGCCGGCTCGATCGTCCAGCTCCGGCGGTCCCGGCTGGAGAGCACGTCAACGGTGCCGGGGGAGTCCGGGTCCACACCGAAGGCATAGGTTGTCCGGTTGCGGGTGATCAGGGACGGGGCTGAGAACTCGATCCCGGGGACGAGGACGGCCNGGGAACCCGGGCCCGGACCGGACCTGGCAAGGTACAACCCGCCTAGGACGATGATGATGACGACCACGGCGGGCTGGCGCCGGACGAAGTCGATCAGACCCTGAGCGAGCCCGGCGCCCTTCTCTCCGGCCATCCCGCCACCATCCTCAGGGCAAGTATCTGAGTAAGCATCTAATGGCAGAGTGTATTCGCGGTCAGCTCGACCTCACCGGACGCGGGTCGGTGCCGGTTCGGTCGGTGCCGGTTCCACCTGCGCCGGCTCGGCGGACAGCTTGTGCAGCAGAGCGGCACTGCGGGCGTTCACCCCGACCAGGTTCACCTGCGTGCCGCGTTCGCGGTACTTCGCGCGCACGTCGTCGAGGGCGGTGACCGCCGCCGAGTCGAGAAGGTGGGCCTCCGAGAGGTCGATGACCACCCGTTCGGGGTCGCACGCGTAGTCGAAGGCGTTCACCAGATCACTGGTCGATGCGAAGAACAGCGTGCCCTGGACGACGTAGATCCTCTCCCGGCCCTCCGGGTCGAGCACGCTGGTCACCAGCGCCAGGTTCGCGGCCCGGCGGGTGAACAGCAACGCGGCCAGCATGACGCCCACCCCGACGCCGTAGGCGAGGTTGTGGGTGGGCACCACGACGGCGACGGTCGCCACCATGACCGCGGTCTCGCCGCGGGGCATCCGGCGCAGCGTCGAGGGCTGGATGCTGCGCCACTCGAAGGTCATGACCGACACCAGGATCATCACCGCGACCAGCGCCGACATCGGGATGACCCGCACGAGGTCGCGCAGCGGGACGACCAGCATGAGCAGGAAACCGCCGGCGGCGAAGGTCGACAGCCGGCCCCGCCCGCCCGAGTTGACGTTCACCATCGTCTGGCCGATCATGGCGCAGCCGCCCATCCCGCCGAAGAACCCGTTGACGATGTTGGCGACACCCAGGCCCCAGGATTCGCGGTTCGGGTCATGCGTGGTGTCGGTCAACCGGTCCACGATCTGCGCGGTCAGCAGCGTCTCCACCAAGCCGACGGCGGTGAGCGCCACCACGTACGGGGCGATGATCCGCAGTGTCTCCCAGGTCAGCGGCACGTCGGGCACACCGGGGACGGGCAGTGAGCTCGGCAGCCGGCCCTCGTCGCCGACGGTAGGGACGGAGATGTCGAANCCGGCGGTGANGAGGGTGAGGNCCGCCACCGCCACGAGCGGCGGCGGGACCGCTCTGGTCAGGCGGGGGAGAGCCAGCAGGATAGCGAGGCCCGCGGCGACGAGGGCGTAGACCTGCCACGACTTGCCGATCACGTGCGGCATCTGCGCGGTGAAGATGAGGATGGCCAGCGCGTTGACGAAGCCGATCATCGCGCTCTGCGGGACGAACCGCATCAACCGTGCCACCCCGAGCCGGCCGAGCACAAACATCAGCAGGCCCACCCCGATGGTCGTCGCCAGCAGGTAGTTCAGGCCGTGATCGCGGACCAGGGGGGCGGCGACGAGGGCCATGGAGCCTGCCGCCGCCGAGATCATCGCCGGGCGTCCGCCGGTGAACGCGATGACCACCGAGATGGTGAACGACGCGAACAGACCGACCTTCGGATCGACCCCCGCCACCACGGAGAAGGAGATCGTCTCCGGGATCAGCGCGAGCGCGGTCACCAGGCCGGCGAGCAGTTCCACCCGGATGTGACGAACTCCCGGCCAGCGGCCGGTGCGGCGGCGGGAGTACCAGGGGCCGCTGGGGGCCGTCCGGCGAACGGAGCCCCCGGCGTCGGCGGCCTCTCGGGCGGTTACATCAGGCACGGCGGCGGCCTCCCCTGCCCTGCGACGAGGGGGCTGCCTTCCCCGAGTCCGGTTAGTCCCACCCGACTATACAAAGCCGGTTTCGTCGTGACAGTAGGTGGGTTCGCCGGTCAGGCCCGAGGCGCGCCGAGGNGTACCAGATCGCGCTGCATCTGGTCGATCTCCATTGACTGGGCGAGCACCATCGCCCTGGCCATCGCCCGTACCCGGTCCTCACCGGCGTGCATCGCCGCGTACTGGGCCATGGCCAGCCCCCCCTGATGGTGGTGCACCATCAGGGTAAGGAAGAGGACGTCGAGGTCATGGCCCCGGATCGAGGCCAGCCGTTGCAGTTCGGCGGGGGTCGCCATGCCCGGCATGCGCGCGGTGTCCCGCGGGTCGCTGGACGCGTCCTGCGCCGCACCCCCGGCCAGGCCCGGCAGGTCCATGCCGGGCATGGCGGCGCCAGGCCCGGCATGACCGTCATGCCCGCCCGAGGCGCCGTTGACGGTGCGGGAGTCCCGCATCCACCGCATCGGTGTCCCGGAGGTGGACTGGGGCCGCCCCCATCCGGACAGCCATGAGGACATGATGCCGATCTCGCGTTGCTGGGTCAGCGCGATGTCCTGGGCCACGCTGCGGGTGTCCTGGTCACCGCCGTGACTGAACTCGATCATGGCCATCTGCACGGCCTGGGCGTGATGCTCGGACATGTCCCGGGCGAAGCCGACATCGACCGACCCCTCGTCCGGTGACCGGCTGGCGAGGTTGCCCAGCGCCGCGCCGGCCGCCAGCAGGCCGGCCAGCACGGCGAGCACCATCGGCGTCCACCACAGCCGGCTTCGGGCCCAGCGGCGCCGCGGCCGCGCGTCACTCCCGCGCGCCGCATCGCCATCGCTGGCCGGCGGGTCGTTGCCGGCTGGCCGGTTGTCGTCCGTCGTCGTCATGATCCCCTCGGCTGGGCGGGTGGGTTGCCCGGGCAGGTGGTCAAACGTGCAGGTGGGAGTTGAAGACGAACGTCCGCTTGCCCACCTGCACGCGGGTGCCGGGGATCAGGGGAGCCGGCTGGTGCGGGCTCAGCGGCGTCCACACGGTCGCCTCCGGCGGGGCGATGTAGGTGCCGTTCGCCGAACCCTGGTCGGTGATGACCGCGTCCCAACCGTTGAGGGTGATGACGGCATGCACCCGGGAGACGGCGCTCTCACCGTCCTCGACCGGCAGCGCCCGTGCCTTCCCGGCCCGGACCGCATCGTCGCGGTCCGGCTGGCGGCCGATCACCAGGTCCATGTCGACGTTCATGGTCTGGCCGTCGTCGAAGACGAGGACGCCGACGGGCGGCCGGGGACCCCAGACCGTGCGGGTGTTCTGCTGGGCGAGCGACAGGCCGCACTCGGAGCAGTACGGCGCCTGCGGGTGGTTGAAGTGGCCGTTGGCGCACAGCACACCCTCGACCTGAGGCTCGCCGCTGCTCGGCAGCATCGTCGGTGCCTCGTCGTCCTCGATGAGGTCGGAGACGGTGAAGCTCTGGCCCGGGAGCTGGGTCAGGGCGTCGTGCTCGTCGTCGGTGAGGTCGTCGCCCAGACCGTCGGAGAGGCCCTCGCGGTGGCCGACGGGCCCGGCGTGGCCGTGCCTGCCACCCAGATCGCTCCCGGCACGCGGGACCGAGTCACGCTGGGCCAGCTCGGTGGGCGGATCTTCGTCGAGCTCGTCGAGCTCGTCGAGGTCGGCCGCCTGCGTCGGTTCGGCGGCGGCGCGGCGTCGATGGGCCTCCTCCTCCTTGCTGAGCAGGGGGGCGAGCGCCGGCGGGGTGGTCGGCATCGGATCGGGGGCGCGGGTTCCCGGCGTGGGGATGGGCGCGGCGCCGGTCATCGGCTCCCGGACCGGATCGAATCCGGCGAGCAGCTGCTCGGCGGAGGCCTTCGGCGCGGGCAGCGACGGCGTGTCGCTGAGCAGCAGACTCACCCCGATCCCGGGCACGGCCCCGATGCGCAGGTCAAGCGGGAAACCGAGATCGCCGAGCCCGCCGGGGAAACCCGTCGGCCCGACCAGGCCGGTGGGGCCGACGTCGATCCGGCTGATCTCGGTGGGCAGTAGCCGGTCGACCCACGTGGCCGAGTCGACGCCGGAGAGCGTCACTCCGCAGCTGCCCGTCGCGACGACGTCCATCGCCCCGTGGACCAGCGCGGCGACCCGGTCATTGACCGTGGTCAGCAGGCTGAAGTCGGGCACCCGATCCGGATCGGCATCGGCCAGCAGCCCCGCGACCCGACGCACCAGCCGGCGACCCATGGTCGACGCGGTGGCGCCCACCTCGGCAGCGACCTCGGCGCACAGCGCCAGCAGCCTGGTGGTCGTCTCGGCCGTCTCCGCCCGGCCGGCACAGGCGACGATGAGTGCGCCGGGCAGCCGGACGACCNCNCCCGTCCGATCNCCGCGCCCGGATNCCACGNCCNCCCGNAAACGGTCCAGTCCCGCCATGACCTCGCCCCTCGTATCCCGCACCCCGGAGGATCCCGACCTTGAAGGATCCCGCATTCCGAACATCGGTGCCGATCTTCAGGCTATCGGCTCCGGTGCGTGTCCTCGCCGCCTATCCTGCCGTGCCGCGCCGGCACCGGAAACCGCCTGTGGTCACCGCGCACCTGTGGTCACCGCGTACCTGTGGTCACCGCGCACCTGTCCTCGGGTCGGTCACCCCAGCGCGCGGTCGAGATGGATCGCGGCACTGATCAGGGCGAGGTGGGTGAACGCCTGCGGGAAGTTGCCGAGCGCTTCCCCGGAGGAACCGATCTCCTCGGCGTAGAGCCCCACATGGTTGGCGTAGGTGAGCATCTTCTCGAAGACCATCCGGGCCTCGGCGACCCGACCGGCCCGGGTCAGTGCCTCCACGTACCAGAACGAGCACAGGTTGAAGGTGCCCTCGTCACCCGTGAGGCCGTCGCTGCCGTCCGCGGCGTACCGGCGCACCAGACTGTCGCTGACCAGGTCCCCGCTGAACCGTTCCAGGGTCGACAGGAACCGGGGGTCGGTGGGGCCGGAGAACTTCACCAGCGGCATGCACAGCAGGGATGCGTCCATCCGTGGTGAGCCGGGGAACTCCATGTAGGCGCCGCGGGCGGGGTTCCACGCCTCGTTCTGGACGAACCGGTAGGCCCGCCCGGCGTAGTCCTTCCATTCGTTCGTCGGCCCGGGCAGGCCGCGCTGGCGCGAGATCCGGCAGGCCCGTTCGAAGGCGACCCAGGTCATCACGGCCGAGTAGGTGAAGCGCTGGCGCCCACCCCGGGTCTCCCAGATGCCCTCGTCCGGTTCGTCCCAGTGCCTGGCCAGCCAGTCGAGCTGGCGGCCCAGCGCCTCCCAGAGCTGGAAGGAGATCGGGACCTGCTTGTTGTACAGGTACACCGAGTCCATCAGCTCGCCGTAGATGTCGAGCTGGAGCTGCGTGGCGGCGGCGTTGCCGATGCGCACCGGCTTCGAGCCGCGATAGCCGGACAGCTGGTCGAGGACCAGCTCGTCCAGGTCGGCGTTGCCGTCCACGCTGTAGAGCACGTAGAGCCCGCAGTGCTTGGGTGCCTCGTGACATCGCTGTTCGAGCCAGTCCATGAACGCCGCGGTCTCGTCGGTGAATCCGAGCGCCATCAGCGCGTACACCGTGAAGGCCGCGTCGCGGATCCAGGTGTAGCGGTAGTCCCAGTTGCGCACGCCGCCGAGCTCCTCGGGTAGCGAGGTGGTCGGCGCGGCCACCAGCGCCCCGGTGGGCCGGTAGACGAGCAGTTTGAGGACGAGAGCGCTGCGTAGCACCATCTCCCGCCACCGGCCGTGATAGCGCCCGCGCCGGATCCAGGCCTGCCAGTAGTTCAGCGTCCGGGTGAACAACGTCTCCGCCTCGCCGATGATCAATGGGCGGATGGTCGAGTTCCATTCGAGCACGATGTCGGCACACTCGCCCATCGCCAGCTCGAACTCGGCGACCACGGCCGTGGCCTCGACGCGCAGCGGCAGGGCCGTGCGCAGCACAAGGGTGCCGGCGGTCGACTCGAACACCGCGCCCGAACCAGGCACCAGGGTGACGGTGTGCGGGGCCCGGCCGTAGTCGAACCGGGGGTCGCAGCGCAGCCGGAACGTGGCGGTTCCACGCACCGCTCGGGCCTGGCGGACCACGACGTGCGGTGTCTCGGTGACGTCGCTGTCCACCGGGACCATGAAGTCGATGACCTCACCGACCGCGCGGGGGGCGAGGAAACGGGTCATCAGGATGTTCGAGTCGGGGAGGTAGAGCTGCCTGGCCCGGGAGTCCGGACAGTGGATACGGAACGATCCGCCACGGTCGGCGTCCAGCAGACTCGCGAAAACCGACGGCGCGTCGAAGCGCTGCGGGCAGTACCAGTCGATCGTGCCGTCCGTGGCGACCAGGGCCACGGTACGCAGGTCGCCGATGACCGCGTGCTCTTCGATGGGCGGATAGTCGGTGTCGGGCATTCGTGGGCTCCGCGAAGCGTGACCGGCCGAGGTCGGCCGTGGGGGTTGCGGACAGGGGGGAGGATGGACCGTGTCGCCGCGGCCCGCTAGGAGCCGCCCGCGTCCTCCGACCGCCGCCGGTCGCCACGCGATTCGGTGGCAACCAGGCGAAGGTAACCCGTGGCGGAGTCCACGGGACCATCACCGGGCATAAGCCACAGTGGCCGCGGCGAGCCGGTGAACGTGCGATGCCGGCGGTGGTTCGCGGCCACATCGGTGGCTACCAGGATCGTTGGCACCGGTTCACCGGTGCGAAACGGTGGTTCCCGGCGCGGGNGTGCGGGNGTTGCGGATGCGCCCTGGTGGGGTCTCGGCGCTCGGGCCCTCACAGTGGCCACCTACGATCACGCCATGGCCGCCCACCCGCCGATCGCCGAGGACGGTCGTGCCGCGTTGGTGATGTTCGCCCGGGGTGACCGGGTCTTCCCCGTTGACGACCTCGGTGGCGGGGTCTGGTCGCGGCGCGGCACGGTACTCGCCGTCCACCCGGCCGGCCGTCGCGAACCGGCCGGGAACGCCGACCCCGTGCGGGTCGAGTCGGCCCGCGGCGTGACCCCCGTCACGGCCCGAGCGACTGTGCTGTGGGACGACGGCACCGCGGAGGTGATGGCGGAGGACCAGCTGTGCCTCGTCTACGACCAGGAGGCACCCGTCGGTATCCGGGTCGTCACGCTGCCGATGGTCGAGCCGGTGGACGTGGTGCAGCACGGTGGCCACGTCGTGCTGGTCCTGCGCGACGGTCTACTGACACCCGCCGACGTGGAGATCCTGCGCGGCAAGCTGCGCTCGGTGCGTGCGGCGCTGGCCTCCACGCGGCCGGATCCGTCGTCCGTCGCCGAGCTGCGCCGCCGGGATCTCGACCTGCTGCGGGCTCTGATCGCCCAGCTGACCGGGGGATAGCCCGACACCGGGGGGACAAGCCCGGCTCGGTGCCGGATGGCTCAGGACGTCGAGTAGGGACCGGGGCGCACCCCGGGGCCGTAGGCGTTGCCGTTCATGCCGGCTCGCGGCTGCTCGGTCATCGCCTGGCTGACCTTCGACGCGATCGCCTCCGTGAGCCGGATCGCCTGGGTCAGCGACAGGTTCAGCACGATCTCGCTGTCATCGGTCATCGCGAAGCGTACCGACACATCCGCCATGGTGGTTCCTCCCAGTCTCGGCCCGCCCGACACCCGTCTCCGGTGGTTGGAGGTCGGAGGGAGGCCCGTTTGGGCGCTCACTGCCGCACGGCCTCGGGGCATGGTGACCACCCCACCCTCTCGGATCGACTTCTCGAGCTGTACGCGACCCCCCCGTTCAAGGGCCAGGGCGGTGCTGCTAGTGGCATCCTGGTCCGACTCTTCGTGACCGTCCAACTTCGATAACCCCTGTCGCCGCGGCTGTCGCCGTTCCAGCTTGCCGATTCGTAATGGTTGCATCGCCTACGGTGGTGATGCCACGAATGGGGTGCGGAGCCGTGAGTCGGATCACGTTGAGGCGACGCCGTGGGGCCTCGTCGGGGGTCCACGGGTCGGCGCTGTGGGCCTGGTGTGGTGTCCTGTCAGATCCAGCCCGGGAACCACATCCGGGCGCGCCACGAGGAGTAGGGGATCACCTCGGCGGCCAGGATCGGGTAGAAGTACGCGAAGAGCAGCACGACGATGATCGTGTAGACCCCGACCGACAGCGCCCCGACCAGGCGGCGGGTCTCCGACGCCTCGCGCGGGCCGAGGACGAGCCCGGCCAGCGCCGTGATGGCGAGGACCAGGAACGGCAGCGACGGCAGCGCGTAGAAGAAGAACATCGTGCGGTTCGGGAACAGCAGCCACGGCACGAAGGCCGAGCCGAACCCGACCAGCACCAGGGCCGCCCGCCAGTCCCGCCGGGAGACCCACCAGGCGAGCATCGCGACCAGTGCCGCCGTGCCGACCCACCAGATCGCCGGGTTGCCCAGGGCGATGACCTCCCGGGAGCAGCCGGCCGGATCGTGGCAGCCCGAGGTCCCGTACGCCGGCGAGGAGTAGTAGTACGCGACCGGCCGCGCCATCACCAGCCAGCTCATCGGATGCGACGCGAAGGCGTGCCCCTCGTGGAGTCCCTCGTGGAACTTCAGCACCGCCATCTGGTACTTCCACCAGCCGTGCCACGCGGCGCCGAAACCGTTGCCGTAGTAGTGGCGGTAGTAGCCGCCGTCGGTGACGAACCAGCCGGTCCAGGTGGCGAGGAAGGTCACGATGGGGACGAGTACGAACGCGGCGAACCAGGCCGGGCTGTCCCGGCGCAGTGCTCCCAGCACGGGTCGGCGGGCTCCGCCGGTGCGCCGTGCTCCGATGTCCCACGCGAGGGCGAGCGCCGCGAAGCCGATGATCGTGTAGAGGGCGCTCCACTTCACCCCCATGGACAGTCCCAGGGCCGCTCCGCAGGCCAGCCGCCAGGGGCGGAACCCCAGCCGCGGCCCGTACATGTCGAGGAGGCGGTCGGCCCGGGTGGGCGGAGCCGTCGTGGTCGGGCCGCCGTCCGGGCCGGCGTCCGTACCGCCGTCCGGGCCGGCGGCCTCGTCCCCCAGGGGTGCTGAGCCGGGGCTGGAACCAACCGGTTCCAGCCGGTCGGCGAGCCGGCGGCGGCCGTCGTCCCGGTCGAGCAGCAGACAGGCCAGCGCTACGACGACGCCGGTCATCAGGAAGATGTCGAGGATCCCGATGCGGCTCTGCACGAACTCCAGCCCGTCGAGGGCGAGGAGCAGACCGGCGAAGCAGCCCAGGAGCGTGGAGCGGAACATCCGTCGGGCGGCGCGGGCGAGGACCAGGACGGCGAGCGTCCCGAACAGCGCGGACGAGAACCGCCAGCCGAGCTCCGGACTGCCGTGCGGGACCCCGGCACAGTCGGTATAGCCGAACAGGCCCTCGGAGGCGGCCATCAGCCATTTGCCGAACGGCGGATGGACGACGTAGGCCGGACCGGAACAGGTCGTCGAGTTGATCTCATACCCGGCCGTCAGCAGGCCCCAGGCGTCCTTGGTGTAGTAGACCTCGTCGAAGTAGATCCCGCGGGGCTCTGTGAGGTGCCAAAAACGCAGCAGCCCGGCGACGATCGCGACGGACAGGGTCGCCAGCCACCCCATGAGCGGCGACCGCGGCATCGGTGGACACAGCCGCTCACGCACCGAGAGCGCCCGACCGCCGGCCGGGCCGGCGGAACCCGGGCCGGTCACCCGCGCCGCGTCCCCGCGACCGGTCGCCGTCCAGGGCAGGTGAGCCGTCGTCGCCGTCACACCGATCAGGGTAGGTCCTGGCTCCTGACAGACTGGTCGGGTGTCCGGGACCCTGGTGCTGTGCGGTGCCCCCATCGGCGACGTCCGGGACGCCAGCCCTCGGCTCGGCGAGATCCTCGCCACCGCGGATGTGATCGCCGCCGAGGACACCCGCCGGGTCCTACGGCTGGCGCACGCGCTCGGCGTGACGGTGTCCGGGCGGATCGTGTCGTGCTACGACGCGGTGGAAGGCGCCCGGGCCGCCCAGCTCACCGACTACCTGCGCCAGGGCGCCACCGTCGCGCTCGTCACCGACGCCGGGATGCCCGCCGTCTCCGACCCCGGGTTCCGGGTCGTGGCCGCGGCCGCCGCCGCGGGGATGGCCGTGACCGTCGTTCCCGGTCCGTCCGCCGTCACCGCGGCCCTGGCCGTCAGCGGGCTGCCGACGGACCGCTGGACCTTCGAGGGCTTCCTGCCGCGCAAGGGCGGCGATCGGCGTGGACGCCTTCGCGACCTGGCCGGCGAGCCGCGGACGATGGTGTTCCTGGAGTCCCCGCACCGGCTCGTGGCCGGCCTGCGCGACCTCGTCGCGGCCTTCGGCGCCGACCGGCCGGCGGTGCTCTGCCGCGAGCTGACGAAGACCTTCGAGGAGATCGTCCGCGGCGACCTCGCCGATCTGCTCGGCTGGGCCACCGACGGCCGGGTCATCCGGGGGGAGTTCACGCTGGTGGTCGCCGGCGGTGCCCGGGGCCGGGCCGAGCCGAGCGGGGCCGAACCAGGCGGGGCCGGGCTGAGCGGGGCCGAACCGATCATCGACGGCAGGATCCTCGTCGCCGAGGTAGCCCGACGAACCTCGGTGGGGATGTCCCCGAAGGACGCGCGCAAGGCCGTGGCCGCCGAGTACGGCGTCTCCCGCAACGAGGTCTATGCCGCGGAGCTCGCCGTCCGGGCCGGGGACCGGGCTGGCGGGCGCTGAGCACGGTCGGCGGTCAGCAGTGGCGTTGGAGAACGAGGGCCTTGCCCAGCGCCGCCCACTCGTAGGCGATCACGTACGGCCAGGCCCGGCGGGGGGGCGGGACCCCCTGCATCCGCGTCTCGCCGTCATAGCAACGGGCGAGGCGCAGCCGGGCGCGCGTGCTCTGCGAGGTCGAGGCGACGACTATGAGTGAATGCCACCCGCGGCGTGCCGCCGCCGCGGAGGTCCACCGCGACTCGCCCTGGGTCGTCCGCGGATCGGGCGAGAAACAGATCACCTCCACCCCGGGAATGGGCCCGGGGCACGGGTCCTTCTCCGTCGGCGCCGAGACCGCGAGCACGGGTGCGTAGCCGGCCCGCGCGAGTGCGACGGCGCGTTCGAGCCGTCCCGGGCTCCCGGCGAACATGACGATCGCGTCCACCGGGGCGGGAGCATCCTGGTGCGGAAAGACGAACAGCCGGGCCGTCGCCACCGCGAAGGCCACCGTCAGGCCGCCGAGGATGCCCACCGCGGCCCGGCGGCGCCACGGCCTCGTGGGAACACGACCGAGTGGACCCGCCGTCATGTTTCCCCCTCCGCGGCCCGCGCAGGTGCCGCCGTAGAGCTTCTCAGTACCACGGCGGCACCCGAACCAACCACCGTTCACCCGCTCCGGGTGGTCCACCGCTCCGGACGGTTCACCCGCTCCGGACGGTTCACCCGCCCCGGACGGTCCGCTGGCGGCGGAGAGCCACTCACGTGGTGGGGAGTGTGCGTGAGGCCGGAGGCGTCCGAGGCTGCGTGGGCGTGGGCGTCCCCGGCGAAGTCCGAGACGCCATCCCCGGTCGGCTGGTGAACAGCCGGGGATGGGCGAACGGTGCCCGCGCCGACTCACGGGGCCAGACCGTCCGGGAGGCACCGGCCTGCCACTGCACGATCGGGATCTGGTGGCCGACCTGGAGCCCCGTCGCCTCGTCCAGCCGGAAGCGACCGAGCAACGTGGTCGTGTCGATGCCCCGGGCGGCGGCGAGCACGGAGGCATCCTGCACGCCTCCGCAGTAGCGAATGGCCCGTCCCAGGATCAACCCGGTGACGTAGGCCCAGGCCGCCGTTTCGGTCGGCGCGACGCCGTGCAGGGCGGTGAAGTCGGCGGTGAACTCCCGCGCGGTCGGGCCGGTCGCGGTCGGCTGGGTGCTCTCGGGCATCCAGCTGCCCGGCGCCAGCAGCTGCTCGCGCAGGTCGCCCAGGCTCGCGGTGGCCTGCGCGCTGACGGCCGTGGAGAAAGCGGCCGCCCGCCACGGCCGGCGCAGCAGGATGTTCGCCGCCGCCAGCTCGTCGTCCGGGCCGGCGTGGACGATGAGGATGTCGCCCGGGGGCAGCCGGGTCGCGGCGAGGGCGGCCTTGCCCGGGGGGAAGACGTGCGAGGCCACCTCGAACGACTGCGCCACCGCGGCGGCCTTCGTCACCGATGTGATCTCGACGGCGGTGTCCCCGGAGGCGAGCAGGACGACCTTGCGGGCCCGTCGATCGGCCGCCCGTACGGCGGCGAGGACCCCGCGCGGCCAGGTCGAGGTGGCCGCGGCGATGTTCACGACGTTCGGGAACGCCTGCCGGACGAAGCGCGTGGACGGGGCGCCGGTGTTGAAGACCACCCGGTCCGTCGAGGCGCAGGCCGCGAGTGCCGCCCGGTGGCCGTAGGGTCCGAGCAGGGCGTCCGGCCCCGCGGCCACCGCGGCGCGCATGGCGGCGGCCGAATCGGGATACGCGTCGTAGGCGGTGAGACTCACCTCGTCCCAGGGCAGTGGGAGGCGTTCGTCACGCGCCCACAGGGTGACCCCTCGTAGCCCGGCGAGGCCTTGGGCGGCATCGGGACCGGTCAGCGGGGTGACCAGGGCAACGGTCAACGGTGTCGTCATCGCGTGGGGTCCTTGCGCTTGCTCACCCGATTAGCGTCCCATGCCGGGTTGTCTGGCACACCCGGCGGCGGTCGTAGACTTCAGACCTCAGGAAACGAAGGGCGGGCACGAGAGGGCGGGTGAGGTGGCGCGAAACTCTGGCCGGTCGGGTGATCCGCCGCCACCGCCGGACCCTCTTCCCGTGGCCGTGGTCGACAGCCACTGTCATCTCGACCTGATGGGCACCGAAGTTCCGGCGGCGATCGCGGCGGCCCGGGCGGTCGGTGTCACGCGGGCCGTCACCGTCGGCATCGACCTGCCCACCAGCAGATGGCAGGCCGAGGTTGCCGCGGCGCATCCGGAGATCTACGCCGCCGTCGCGATTCATCCCAACGAGGCGGCCCGGGGGGTCACCGAGGAGACGTTCGCCGCCATCGCCGAGTTGGCCCGCGCCGATCGCGTGCGCGCGGTCGGCGAGACGGGCCTGGACTACTTTCGCACCCCACCCGAGGCGCATGCCGTGCAGCAGGAGAGCTTCCGGCGCCACATCGCGATCGCCAAGGAGACCGGCCGGGCGCTGATGATCCACGACCGGGACGCCCACGACGACACGCTGCGTATCCTCGCCGAGGAGGGCGCCCCGGAGAAGGTCGTCTTCCACGCCTTCTCCGGGGACACGGCGATGGCGAAGATCTGCGCGGACGCCGGGTACGTGATGTCGTTCGCCGGCAACGTCACCTTCTCCAATGCCGCCAATCTGCGGGAGGCGGCGGCCGTCGCTCCGGCGGATCTCATCCTGGTGGAGACCGACGCGCCGTTCCTCACCCCGACCCCCTGGCGGGGCCGGCCCGGCGGCCCGTACCTCATTCCGCTGACGCTGCGGGTGCTGGCCGAGACCCGCGGCGTCGGCGTCGCCGAGCTCGGCACGCACATCGCCGCGAACGCGGAGCGGGTGTTCGGGCCCTGGTAGACACCGACGCGCTGTTCTCGCCGGCTGAACTTCGGGCCCTCGCGCACGAGCTGGGCCTGCGGCCGACGAAACGGCGCGGACAGAACTTCCTCGTTGACGCGAACACCGTCCGCCGGTTGGTGCGGCTCGCCGGCGTCGGCCCGGACGACACGGTGCTGGAGATCGGGCCAGGACTCGGGTCGATGACCCTGGGGCTCGTCGAGGCGGCGAAGGCCGTCGTCGCCGTCGAGGTGGATCGCCCNCTCGCCGCGGCCCTGCCGGTGACCGTGGCCGCCCGGCTGCCGGCCGACGTCGCCGAGCGGTTGCGCGTGGTGGCCGCCGACGGTCTGCGGGTCACCCTGGCCGACCTGCCCGCCGACGTGGCCGCGCCCGGGGTGCTCGCCGCGAACCTGCCCTACAACATCGCGGTGCCGCTGCTGCTCGGGCTGCTGGAACGGCTGCCCTCGCTGCGCCGTGGGCTGGTGATGGTCCAGGCGGAGGTTGCCGACCGGCTCACCGCGCCGCCGGGCAGCCGGGTGTATGGGGCGCCCAGCGTCAAGCTGGCCTGGTACGCGCACGCCCGGCCGGCCGGCGCGGTGCCCAGACCGGTCTTCTGGCCGCAGCCGAACGTTGATTCAGGGCTGGTGGCCTTCGCCCGCAGGCCCCTGCCCGGTCCGGCGCGGCTGCGGGCGGACGTGTTCGCCGCGATCGATGCCGCGTTCGCGCAGCGCCGCAAGACCCTGCGTACGGCCCTGGCGCCCTGGGCCGGATCGCCCGCCGCCGCCGGGGACTTGGCGCGTGCCGCCGAGGTCGATCCCGGTGCCCGGGGCGAGACCCTCGACATCGCGGCCTTCTGCCGGCTGGCCGCTGCCCGCGCCGCCCGCTCCGACTGAGCCACCCGGCGCAACTGGGCCACCCGGCGCAACTGAGCCACCCGGCGCAACGGCGGGGAAGGGCGCAACGGCGGGGGAGGTCAGAGGTGCGAGATCCCGATCGCGCGCCGGACGCCGGCGAGCACCGGCCGGGCCCGGTCGCGGGCCCGCTCGGCACCCGCCGCGAGGATGCCGTCCAGCTCGCTGTCCGGGGCGATGAGCTCGGTGTAGCGCTCCCGCAGCGGTGACAGCCAGTCGTTGAGCGTCTCGAACAGGGCGTTCTTCACCTCGCCCCACCCGGTGCCGCCCTGCTCCAGACGGCCGCGCATCTCCTTGATCGTTTCTGGAGTCGCGAAGTTCTCGAGCAGAACGAAGGCCGCGGAACTGTCCGGGTCCTTCGGGTCCGCCAGCGGTGTGCTGTCGCTCACGATCCCACGGACGAGTTTCCGTAGCTGCTTCTCCGGCGCGAAGAGGGGGATTGTGTTCCGGTATGACTTGCTCATCTTGCGGCCGTCGATGCCGGGCAGTACCTTCGCCGAGCTCCCGGCCGGGAGGACCACCTCCGGGATCTTCAGGCTGAACACGTCGCCGAACAGATGGTTGAAGGAGCCGGCGATGTCGGCGGCGTATTCCACATGCTGCGACTGGTCCTGGCCAACGGGGACCACGTCGGCATTCATGATGAGAATGTCGACGGCCATCAGAATCGGATAGTTGAACAGGCCCATGTTGATGCCGGCGTCCAGATCGGGGACGCCGGCCTCGGCGTTGCGGTCACGGGCCGCCTTGTAGGCGTGGGCCCGGTTCATCAGACCCTTGCCGGTGACGCAGGACAGCACCCAGGTCAGCTCGAAGATCTCGGGGACGTCGGACTGGCGGTAGAAGATCGTGCTCGTCGGGTCGAGCCCGAGCACGAGCCACGTGGCCGCCACCGAGCGGGTATAGCTCGCCAACTCCTCGCGACTACGCACGGATGTCAGGGCGTGATAGTCGGCGACGAAGTAGATCGACTCGTAGGCCGAGGTGAGCTCCAGCGACGGCCGGATCGCTCCGATGTAGTTGCCGAGGTGCGGCTCGCCCGTCGGCTTGATCCCGGTGAGAGACACCTTCGGCTGTTGCGCTGCCATGGCAGGGCAGTCTACGGACGCGGGGCGGCCGCCGGGACGCCCCAGGTCGTTCGCCGCGGCCGTTCGCCTGCCCGCGCCTGTCTCGCGGCGGGGNGGGGATGCGAGCCTCGGTCAGGCGTCTCCGCCGAACAGGCCGGTCACCGACCCGTCCTCGAACACGGCCTTGATGGCCGCGGCCAGCAGCGGGGCGATGGACAGTTCGGTGATCTTGTCGATGCGAGCCTCGCTGGGCAGGGGCAGCGTGTTCGTGAGGACGACCTCGCTGATCTCCGAGTTCTTCAGCCGGTCGGCGGCGGGGCCGGAGAGCACGCCGTGGGTTGCCGCCGCGATGACGCCCGCCGCGCCGTGCTCCTTGAGTGACTCCGCGGCCTTCGTGATCGTGCCGGCAGTGTCGATCATGTCGTCGACGATGACGCAGGTCCGTCCGTGCACCTCGCCGACCACGTCGAACATCNTCACCTGGTTGGGAACGTCCGGGTCACGCCGCTTGTGGATGATGGCCAGCGGGCAGCCGAGCCGGTCGGTCCACCGCTCGGCCACGCGGACCCGGCCCGAGTCGGGGGCGACGACGGTCACCTCGGACGTGTCCAGCTTGGACTCGATGTAGTCGGTGAGCAGCGGCAACGCGAAGAGATGGTCCACCGGCCCGTCGAAGAAGCCCTGAATCTGGGCGGTGTGCAGGTCGACCGACATGAGCCGGTGCGCGCCGGCGGTCTTGAACAAATCGGCGACGAGGCGGGCCGAGATCGGCTCCCGGCCACGGTGCTTCTTGTCCTGGCGCGCATAGGGGNAGAAGGGCGCGACGACGGTGATCCGTTTGGCGCTGGCCCGCTTCAGCGCGTCCACCATGATCAGCTGTTCCATCAGCCAGGTGTTCACCGGAGCCGAATGGCACTGGAGCACGAAGGCGTCGCAGCCCCGAACCGATTCGGAGAAGCGGACGAAGATCTCGCCGCTGGCGAATTCGTAGGCATGGGTGGGGACGGGCTCGACGTCGAGCNCGGCCGCGACCTCCGCCGTGAGGCCCGGGTGCGAACGTCCCGCGAAGAGCATCAGATTGCGCCGGTTCTCGGTCTGGTAGGCCACCGCGTACTCCTCGGGCGTGACGGGATGATCGGGCTGGCGTGATCGGGCTGGCGGGGGCAGCCCCCGGGCGGGTGACCCGTCCGGGGGAACGGCCGTGAGGCTGCACGGTTCAACACTCGGGCATACCCGGCCCCGCCCCTGTTTGCGCAGGCGGGATGGTACCCACGTGCCCGGATCGCCGCCTGCGGACCCCGGGCGGCCGACCCGGGCGGGGCAGGTCGGGCGGTGTGCATCCCCTCGCTGGCCAGAAGGTTTGGACGGACGTCTCTTTACGTTCTGCTCCCCGCGCCGGGAATGCCAGCGATGCCGGCCTCGCCCTCGCCGGTATGCGGCAACTCACTCCGGTGCGCCACGTCACCCTGATGAGCTGGGATCGGCACGGCGGCCTCGGCCGCGGACGGTTGCGGCATTTCATCGGGATGCTCGGGATCCCCGACGCTGCCGGGGGCCTGGACGCCGGCAGCGGCGGCCGCTCGTGCCGCCGGGCTGCCGGGACGGCGGCGGGAGACCCAGCCTTCGATGATCCGTTGCCGCCCCTCCCGGACCGCCAGCGCGCCCGGCGGAACGTCCTCCCGGATCACGGATCCGGCGCCGGTGTAGGCCCCGTCCCCGACCGTGACCGGAGCAACGAGCATGGTATCGCTGCCGATCCGGACGTCCGAGCCGATCACCGTGCGGTGCTTGGCCACCCCGTCGTAGTTCACGAAGACCGTCGTGCATCCGATGTTGCTGCGCTCGCCGACCACCGCGTCGCCGACATACGCCAGATGCGGGACCTTCGTCTGGTTCCCGAGATCGGCCGACTTCGTCTCGACGAAGGAGCCGATCTTGCCTTCGCGGCCCAGTCGGGTGCCCGGTCGGAGATGGCTGTAAGGCCCGACCACGGCCCCGGCGCCGATCTCGGCCCGCTCGGCCGTGGTCCGCAGGACGGTCGCGCCCGCGCCTACCGTCGTGTCCGTCAAGGNGCATTCGGGGCCGATGACGGCGCCGCGAGCGACGTGCGTCCGGCCGTGCAGGAAGGTGTTGGGGGCGATAGTCGTGTCCGGTTCGAGAGTGACGTCGGCGTCGATCCAGGTGGTCCGCGGGTCGACGACGGTGGTGCCGGCGCGCATCGCCGCCTCGACGATCCGGTCCCGCAGCACCCGTCCGGCGGCGGCGAGCTGGACGCGGTCGTTCACCCCACCGGCCTCGCCGGGATCGTCCACGACCCGCGCGGCCACCGGCTGCCCGGCGGCGACCAGCAGCCCGACGACGTCGGTGAGGTACTCCTCGCCTTGAGCATTATCCCTGGTCAGCCGCGCGAGCGCGGTCTGGAGCGGGCCCGCTGCGAACGCGTACACGCCGGTGTTGATNTCTCGGATCGTCGCGGTGGCGGCGTCGGCGTCGCGATGCTCGACGATGGCCCGGACCGCGCCGTCGCCGTCGCGCACCACCCGGCCGTAACCGGTGGCGTCGTCGATGACGGCCGACAGGACCGTCGCCGCGGCCGCCCGGGCATGGTGCTGGGCCACCAGGGCAGTGAGTGTCGCGCTGGTCAACAGCGGGGTGTCGCCGGGCAGCACGACCACCGTGTCGCCGGGCGCCAGCTCGCCGAGCGCCGCCAGGGCCACCCGGACGGCGTGGCCCGTGCCGTGTTGGCGGTCCTGGACGACCGGGACGACCTCGGGAGCCTGCTCCGCCAGCATCGCCGCGACCTGTTCGCGGCCGTGGCCCACGACGACCGCGGTACGCGCCGCCGCGAGGGCTCCGGCCGCGCTCAGCACGTGGTGGAGAAGGGAGCGCCCAGCGATGTGGTGCAGCACCTTCGGTCTCGTCGAGCGCATGCGCTTGCCTTCGCCCGCTGCCAGGATGATGACGGCCACCGGACGTGATGATGTCACGCGATCTCCCGAGTCTTCGGACCTGGACAGCGGTGGGGCGACGGCGCCCACACTACTCGTCGACCGGAAGGCGCCGGCAGATGCCACGGCCATCCCGGGAACACGCCGGCCCCGGACCGGGAAATGATGTGGGCCTGGCCACCGCCGTGGTGATGGTGCGGCGGCGGTGCTTCCGGAATATTCTTTTCGATGGTATTACTGGTGGTGCCTGGTAGTGCTCCGCCGCCACGACTCGAACGTGGACTAAGAGAACCAAAATCTCCTGTGCTGCCGATTACACTACGGCGGACCGCGAGAAAACACGCCAACTCTACCATCGTGGGGTGGCTCGGATGGTAAAAGCCGGGCCGCCACCGGCTACCCGGCCCGCCGGCCGGCGCGGGCGGGCGTCCCGGACCGGGTTTGGCCGGCTGTCGTTCATCTCTTCGTCGCCCGACTGTCACTGACTGTCACTGACTGTCACCGACTGTCGGCTGATGGCGTTAAATGTCATTGGATGTCATTATTTGTCATCGGCTTGTCATCGACCTGTCGGTGATCGTGGTGCGCGGCGGTGCCGATCGATCCGGGTCGGGTCGGCGACGGATGGTTTGTTTGCGTGGCGGACGTGGAGGAGGGGGGACGTTGTCATGTCGGCGGGCTACCGTGGCGGATGGAGCGCCGGCACAGTGGGCCAGCCGCGACGGATGGAACGAGGCAATGACCGCTACCGACACGGTGACGCCGAGCGATAATCGGGCACCGCGGGACAACCGCGAACCCACCACGGGTCCGGTTCCCCGCCGGGCTGATCCCGCGAACAGCCGCGGTAACGCCACGCGGCCCCGCTCGATGGCGAAGGCCCACGCCGAGCAGGTCGTGATGGTGGTGACGATCGTGGTGCCGCTGGTCGCCCTGGCGGTCGCGATCCCGGCGATGTGGGGGCAGTGGATCTCCTGGCGGGACGTCGTCCTCGCCGTGGTGTTCTACGGCATCACCGGCCACGGCGTGACGATCGGCTTTCACCGTTACTTCACCCACCGCGGCTTCCGGACGTCCAGGCCGGTGCGGATCGCGTTGGCGGTCGCCGGCAACATGGCGATCGAGGGTCCGGTCATCCGCTGGGTGGCCGACCACCGGCGTCATCACGCCTTCAGCGACACCGAGGGCGACCCGCACTCGCCGTGGCGTTACGGTCCGGGGACGTGGTCGCTGATCAAGGGTCTCTGGCACGCCCACGTGGGTTGGCTGTTCGACGTCGAGCAGACCGACCAGCGTCGGTTCGCCCCGGACCTGCTCGACGATCCCGACATCATGAAGGTCAGCCGCTCGTTCGCGCTGTGCGCGTTCGCCAGCCTCGCGCTGCCCGCCGTGATCGGCGGCCTGTGGGGGGGTTCGTTCGCCGCGGCGCTGGAGGCGTTCTTCTGGGCCGGGCTGGTCCGTATCGCGCTGCTGCACCACGTCACGTGGTCGGTGAACAGCATCTGCCACGTCCTCGGCTCGCGTCCCTACCGGTCGCGGGACCGGTCGACCAACGTGTGGCCGCTGGCCCTGCTGTCGATGGGCGAATCCTGGCACAACCTGCATCACGCCGAGCCGACCTCGGCCCGGCACGGGGTGCGGCCCTGGCAGATCGACACCAGCTTCTACCTGATCAAGATGATGGAGACCGTTCACCTGGTGTGGGACGTCCGCTGGCCGGACCCGGCGCGTCTCGCGGCGAAACGCGCCACCGCCTGACCGGACGGCGGGTGGCGGTGGCTTGTCAGCCACCCTCGATCTCGGCGGCGAGGGTGAGCCAGGCCTCCTCGGTGCTGTCCTTGTCCGCGACGACGGCGCGCAGCTCGGCGTCCAGCGTCAGCAGACGCTCGTGATCCGTCGCGGCCTCGGCCAGCTCGTGATGCAGCTCCTGCTCGCGTCGGCTCAGGCGATCCAGGGCGCGCTCGAGCCGGGTCAGCTCCTTGCGGGCGGCGCGCAGCTCGCCCCCGGACAGGACGGGCGGCCCACCTGTCCGCCCGGCTTCGGCGACGGTGGTGGTCTGTCCGCCCGCTCCGCAGCCGGCGGCCGACGAACCCCGGGATGACGGTGCCCGAGCCGCGGCGTCCTGCCGGGCGGCCGCGCGCCGGGCGAGGTACTCCTCGATGCCGCCGGGCAGCATGCGCAGGTGCCCGTCGCCAAGTAGCGCCAGTGTCACGTCGCAGGTGCGTTCGAGGAAATAGCGGTCGTGGCTGACCACGATCAGGCTGCCCGGCCACGAGTCGAGGAGGTCCTCGAGCGCGGTGAGGGTGTCGGTGTCGAGGTCGTTGGTCGGCTCGTCGAGGAGCAGCACGTTCGGTCTGGCCATCAGCAGGCGCAGCAGCTGCAGCCGGCGGCGTTCGCCGCCGGAGAGGTCCCCGACCCGCGTCCACTGCCGTGACGACGGGAGGCCGAACTGCTCGAGTAACTGGCCGGCGGTCCGTTCCCGGCCCTTCTCGACCTCCAGGACCTGCCCGACCTGTTCGACGGCCTCCAGCGCCCGCAGCGACGCCGGTAGTTCGGCAATCTCCTGGGACAGCAGGGCCGGTCGCACGCTGGCCCCCACCCGGACCCGGCCGGCCTCCGGCGTCACCGCACCCAGCAGCACGCGTAGCAGGGTGGTCTTGCCGGCTCCGTTGACACCGACCAGCNCGATCCGGTCCCCCGGTCCGACCAGCCAGGTGACGTCGTCGAACAACGTCCGGTCCCCGATCCGGACCGTGATGTGCTCGGCGTCGTAGACGTCCTTGCCCAGCCGGGATGCCGCGAAGCTGCGCAGCGCCATGGTGTCCCGGGGCGGCGGCTCGTCGGCGATCAGCGCATTGGCGGCGTCGATGCGGAAGCGCGGCTTACTGGTCCGGGCGGGCGGGCCGCGGCGTAGCCAGGCGAGTTCCTTACGCAGCAGGTTCTGGCGCCTGGCTTCGGTGGCGTCGGCCCGCCGGGTGCGTTCGGCCCGCGCGAGCACGTACGCTGAGTAGCCGCCCTCGTACGCGTCGACACGCCCGTCCACGACTTCCCAGACCCGTCCGCACACCTCGTCGAGGAACCAGCGGTCGTGGGTCGCGACGAGCAGTCCACCGCGGAAGCCGGCTAGATGCCGGGCGAGCCAGGCGACCCCCTCGACGTCCAGGTGGTTCGTCGGCTCGTCCAGGATCAGCAGGTCGGTGTCCTGGACGAGGAGCCGGGCCAGCGCCACCCGGCGGCGTTCCCCGCCCGACATCGGTCCGACCGGGTCGTCGAGCCGTTCGAGCAGCCCGAGCCCGGCGAGGATGCCCCGCTGCCGGGGATCCGCCGCCCACTCGTGCTCAGCGACGGTGCCCACGACAATCTCGCGCACGGTGCGCTCGGCGGGGAGCACGTCTGCCTGCGCCAGGGTGGCGACCCGGGTGGAACCGGCGGGCACGACCCGGCCGGCGTCCGGGGCCACCTCGCCGGCGATGATCCGCAGCAGGGNGGACTTCCCGGCCCCGTTGCGCCCCACGACCCCGATCCGTTCCCCGGCGCCGATCCCCAGGCTCACCCGGTCGAGCAACGTCCGGGTGCCGAACGCGGCGTTGACGTTCTCGAGGCTGACCAGGACGGCGCTCACGGCGCTTCGCCTGCTCCCTCCACCATCCTGGCGCCGCTCGCCGGCCCGGAGGCCCGGCGTACCGCGCGGGCGACCCCCATCCCGGCGAGGCTCGCCGCGAGCGCGATGCTCTCCTGCGCTCCGGCCGCGAGGAAGGCGCAGGTCGGGCCGGAGCCGCTCACGATCGCCCCGACGGCTCCCAGCTCCCGGCCCGCCTCCAGGACGCGGCGCAGGGACGGCCGAAGCCGCAGCGCTGCCGGCTGCAGGTCGTTGACCAGGGCGGCTCCGAGCTGGCCGGGGTCGCCGGTGCGCAGCGCGGCGAGCACGTCGTCGGCGGGGGTCGGGCCGGTCCGCAGTTTGCCCTCGGTCAGCCGGTCGAACTCCTTGTAGACCGCGGGGGTGGACAGGCCGCCGTCGGCGAGCGCGAACACCCAGTAGTACTCGCCCGTCGCCAGGACGTCGGTGAGCTGCTCGCCGCGCCCGGTGCCGAGTGCGGTGCCGCCGGCCAGGGGGAACGGGACGTCGCTGCCGAGCTGGGCGGCGAGTCGGGTCAGGGTCGCCCGGTCCAGGCCGGTCTGCCAGAGCGCGTCGCAGGCGACGAGCGCCGCCGCCGCGTCGGCGCTGCCCCCGGCCATCCCCGCGGCGACGGGGATGCCCTTCGTCAGGGTGAGATGAACCCGTTCCGAGGTGATGCCCGCGGCCTCGGCAACCAGGTGAGCGGCCCGGACGGCGATGTTGTCCCGGCCGGTGGGGACGATGGAGACCTCCGGCGTGGACGTCGCCGGACCCAGCGACGCCGGGTCGGCGCCCTCCCCGGACACCTCGACGGTCACGACGATGTCCCCGCTGGACCGGCCGTTCCCGTCGAACCCGCCGTTCCCGTCGGACCCGCCGTTCCCGTCGGTGGTCGATGGCCCCGGGTCGTGGAACCGCGGGGGATCGACGGACGTCGCCGAGACGTCGTCGAACAGCGAGACGGCCTGCAGCACTGTGATGACGTCGTGGTAGCCGTCCGGTCGGAGCGGTCCGACGCCGAGATGCAGGTTGACCTTGGCGGGGGCTCGCACGGTGACGGTGGCGGGGCCGGCTCCGACGCTTCGGCGCGGACCCGGGTGGGATCGAGGCAGCGGATGCTCCTTCGCTCGGACGCACGCGCGCCCGCTGGGCGGCGTGGCGTTCGGTGGCGGCCGGCACCCAAACCTATCCGCCCACGCCGGGAGCGGATGAGCGTCCGCCCGCGAAGGATCGCGAGGGACGCAGCGAATCGGCCCCCGGCGACGCGGCGGGGACGATGCGCGCTTCCGTTCAGTGATCGTAGCTGTGCCGACGGGAACGGGTTGTTGTCCGACCGGAGAATTCGGGTATCCCTGATCGTGAACGGCCGCACCGGAGAGCGCCCGGACGGATCGTCCCTCGACGTCCCGCTCCTGGTCGGACCTGACCCCTTCCACCGCTTCGGGCGCTCCGACGATGCNGGCCAGGAAGGAGCACCATGACCACCACAACCAGCGCGGCCGGGCCCGAGGCGAAGGCCTCGGACGCAGGTGGTGCGCGTCGCACCACCGTGCCGGAGCGCAAGACATCCACCGAGCTGGTGACCGGCCGGGGCCGGACGTCGATCGCGGACGCCGTCGTCAGCAAGATCGCCGGTGTCGCGGCACGCGAGGTCTCCGGGGTACACAACCTGGGCTCGAGCGGGGCCCGCGCGATGGGTTCGTTCCGGGCCCGCATCCCCGGCGCGTCGGCCAGCGTCTCCCAGGGGGTCGCGGTGGAGGTCGGGGAACGGCAGGCCGCGATCGACCTCGACGTCGTCTGCGACTACGGGGTCTCCATCGTGGATCTGTCCCACTCGATCCGGCACAACGTCGTCACCTCTGTGGAGGGAATGACGGGCCTGGAGGTCACCGAGGTGAACATCGCGATCGACGACGTCTACATCGGCGAGGAGGAGTCGGAAGAGCCGCGGCGGGTCGAATGAGCACGAACCCGACAGCGGCCGGGCCGGTGAGCGGGTTCGCCTGGAACCCGGATGCCGTGGCCCGGACCGTGCTGTCCTGTCCCGGTGTCGTCCGGCTCATCGGCGCGCCGGTCCGGCACAAGGATCGTCACCGTGTTCCGGACGGCGGGGCGGGTGCCGCGGCCGAGGTCGCGACCTACCTTCCGGGCCGCCGGGNGGAGGGGGTACGGGTACGGCCGGACGGGATCCTGGTGCAGATCGTGTGCCGGTACGGGGAACGGCTCGGTGAGCTCGCCGCCCGGGTGCGCGCCGCGGTGCTGGTGGTCGAACCCGGCTGTCCCCGGGTCGACGTCGTCATCCGTGATCTGGCAATTCCGGATCCGGACCTGTCGTGTCCGCAGGGGCCGGACGCGGCGGTAGTCGGTCCGGGGACGCCCCGTTCGGGGACGCCCCGTTCGGGGGTGCCGGGTGCGGGGGTGCCGGAGATGGGGGTGCCGGAGATGGGGGTGCCGTGACCTCCGATCGGCGGCAGGAGTCATCCCGACGCCAGCTCGACGCCGCCCGACGCAGGGCCGAGATCCGCGCGTTCATCCGCACGCACCATCCGGATCGGGGAGGTGATCCACAGGCGTTCGCCGCCGGCCTGCGGGCCCTGCGATCCACGCCGGATGGGCCGGACGGGCCGGGTGTTCCGGGTGTCCGCCTCACCACCCATCACCGGCCCAACGCCGCGGACATCCTGTTCGCCTGGGTTCGCGGTCGCGGGCGCCGCTGTTCCGACTCCACGCGTCGGTGGTGGTCGCACCGCCGGGCGCGGTTCGGCCCCGGCCGTGGTCCTCGGGTGCGCTGAGGCGACACCGGGTCCGCGGGACCGCACCCCGGGCTCGGTTCCATGTGACGATCACGCGGGATGCCCCTCGATCTGCCGGTCCAGAGGGGCGGACCGGGTACTGCGGCCGGGCTGGACGGGGCCGGGCTGGACGGGGCCGGGCTGGATGGGCCAGGAAAGGGGAAGAGCCACATGCGATCGAGCGCGCTTGGCCTGATCATCGGTCTGATCGCCGGACTCGCCCTCGCCTTCGGGGGCTTCAGCGAGTTTCTGATCGTGCTGGTCTTCGGTGCGATAGGGCTGGTCATCGGCAAGGTGGTGGATGGTGATCTCGATATCACCCGTTATGTGGGCGGTGACCGGCGTCGGGGGCGGCGGTGAACGAGAGGGAGCGTGCGCGACCGGGCCGTCCCGCGGGTAGGCGGGCGGGGGCCGGTTCCCTGCGGGTGGCGGACCGGGTTGTCGAGAAGATCGCGGCCATGGCGGCGGCGGATGTCGTCGGCGTTACCGGACCGCCACGCGGATTCCCGCGCCATGGCGGCGCGCGGCGTCGTGGGCGTGCCGGGCGGCCACGGGTCTCGGCGAAGATGGAGGNAGCCACCGCCCGACTGACGATGTCGTTCTCCGTGCGTTACCCGATCCCGGTCACGGAGACGGCCGAGCTGGTCCGTTGCGAGGTGCGGGACCGGGTCGCGGCGCTCACGGGTGTGCGCGTGGCACATCTGGACATCGATATCCCGTCGCTGCCCTCCGATGGGTAGCGGCCCTCTTCTGTCCCTCCGGTTCGCGTTCAGACCACGGGTAACAGACCACGGGTAACAGACCACGGGTAACAGACAAGGTTGGGCTCGGTGAGGGGAGGGTGCCGTGCGGGTGGGGCGCAGGATCGTCGCCGGACTGCTCGCCGCGCTGATCGTGGCCGCCGGGGTCATCACCGTCATCGAGATCGTGGCCGCGGCCGGCGGTGGCAGGGGCTACGTCGTGGTCGACTGGCCGGCGTGGGCGGACGACCTGGCGGACACGGCCTGGTCCTCCGGGCCGGTCCGACTGGCCGCGGGGGTCTGCGTTCTAGTTGGCCTGCTGCTGATCTGGCTCGGAGCGCGGCGCGGAACGCCGTCCCGACTCGCCGTGCGGCGCGGCTGCGCGCAGACCATTGTCTTCGTCGAGCGGCGAGGGGTTGCGCGGGCGCTGCGCTCCGCAGCCCTGACCGTCGACGGGGTGCGGGCCGCCCGGGTTCGGGTCCGTGACCGGACCGCCGACGTCCGCCTGCGCCTTCGGCAGCGTGTCGCCGGTGGCGCGCGGGAGCGCGCGGGTGCCGTCCTGGCCTCTACGCTTGTCTCCTTCGAGCTGGCTGAGCCGCTCGAGCTGCGCATCCAGGCGACCCCGCCGGCCGCGGACCGGACCGTCAACGGGGCGGACCGGGCCGCTGGCGGTGCGGCATGACCGAGACGCGGGCAGCGGGCGGGCAGGCCGCCGAGGGCCGCTCGGCGGGTGGCGGGGTNCCCGCGGAGCCCGGCGGGAGGCCGGCCGGGCTGTCCGAGCCGCCGCCCGACCGCCTCAACCGGGTCGCCCTGGTCGGAATCGGGTTGCTCTGCCTCGCGGCCGGTGTTCTCGCGTTGCTGGTGGGGGCCGGTGCGTTCGGAAACGACGTCGCCGACGAGGCGGTGCTCGACGCCGACACCCGTTCCTACCCGACCTCCCACGCCTGGTTCTGGCTCGTCGTGGGGATCGGTTCCGGGCTGGTCGTCCTGCTCGCCCTCGGGTGGCTTCGGGCGCAGACGGCGCTGGCGGCGCGGCGTCGTGGACTCTACGTGACGGATGATGCGCTCGGCGGTGTCCATTTGTCCGCCGCGGCACTGACCGACGCCGTCGAGGACGACGTGCTCGGGATCGTGGGCGTCGAGGCGGTGCGGGCGGTGCTGCGCGGCCGGCGGGAACCCGTGCTGGAGATCGCGGTCACCGTTGTCCCGGGGCCGGGGGTCGCCGGCGTGCTCGACGACATCCGTGGCCCGGTGCTCCATCGAGCCCGGACCGCGGTCGGTCGTCCGCGGCTACCCGCCAAGGTGGAGGTCCGCCCCGCTGCCACCATCCGGCCGCAGGTGCGCTGAGGTGCGGCCCGGCGTGACCGGGCAGGGTGACCAAGGCCGCGACGCACCCAGGGGCTTGACAGAACGGGGTCGTTTCCCCCATGCCATGGCGCGTCCGGTACTGTGAAGGACCGCGCCGCGGTGGTTCCACCGCCCTCCGGCGCCGGATCCCCAGTTTAGGAAAGGATGAGCGCCGCCATGTCCGAGGTCCGCATCGCCGCGGAGCCGCGCACCGAGTTCGGTAAGGGCGGGGCTCGTCGCACCCGTCGGGCCGGCAAGGTCCCGGCTGTTCTCTATGGTCACGGTAAGCCGCCGCGTCACATCGCGCTGCCCGCACACGACCTCCTCCACGCCTTCAAGACCGACGCCGGCACGAACGTCCTGTTGACGCTCGAACTGGCCGAGGGGACCGAACTCGCGCTCGCGAAGGACGTCCAGCGCCACCCGATCAAGGGCAGCTTCGAGCACATCGACCTCGTGCTCGTGGCCCGGGGCGAGAAGGTCGTGGCCGACATCCCCGTGCAGGTGATCGGGGAACCACACCCGGACACCCTGGTCGACCAGCAGGTCACCACGATCGCGGTGAAGGCCGACGCCACCCGGCTGCCCGGCCCGATCGAGGTCGATATCACCGGGCTCGAGCCAGGTACGAGCATTCTCGCCCGCCAGCTGGTCCTGCCGGCCGGCTCCGAGCTCGACGCCGATCCCGACCTGGTCGTCGTGCAGTGCCTGGCCAAGCGGACGAACGCCCAGCAGGAGGCCTCGCTCGGCGAGACTCCGGTGGCGGAGGAGGCCGGCGTCGCGAGCGCGTCCGTCTAGGCGGATCCGCTCCATCGCCGATGTCGCCTGCCGATGATGATCACCCCGACCGGCGATGGGCCCTGGCTCGTCGCCGGTCTCGGCAATCCCGGACCGACCTATGCCGGGAATCGGCACAACGCCGGCTTCATGGTCGTGGACCTGCTCGCCGAGCGGACCGGGTCACGGCTGAAGTCGCACCGTTCCCGGGCCGATGTCGCAGAGACCCGCCTGGCCGGGGCGCGGGCGGTCCTTGCCCGTCCGCTCTCCTTCATGAATCTCTCCGGCGGNCCTGTCGCGGCGGCCCGGAGCTTCTACAAGGTCGAGGTCTCCCGGCTCATCGTGGTGCACGATGAGCTTGACATCCCCTTCGGGGCAGTGCGGCTCAAACGCGGCGGTGGGGACAACGGCCACAACGGTCTGCGGTCCATCTCCTCAGCGCTCGGGACGCGGGACTATCTGCGGGTCCGGGTCGGCATCGGCCGTCCGCCCGGCCGGATGGATCCGGCCGACTTCGTGCTGCGGGACTTCACCTCGACCGAACGCCGTGAGCTGCCCCTCCTGCTCGAACACGCGGCCGACTCGGTCGAGATGCTCATCGCCGACGGTCTGGAGCCCGCGCAGAACCGCTATCACGCGTTGCTCTGAACCGCTCGACGGACGCCGCGTGTTTCTGCCGGTCCGGCGGGCACTCCGGGTGCTTGGCTACTTCAAGTGTTGGCATGGATGCGAAAGGTCAACGGCATGGCCGGTTGCCGGGGAACCGGGGAGCGGAGGCTTCGTGCACTGGCATGAGGGGGAGAGAAAGGGCGGGCGAGCGCGGAGGAGTGCCGGATGCTGGCGTTGACGGCGGGCCCGCCGGCCGATGGGCGGGCGTACAGCGTCGTGGCCCTCGGGGCACATGCGGACGACGTGGAGATCGGCGCCGCTGCCACGATCATGCAGTTGCTGGCCGCCCATCCGGAGGCCACCGTGCACTGGGTGGTCTTCTCGGGCGAGGGCGAGCGCGGCTCGGAGGCGGAGGAGAGCGCGCGTGAACTGCTCGGCTCCTCGCTCGGTTCGCTGCACCTGCACGAGGTCCGGGACGGTTTCCTCCCGCGGGAGTGGAGCGGGGTCAAGGAGGTCCTGCTGCAGATCGCCCGCCAGGTCACCCCGGACATCGTGTTCGCCCCGGCGCTCGCGGATGCCCACCAGGATCACCGGGTGCTCGGCGAGCTGGCGTGGCAGGCCTTTCGCGGGGCGCTCATCCTCGGCTACGAGATCCCGAAATGGGAGGCTGACCGGCTGTCCCCCAGCCTGTACGTCCCGATCCTCGAGGAGACGGTCGGGGCAAAACTCGATCATCTCAAACGTCATTTCCGCAGCCAGCAGGACCGCGCCTGGTTCGACGACGAGACCTTCCGCGCGACCCTGCGGCTGCGCGGCGTAGAGTGCGGGACGCGCTACGCGGAGGCGTTCGACGCCCGCAAGGTGATGCTCACCTTCTGATATGTCTCCCGCCCACCGGTCTTCCGCCCACCGGTCTGCTCCGTCGGCTCGGTGAGGCCCGGCGGGCAGGGACTCAGGCTGGCGTCAGATGTTCCTGGATGCGACCGATGAGCGCCGTGTGGTCGAGTTCCTGTAGCACGTAGGCCTGGCCGGCTGTTCCGATCTCGGCCGCCTTCCAGGGCTGTTCCAGCAGGCTGCAGGCGGCGTCGGCGAAGGCGCCCGCGTCCTCGGCGACGAGGAGGTGGGTACCGGGCGTCCAGCCGAGGCCGCGGCTGCCGGTGGGTGTGCTCACGACCGGCGTTCCCGCCGCCATTGCCTCGATCGCCTTGATGTTCACGCCGGATCCCGAACGCATCGGGTTCACCGACAGGGTGGCGGTGGCGAGGTAACCGGCGACGCTCGGCACGTCGGTGTGCAACTCCACGCCCTCGAAGCCACCGAGCCATGCCGCCAGGCCCTCCTCCGGACGCCGCCCCACCACCTGGAAGGTCGCGTCGGGATGGCGGACCCGGATCGTCGGCCAGCAGCCGCCGAGGAACCAGCGCAGGGCTTCGATGTTGGTCGGGGTGTCCAGCGAGCCGACAAAGATCAGCTTTTTGCCGGCGCTGTCCCGAGGCGCCGGCTTCCGGCCCGGCGGGGCCGGCTCGGTACCGGCCGACCCGGTGCCCGTCGGTGCGGTGAGGGCGCCGACGGGCAGGAACGGCGGCAGGTGGAACGTTGGGATGCTCGCCCGCGTACGCCGCCAGTTGTGGTCTTCCAGCGAGATGTCCGCGATGCAGGTGATGAGCGGAGAGTGGTGCATCGAAAGCTCCGCCAGCCGCAGTTTGTGATACTCCAGCTCGTAGGCGACGGCGCGCGGCCCCGAGCTGTTGCGGGCCAGCACCCGGAAGAACTCCGAGTCGACGTTGTGCGCGCGCACCAGATGCGGCAGCTTCCAGATCCGGGCGACCTCCTCGCCGAGATGCGACGTCCGGCAGCTGTAACTGATCACGGCGTCGGCCCGTGGCGGTGTCGACTCCAGCGCGCGGCGCAACGGACCGGCCGGCCGGGATGCGTGCATGAATGGCCGGGCCGTCAGGTGTGCCCGTGGGCTGTCGTCACGAGGCAGCCGGATGACGGCCGAACCCGGCACGGCCTCCTCGTACACGGCGATATCCAGGTTCTCCCGGGAAGGCACCAGGACCTGCATCCGAACGCCGGCCGCGGAAGCCGCGGTGAGGAAGCTGAAGGTCTCCACCCGGCCGCCCGCGTCCGCCGGGAGAAACGGTTCCTCGACAACGACGATCCAGCGTGTGGAGTCGCTCACCGGACAACTGTAACGACCGTGGGGTCGGGTAACGACTGCGGGCTCGGTACTCGCGCGGGGTGTCGCGGACAGTTCCAGGTAGATGACAAGAGTGTCGTGAGGTGAGGTGAGGTGAGGTGAGGGTGGGGTCGAGGTGCGCGCAGGCCCGCCGGGGGTCCATCCGATTCCGCGGGACGACTTTGGCGCGGTGCGGGTGTCACGGCTGCGCGGCGTCATGGCGTCATGGCGTCAATGGCGCCGTACCGCAAAGGACGGAGCCGTTGGTTGTGGCTGACCGGCGGAACGCTACGGTAACCGCCATGACAGGTGTCCGGACCATCGGTCGAGGTGCCGCCGTGGCGGCGCTGGGAGCCACAACCGTTTACGGTCACGTCTTGTATCCGATCTATATCGGATTGCGCAGCCGTGGTCTGGAGTCGACGGCACCGCCGGACCCTGAGATCTGGCCGGGACTGAGCGTGGTCGTCTCCGCCTATCGGGAGTCGGCGGTGATCGGGGCGAAACTGGATGAACTCACCCGCGCGGACTATCCCGGGCCGATGGAGATCATCGTCGTGGCCGACGATCCGGAGACGGCCGAGGCCTCGCGCCGGCCCGGCGTGCGGGTGCTGTCGTCCGGGGAACGCCTCGGCAAGGCGCGGGCGGTCAACCGGGGAGTCGCCGCCGCCACCCACGAGCTCGTGGTGCTCACCGATGCGAACGCTGTGCTCGCGCCCGGTGCCCTGCGGGCAGCCGCCCGTCATTTCACCGACGAGACGGTCGGCGCGGTGGCGGGGGAGAAGCAGGTTGACGATCCCGACGGCGCCCAGGGCTTCTACTGGAAGTTCGAGTCCTGGCTGAAGCGCCGCGAGTCGGCGACCGGGGCGACCATCGGCGTGGTCGGCGAGATGCTGGCCTTCCGCCGCCAGGCGTTTCGGCCCCTGCCCGCGGACGTGGCCGTCGACGATGNCTGGCTGGCTCTCGACATCCTCGAAGGGGGGCTGCGGGTCGTCTACGAACCCGAGGCGTACTCGATCGAGTCGTCGAGCCCGGACTACTCGGCGGAGTGGGAGCGGCGGACCCGGATCGTCGCTGGCAACCTCGACATGCTCTGGCGGCGCCGGGCGGCGCTGGTGCCCGGCGCGCTGCCGGTCACCCCGCAACTGTGGGGCCACCGGCTGGTCCGCTCGTCATTCGGCCCGTTGGCGCAGGTCGTCCTGGTGGGGCTCGCCCTCCCGGCCGCCCGCCGGAGCTGGATTGCCCGGCTGTTCCTGGCCGGCAACGCCGTCGGCGCTGTGAGTACCGCGGCGCTGCTGACCGGGCGCACGCCGCCCGGTCCGACCCGCCTGGTCGCGCAGGTCTTCTTCCTGCAGGCCGTCGCGCTCGGCGGGGTGCGGCGCTTTGTGGCCCGGGACCGGCCCGCCGTCTGGCCCAAGCCGGAGCGGCCGGCCGTGGCCTCCGCGACGTCACCGGCGCCCCCGGGGTCGGTCCTGCCACCGGGGCAGACGACGCCGCCTGGCCCGCCGACCGAGTTGGCCCCGGCCGGCAACTGACCTGCTCCGGCAACTGACCTGCTCCGGCAACTGACGCCGCTGACGCCGGCCGGGACCGGCCTCGACCGGAGAACCCNCCGCGGCCCGTCACCGGCTACGCCTATCGAAATNCCNCCCGCCGTGGGGTGGGAATACCGTGTGGCGCGACACCGCAACACCGCACGAGGCGTGGATATCCACCTGAGTGCGCGTCAGCACACGCAGTGAGGAGCGTGCCGCCATGTCCGTCGAGAAGTCCAACCGGTCCAGGTGGCAGTACGAGCTGGTACTGGTCAGTTTTCACAGCCGTGGCCAGCTCGAGCAGCTCTTCGCGACCCTTCCGTTGGACATGCCGGTTGTGATCATCGATAACGCGGAGGGCGTCGACCGCGTTGACGAGCTGATCGCGGACCGGCCCAACAGCCGTTACCTCGACTCCGGTGGCGGCAAGGGATTCGCGAAGGCCGCCAACATGGGCATCCGTTCGTCGCGCTACGAGTACGTGGTGCTCGGCAACCCGGACAGCCGGCCCACCGTGGAGGTCATCGACACGCTGGTCGACGACCTCATCGCCGATCCCGAACTGGTGACCAGCGCGGCCACCATGAAGGGGCACGACGACAAGCCCGAGCTCGGTAACGGCGGCTGGGAGCCGACGCCTCGCCGGGTGCTGCTGCACGTGCTGGGAGCGCACAAGGTGGCGCCGAGCTCGGCGCTGTTCGCCCGGCCGACACCGGGCCGCCCGATGAACCCCGAGTGGCTGACCGGCGCCTGCATGGCCGTCCGTCGGTCCACCTTCCTCGAACTGGGCGCCTTTGATGAGACGTTCTACGTCTACAACGAGGACATGGCGCTCGGCCGGGCGATCCGTGAGGCGGGGCTGCGGCAGAAGCTGCGCACCGATCTGCTGGTACCCNACGGGGCGGGAGGTTCCGGGGCCGGTAAGACATGGATGCTGCAGATGCGCGGTGCGTCCATGGTGCGTTATCTGCGTAAGCACAATGCGCCGGCTCGGGTGAACGTGATGCGCTCGATGCTCGTCGCCGGCTACGCCGGGCGTACGGTGCTCTCTCGGGCCCGGGGCAGGAAGGCAGTGGCCGACGAGCACGCCGCATATATCAAGGGCCTGCTGGTCGGACCGCCGGCCCAGTAGCCGCGCCCGTTCCTCGTTCGTTCCCTGCCTGTTCAGTGGGCTGTTTGTCCGATTCGTCCCTCTGGCCAGGCAGGGAAGTGAACTCGCTGGTCCCGGGCTCGCTGGTCCCGGGCTCGCTGGTCCCGGGCTCGCTGGTCCCGGGCTCAGGTGAAGCGGGCCACCCGCCATTCCCGGCGACCGCGGCGGACCAGGATGACCGAGCCGTGCAGCAGATCCTTGGTCCCGACGGTGGCTTCCACGCCGACCCGTTCCCCGTTCACCAGGACCGCATGGTTGCCCAGGTGCTCGCGCGCATCCCGCTTGCTGCTGGCGAGGCCGGTGGCGATCAGCAGATCGACAACCGGCCAGCCGTCATCCTCGAGCCGGGCGGCCGGCTCCTCGACCGTGGGCACGTCGGCGAAGACGTCGGAGAGCAGATCCGCGCCGATCGCCTTCACGTCCCCGCTGAACAACGCCGCCGACGCCGCCTCGGCCGCGTCCACCGCGGCCTGACCGTGCACCAGTGCGGTGATCTCCCGCGCCAGGTGACGCTGCAACGCCCGCTTACCCGGAGCCTCGGCGTGCTCGGCGAACAGCCGCTCCAGCGGCTCACGGTCGATGAGCGAGAAGAACAGGGCGAACCGGCGTGCCTCGTCGTCGGACAGATTGATCACGAACTGGTACAGGGTGTAGGGCGAGGTACGGTCGGCCGAGAGCCAGACCGCACCCTTCTCCGACTTGCCGAACTTCGTGCCGTCCGAACGCAGCAGCAGCGGGCAGGTCAGCCCGTGTACCTGGGTGCGCAGCACCCGTCGCACGTAGTCGATCCCGGCGACGATGTTGCCCCACTGGTCGGAGGCGCCCATCTGAAGGGTGACCCCGTGGTCCTCGCACAGGCGGCGGAAGTCGTACGCCTGGAGCAGGGAGTAGCTGAACTCGGTGTAGGTCAGGCCGACGTCGGGATCGTCCAGCCGCCGGCGCACCGAGTCACGGCGGACCATCTCGGTGACGGGGAAGTGCTTGCCGACGTCCCGCAAAAACTCGATCATTCCGAGTCCGTCGAGCCAGTCGGCGTTGTCGACGAACTGTGGTAGCTGGCCGGAGTCCAGGGCCCGGGCGAAGACGGACTCCATGATCTCCTGTTGTCCGAGCATGTTCGTCCGTACCTCCTGGGCGGTGAGCAGGCTACGTTCCACCGACTTGCCCGACGGGTCGCCGATCAGACCCGTGCCACCGCCGAACAGGGTGACCGCGCCGATCCCCGCCCGTGCGGCCCGGATCAGCAGGGTCATCGGCAGCAGGTTGCCGATCGTCAGCGAGGGGGCCGTCGGGTCGAAGCCGATGTAGCAGCGCCGCCGTCCGCTGTCGAGGTGCTCCCGCAGCTCGGCGGGATNGGTGCTGTCGTGGAGGAGTCCACGCCAGGACAGCTCGTCCAGGAGCGCGTGTGTCATGGGCCCATGGTAGAAGTGGCGCGCCGGTCCGCAGTGACACCGCGAGATCACCCGGTAGGGGAGCGCGGGCGGACGCGGCTGCCCGCGCGGCCCGGTCCCGCCCGCGTCGCGCGCTGCCAGGCGTACAGCAGATGTGTCACGATCCCGAGCAGGACGCCCAACGAGGCCGCGATCCCGAGCCCGGCGGTCCAGACCAGTGGCGAGGGTTTCGATGAGTCTGGGCCGGCTGCGCCGATCGGACCGGTGTTCGTGAGTGTGGCGCCGGCCCCGTGGGTCGTCGCGTCGCCGGCGGACCCCCGGGCCTGCCCGCCGGGCATGATGCGGCCGGCGGCCGGCGCGGGCCCCCCCACCCCCCAGCGTGTCGGTGCCGACAGCAGCGGATTGCTCCTGACCACCGGCACGGCCCGGGTCAGCGCCGCGACGGGGTCGACGATGCCAAAGCCGAACTCGTCGTCGCGGCCAGGAGAGCCCGCATCCCGCGCGGTGTAGACGAGCCGCTCGATGACGTTGGGTGCGTCCAGGTCCGGCTGGGCGGCCCGGATGAGGNCGACAACGCCCGCGACGATCGCCGCGGAGTTCGAGGTGCCGCCCCCGGTGTCCAGGCCGTCCGGGGAGACCCGGGTCGGGACGGGGGCCCGGATACCGGGGGCCGGCGCGGCGATGACGGCCCGCGGCCCGTGGGCCGATTCCCGCCAGAAACCACCAGCGGCCGTCGATCCGGTCACCGCGACCACCCCCGGGATACTGGCGGGGGNGNTGATCGCGGNGTCGCCGGNCTCGACGTTCCCCGCCGAGGCGACCACCACCACGTCGTGCGCGAGGGCGTAGCCGACCGCTTTCTCCTCGTCCGGGGTCGCCGTCCCCGTCGAGCCCAGGGAGAGGTTGATGACGTCGGCACCCAGGTCGACTGCCCGGCGGATGCCGATCGCGACCTCCTCCGAGTTCGCCTCGGCGCCGGTCGAGACGGGCAGGATCTTGGCGGCCGGGGCGATGCCGCGGACCTCGGGCCGGCCGTTGTCGTTGCGACCGGCGATGATGCCCGCCATGGCGGTGCCGTGGCCGTTCGGATCATCGTCGCGCCAACCGTCCCGCGCCGCCCCGGGGCCGATGCCGGTACCGGGAAGCAGCTGACCCCACAACTTGGGTTGGCTGGCGTCGACCCCGCCGTCGATGACGGCCACCACCGTGCCCGCGCCCTGGCTGATCCGGTGCGCCTGGGCGAGTCCCAGGACAGCGTGGTACCACTGCGAGCCTCGGGCGGGCGCGATCGAAGCCGGGCCGGGCCCGGCCGCGTGCGGCGGGACGGCGGCGCCGGCCGGAGCGGTCGTCATCACGAGGCCGACCAGCAGCGCGAGGCCGACCAGCAGGCCGAGCATGGCGCGGTGGTGCATGAGGGGGTCCTGCCTCCGGGGGCTGCCGCTCGGCGGGCGTGGCTGATCGTGTCCGGTTACGCGCCCTGTCTGAGGAAGTTTTCCACATTGCATGGTCTATGCAGACCACTGTTACAAAGCAGATAGCTCGTCCGGATAGCCCGAGGTGGTTTTCCCGGCTTCAGTGCCTTCGACGGCGCAGGAGACGATCGATGCCCAGTGGGGCGTGGCTCTGCCGGGTGACCGCCTCCCCGGTCCCGGTCCCGGTCGACGCGCAACCTCCACCGGACCGGGGCACGCTCCTCGCGTCCCTGGTTGCCGCCCTGGCCTGATGGTCGCTCCGTCGCCTACCAACACTTACGTGACGGTAGAGTGCCGAGGAACCGCGTATGGGCGCCGCGAAGAGTCGCACCGAGAGGGGCCGCAGCAATGACCGACAGAAGGGACGTCGGCACGGACGTCGGCGAGGGCGTCGCGTCACCGCCGGAACATCCGCGGATCGCCGAGTTGACCGCGCGTGCCGCCACGAGTGAGATCCCGACCGCGGCGCTGTGCCGTGATCTCGCCGTCGCGCACGAGCGGGCCGGCGACGACGCCGGGGCCGTGCGGTGGGCCCTGGCGCTCACCGACGCCGGCAGCGACCTCGGTGCCTGGTCGGCCGCTGCCGGCGTGCTGCGCCGCGTCCTGCCGCGGGTCGCGCCGCTGCCGAGGTCCGCGCGGGTGGCCGTGCTCGGCAGTTACACGACGTCGCAGTTCGCCGCGCTGTTGCCGCTGGCCGCGGCGCGAGCCGGGGTCGCCGTCGAGGTCTACGAATGCGGCTATGGGCAGTACCGCCAGGAGGTCCTGGACCCCGCGAGTGAGCTCTACCGGTTCCGGCCCGACGTCGTCGTGCTCGCGGTGCACGCCGGGGAGACCGCCCTGCCGGCGGTCGCCGACGACCCGGCCGCCGCGGTGGCCACCGAGGTCGAGCGTTGGACGTCGCTGTGGGACATGATCATAAATCGGTGCGGGGCCCGGATCGTCCAGCACACCTTCGCCATCCCCGGCGAGGTCGCGCTCGGCCATCTGGCGTTGCGGGTTCCCGGCTCCCGGCCGGCGATGCTCGCGCGGGTCAACGCCGAACTCGGCCGGGTGTCCGGCGAGCGGGGCGACGGGGTCGCCTTCGTCGACTGCGAGCGGCTCGCCGCCGACGTGGGCAAGCGTGCCTGGTTCGACGCGCGGTACTGGCACCGGTCCAAGCAGGCGGTGTCGCTCGCGCAGGTGCCGCTGCTGGCCCGGCACACCGCCGCGGTGATCGGGGCTCNGCTGGGAACGAGCCGGAAGTGCCTGGTCCTCGACCTCGACAACACTCTGTGGGGCGGCGTGCTCGGGGAGGAGGGCCTGGCCGGCATCGCGCTCGGCGATGGCGCTGTCGGGGAGGCGTTCGCCGCGTTCCAGACGTACGTCGCCGAGTTGAAGGCCCGCGGGGTCGTGCTCGCCGTCTGTTCCAAGAACAACGACGCCGACGCCCGGGAGGCGTTCGAGCGTCATCCGGGGATGCGGCTCGGCCTCGATGACATCGCGGTGTTCAGCGCCTGCTGGGACGACAAGCCGACGCAGATCCGCCGGATCGCCGCCGCGCTCGGCCTCGGCCTCGACGCGCTGGTCTTCGTTGACGACAACCCGGCCGAACGCGAGGTCGTCCGCCAACTCGTTCCCGAGGTGGACGTCGTGGCGCTGCCCGCCGATCCGCACGGCTACGTCCGGGCGCTGGCGGACTATCCCTTCTTCGAGGCCAGCGCCCTCACGGCCGAGGACGCCGCGCGCACCGCCGCGTACCGGGCCCGGGCCGAGACGGCTGCCGCCGCCGCGGCGGCGACCTCGCTGGAGGATTTCCACCGCGGGCTGGACATGACCGCTACCGTGGTCCCGCTCGACGACATGACCCTGCCGCGGGTCGCCCAGTTGGTCGGCAAGACCAACCAGTTCAACCTGACCGGTCGCCGCCGGGGCGCCGCCGAGATCGAGCGGCTGGCCGCCGATCCCGGCACGGCGGTGTTCTGCGTCCGGCTCGCCGACCGGTTCGCCGACCACGGGCTGGTCGCCGTGGTCATCGCGGTGGAGTCGGCGGACGCGCTGGACATCGACACCTGGCTGATGAGCTGCCGGGTGATCGGCCGGACCCTCGAGGACGAGGTGGCCGCGCTTGTTCTCGCCGAGGCCCGCCGCCGCGGCCTCGCCCGCGTGACCGGGCACTACCGGCCGTCGGCGAAGAACGTTCTGGTGGCCGGCCTCTACGAACGGCTCGGTTTCGAGCGGGTCGACCCGGCGCCGGCCACGACCCCGGCGGCGGAGACGACGTGCTGGAGCCGTGATGCGCGGTCGCCGTACCTGCCGCCTGGGCTCATCCGGGTCGTCGTGGCCGAGCCGTCCGGCGTCGTGGCCGGGCTGTCTCCCCAGGTGTTCCCCCAGCCGCGGCCACAGGACCGCAAGATGGAAGAGGTGCCTCGCTGATGGTGCAGGAGCGACTACAGCAGATCTTCCGGGAGATCTTCAGTGACGACGACCTCGTCATCAGCGACGGAATGACCGCCGCCGATGTACCGGGGTGGGACTCGCTCGCGCATATCAACCTCATCTACGCGGTCGAACGCGAGTTCTCGATCCAGATCGCCGATGAACGGCTNGCGAGTTTCGCCACCGTCGGTGACCTGCGCGAGCACATCGAGGAGCTGAGTGGTGTCCACTGAGATCGAGCGTGTCAACGGCCCCGGCCCCGGTGCCCCTCTCGGGTCCGGCGGGTCCGCCGGACCCGACTCCGCAGGGAGCGACTCCGCAGGGAGCGGCGCCGTCCGAGCCGATCAGCCCGCAGCCGCCCCGTCCCCCCGGGTAGCCGAGACGGACGGCGACCAGGACACCCGGGATGCCTCCGACCTCGGGCTGTGGGAGATCCTGCGGGAGGACTGGCGCCGGCACTACAAATCGTTCGCCCACCCGGGGCTGCACGTGCTCGCCGTCTATCGCATCGGGCAGTGGCGGCGCACCCGCAGCCAGCCCGTCCGCGGGATCGTGACCGTCTTCTACAAGGTGGTCAACAAATTGGTCATCCGTAACCTGTACGGGGCCGAGCTCGACGAGCAGGCGCGGATCGGCCGCCGGGTCCACATCGGCCATCACCAGACGATCCTCATCCCGCCGCACTGCGTGATCGGGGACGACTGCACCCTGCGGCACAACTTGACCATCGGCTACGCGAGCGGTACGGCGGGCCCGCGGGACGTGCCGAAGGTCGGCAAGCGGGTCGAGCTCGCCCCCGGGGTCCACCTCATCGGGGCGATCAGCATCGGCGACGACGCCAGGATCGGTCCGGGCTCGATCGTGATGACGGACGTGCCGGCGGGCTCGACCGTCTTCGCCGCTCCCGCGCGGGTGATGCGCCCACCGGGGCGTTGAGACCGTCCGGGTGACGCGCCCGCCGGCGCGCTGAGACTGCCGACGCGCCACTGCGGGATGTCGGCGACCGGCTCGTGGGATCGACTCGGTACGGTTTGAGGCCGGAACACTGGTGTCCGATTGGACCCGACCTGTGCCGTTGCCGAGATGGGGAGGACTCGCGGATGAAGGTGCTCGTGACGGGCACGGAGGGGTATCTGGGGTGCCTGCTCGCGCCCGAGCTGCTGCGTGATGGCCATGAGGTCATCGGCGTGGACACCGGCTACTACAAGTACGGCTGGCTGTACCGCGGCGTCGACCGGACCCCGTTGACCCTTGACAAGGACCTTCGCCATCTCACGGTCGAGGACTTCGCGGGGGTCGACGCCGTCGTGCACATGGCGGAGCTGTCCAACGACCCGCTCGGCGCGCTCGCCCCGGACGTGACGTACAAGGTGAACCACGTCGGCTCGGTCCGGCTGGCGAAGCTGGCCAAGCAGGCCGGCGTCGAACGGTTCGTCTACATGTCCTCCTGCAGCGTCTACGGCGTCGCGACCGGTGTGGACGTCACCGAGGCCTCGCCGGTGAACCCGCAGACCCCCTACGCCGAGTGCAAGGTCTACGTGGAGCGTGACGTCGCCCCGCTGGCGGACGACACCTTCTCGCCGACCTTCCTGCGCAACGCCACCGCCTACGGTGCCTCCCCGCGGCAGCGTTTCGACATCGTGCTCAACAACCTGGCCGGGGTGGCCTGGACTACCGGCGAGATCGCGATGACCTCGGATGGCACCCCGTGGCGCCCGCTGGTCCACGGGCTCGATATCGCGAAGGCGATCCGCCTGGTGCTGACCGCACCGCGCGACATCGTGCACAACCAGATCTTCAACGTCGGCGACAGCGAGCAGAATTACCAGGTGAAGGAGATCGCGGACGCGGTCGCCACGGTGTTCACCGGCTGCACGCTGAGCTTCGGTGACAACGGCGGTGACAATCGCAGCTACCNGGNGTCGTTCGACAAGATCGCCTCCACCCTGCCCGGCTTCTCCTGTGACTGGAACGCGCTCAGGGGCGCCCAGCAGCTGCACGACGTCTTCACCCGTATCCAGCTCGACANCGAGACGTTCACCGGCCGCGGGCACACCCGGCTCAAGCAGCTTCAGTACCTGATCCGCACCGGCCAGCTCGACGCCGACCTGTTCTGGGCCCACTCGTGATCATTACGCCGACGCCGATCGCCGGGGTGATGATCGTCGATGTCGAGCCGTTCCCCGATGCCCGCGGCATGTTCGCGCGCACGTTCTGTGCCGACGAGTTCGCCGCCGCGGGGCTCACGGTCGACGTCGCCCAGTGCAGCGTGGCCTACAACGCCTCCGCGGGCACCGTCCGCGGGATGCACTGGGCGGGGGAGCCGGTGCGGGAGACCAAGCTGGTGCGCTGCACCCGCGGCGCCCTGCTCGACGTCGTCGTCGATCCCCGCCCGGACTCGCCGACCTATCTGCGGCACGTGGCGGTGGAGCTCTCGGCCGACAACCATCGGGCGCTGTTCATCGACGCGGGCCTGGCGCACGGGTACCAGACGCTCGTCGACTCCACCGAGGCGACCTATCAGATGAACGTCCCGTTCACGCCGGGACACGACCGTGGGCTGCGCTTCGACGACCCGCGACTGGGCATCGTCTGGCCGCTGCCCGTCTCGGTGATCTCCGACAAGGACCGTGCGTGGCCGCTGCTGGCCGGCGATGGCCCGGCCGGACCATCCGGCGACGCCGCGCCACCCGGCCCTCCCGGCATCCAACGTGATGTAGCTCACGCATCCGGCGGGGTCGGCGCGACGGCCTGAATCCGTCGTCCCCGGTTCGGTCGACCGCCGGGCCTCCGCTCCACCAGTGAAAATCAATGCTGGCAGGGAAAAGTGGGCGGGTGTGGGGTGTTGCCCACGAACGGGGGCGGGTGCTGGAGGGCATCCCACGTCTTGCCAGCTGGACAACCAGGCGCGGACGTGAGGGTTGGATTACCGGGGTTTCCCCCGACCGGCTGAACGAGGCCGTCGGTCGACAGTCGGTCGACCGACGGCCGACAATGCCTGCAACGCCGCGGATACCCGCCGGGCGGGACGGCTGGCGGGGCCGGCTCGGCGGCGTCGGGGGGGGGGGCCACGGCTTCCTCTCGGCGACTGTGGGTCACGTGGGGGGTGGTGCCCACCGGCTAGCATGACCCGGCGTGCGCAGACCCCATGACCGCCGATCTTCGCCGGAAAATCATCGGGCTGCCGTCAGCGGTGCCGGCGGTGGCATCTCGCCGACGGAAACGAGCGCTCGTCCGGCGGTCGCCGCTGCGGCGGTGGGTGGCGGGTGTCCGGCCGATGACCGGTGCCCGCATGCCCGGTGCCCGCGCTCTCCTTCCTGCCTTCGCCGGCGATCGCCCGGCGGCGTGGCGGGCCCGTCCCGGCTTCACGAAGATCATGTCGTTCGCGGGACCGTCACATCCTTCTGGTCGGATGTGCGGTCATCATGTCGTTCGGCCTCTCGTTCGGCCTCGCGGCCGACTGGCACAGCCATTCCCGTCCACCAGATCGTGAAGATCGATGTCGACACCTCACCTAGGGGAACGCATGTCATCCGCAACCCCGGCCCAGCGCGGTAGTGGCACCGCCGAGGCCGACGCGACCCAGAAGCAGGCGACCCAGAAGCAGGATGCTCCCGGCGGCATCGCCACGGCGGTAATCGCCTGCCGGTCCTGCGGCGGACCGGCCCCGCGCCTGTTCCTCTCCCTGGGGTCCACCCCCATCGCCAACCGCCTGGTGCGCGCCGACGCCCTCGACGCGACCGATCCGTCGTTCCCGCTTGAGGTCGGCTTCTGCGAGGCCTGCGCACTCGTCCAGCTCACCCACGAGCTGCCGGCGTCCGAGATCTTCGACGAGGACTATCCCTACTTCTCCTCGTTCTCCGACATGCTCGTCCGCCACGCGGAGAAGCACGTGATCGACCTGATCGCGAGCCGCAACCTCGGGCCGGACAGCCTGGTGGTCGAGGTCGCCAGCAACGACGGCTACCTGCTGAAGGCGTTCGTCGAGCGGGGCATCCCGGTCCTCGGGATCGAGCCGACCCCGGGCCCGGCCGCGGCCGCCCGGGAGGCGGGCGTGCCGACCCGCGAGGAGTTCTTCGGCGCGGAGCTCGCCCGTCAGCTCGTCGCGGAGGGTCGCAAGGCCGATGTGATCATAGCGAACAACGTGATGGCCCACGTCCCGGACCTCAACAGCTTCGTCGAGGGCTTCTCGATCCTGCTCGCCGACGGCGGCCTCGTCGACGTCGAGAACCCCGGGGTCGGCGCGTTGCTGGCCCACACCGAGTTCGACACGGTCTACCACGAGCACTTCTGCTACTTCTCCACGATCGCGGTCGACGCCCTGATGCGCCGGCACGGCCTCGCGCTCGTCGGCGTCCAGGAGTTCCCCGAGCTGCACGGCGGCACCCTGCNGTGGAGCATGCAGCACACCGCCACCGCGGACCCGGCCGAGTCGGTGGCGGCGGTGCTCGACGCCGAGCGGGCCGCCGGGCTCGACACGTTCGACCGGTACGCCAGCTTCGGCGACGACGTCCGCGCCGTGCAGGACGAGCTGGTGGCGTTGCTGCGCTCGCTGCGCGCCGACGGTAGGACCATCGCCGCCTACGGCGCGGCGGCTAAGGGAGCGACCCTGCTGAACTCCAGCGGCATCGGTACCGACCTGCTCGATTTCGTCGTCGACCGCAACATCCACAAGCAGGGCCGGTACCTGCCCGGCGCCCGGTTGCCGATCCTCGATCCTGCCGTCCTGCTGGAGCGGCAGCCCGACTACCTGCTGCTGCTGGCGTGGAACGTGAAGAAGGAGATCATCGCCCAGCAGGCCGAGTACGCCGCGCGCGGTGGCTCCTTCATCGTGCCGGTTCCCCGGCCCGTAGTGCTGTAGGCAACCCATCGTGGTCTCAGGCCGTCGTTATTTCCGTCCGCGGTTGTGCGGACCCTGCTCNCTGGGCCGGCTGAGCCGGTCGGGCTGGTCGAGAGAGCGGGTATGACGGACATCGACGTGGACCTGAGAGCCACGGGTGGGGAGGACGACTCCCCACCCGAGGGTTCCCCTGACGAGACCCGGTACGTGCCACGATCCCAGCGTCCCGCGCGGGCGACCGGGCAGCGTCCCGGAGAGCGGACCGAACGTCTCGGCGAAGGGTTCGAACGCCGTGGCGGCCGCCGACCCGGCGAGGTTTTCGAGGTGTCCACGGGGCCGATCCGCCCGCAGCCCGCTCCGGCGCCGGCGCCGCGGCCGGAATCCGGGGCGGGCGAGCAGACCATCAAGGTCTCTGGACTGCCGTTGATCCGCCGCCCGCCCCCGGGTACCGTGCGGACCGGCCCGGTGCGGCCCCACGGCGATCCGTCGGAGCAACGGCCCACCGCTTCCCCGGGCGAGATCTCCGTGAGCCGGGTGCCAACGGCCGGGAAGGCGGGAGACGGGAAGGCGGGAGAACCGTCGGGCGAGGCCGGGGGAAGACCGCCAGTCGACCCGGTCCGCCCCGCGGGGCCGGTGTCCGGGCGGTCCGGGCCCGCGATCCAGCCGCCCGACGTCGTCACCGCCACGATGGACCTGAGCGCGCTGCAACGCCGGCTGCGGGCGGAGAAGACCGAGCTCCTCCGGCGGGTCGAGGGGCAGACTCCCCGGCATCGCCGCTCGGACCGGCGGGCGCGTCGAACCGACGAGACCGATCCGGAGAGCACACAGATCTTTCCGCGGCCGCCCCCCGCCGGGCGTGGCGGCCGATTTCCCGGGGCGGGCACCGCGCGGTCCCGCGGTCGACGAAGGCCCGCCGCGACGGGCGGCGGCGAGCGGGCCGCCGCGGCCGCGTCCTTCGGGCCGGGGCCCGGTAACGGGGCCGACGGCCTGGTGGACGATCTGACCGGCGACGAGGGTCCGGGCCGCGAGGGTCCGGGCCGCGAGGGTTCCGGCGGCCGTGGCGGAGCCAGGTCGAAGGCGATCTGGACGCTGGCGGACCAGGCCGTCTCCAGTGCGACGAACGCCGCGGTCTCGTTCCTGATCGCCCATCAGGTCAGCGACGTCGAGTACGGCGCGTTCGGTATTGCGTACACGTTGTTCTCCATCGTCATCGGCCTGGTCCGCGCCGGAAGCTGCATGCCGCTGAGCATGTTCTACTCGGGTGCCACTCGGAGCGACTTCCGGGCGGCGGCCACCGCCACCACCGGCTCGTCGTTCGTCTTCGGTGTGGCCGTGGGAATCGCGTTCGTCGGTCCGGGTCTGCTCCTCGGCGGCCCGGTCGGGTCGTCGTTGTCGGCGATGGGCCTCGTGCTGCCCGGCCTGCTGCTGCAGGATGCGTGGCGCTATGTCTTCTTCGCGATGGGGAAGCCCTTCGGCGCCTTCGTCAACGACACCGTCTGGGCGGTCGTCCAGATTTTCGGGATCTTCCTGCTCATCCNCCGCGGTGTGNCCGCANCCCCGCCGCTGCTGCTCGCCTGGGGGGCCTCGGCTCTCGTCGCGGCCCTGCTGGGGATAGCCCAGGCCGGCTTCTGGCCGTCGCCCGGCGAGACCCTTCGATGGCTCCGCAGGAACAAGTCGAACTCCGCCTATCTGGCGGCGGAGTTCATCACCGTCCAGGGCGCGATGCAGACCTCGCTGCTGGTGATCGGAGCGGTGGGTTCGCTGGCGACGGTGGGCGCCCTGCAAGGTGCGCGCACGCTGCTCGGCCCGACCACGGTGGTCGGGGTGGGGGTCGTGAGCTTCGCGTTGCCGGAGTTCTCCAAGCGGNCCTCCATGACCCGCCACGCCCGGGAGCGCGCCGCCTACGCTCTCTCGGCCCTCGTCCTCGCCATCGGCACGGCGTGGAGCCTGATCTTCTACCTCCTTCCGGAACGTTACGGCCAGGCGTTGTTGGGCGACTCGTGGGACGGCGTCAGGAACATCCTGGGGCTGTCGATTCTGCACTATCTGGCCGCGTCGGTCCCGGTCGGACCGGCCTGCATGGTCTACGCACTCGGAAAAGCCAAGATCACATTTCGGGTCAATGCGGTCTTTGCGCCGATGTTGTTTGGTTTTCCTATCATTGGGTTGCTTGTCGGGGAGGCGCGGGGTGCGGTCGTCGGCTATAACATTGCTTTCTGGTCCATTGCGCCGGTGTGGTTTGTGCTGCTCCGTCGACTCGCTCGGGAGCACGACGCGGAGCAGGCCGCGCTGCGGGCGGCGCGGGGCGGCTCCGGGCCTGACCCCGCCCCGGCGGGGCCGGGAGGACGAGAGCTGCCGCGCCCGCGCCGGGCCGGGATGAGCGACGCACGTCGGTCGAGACGGTCGAACGCTGGCGAATCTGACCATCGAATGGATCCCGNGGATGATGTCGAGGGTATGGATGTCGCTCCGGAGCACGGCCCTCGCCGGCCTGGTCGCGGAACCGGATCGCGGCGTGGTGGGCGGGGCACCTGAGCATCCGCGCGGCGTCAGTCATAGCTATAGACCGTTTACTATCCGCTATCGGCTATGCTCACAAATCGGTTCCGTCAGATCTAGACCGTGGTCCGGCAAACGGGCCGGATGCTCCTGTGGGGGGCCACATTGAGTTCGCTTCATGTCCCGCTGGAGGAGTCGTTGCGTCGTCTCACCGGCACTCCGATCCGGGTACGGGCCCGGTCCGCTCGTTCCGAGTCCGTGGCGGGTGCGTCATGAGTCGCAACGTGCAGGCGGGCAACGAGACCAGCCGGGCTCCCTCCGCCCCGTCCCTGCTTCGTATCCTCCAGCCACGGCTGCTGGTTGTCGCCATCGTCGTGGTCGTCTTCGCGGCTCTGGCGGCCGCCTACTCCAAGACGCAGACGGCGACCTATCGGTCGAGTGCCCGGGTCTTCCTCTCGACGGACTCGGGTACGCTCGGCGCCAACTCGGTCGACGCGACCCGCTTCGTGCAGACCCAGGCGCAGTTCGCCCAGTCCTCGGCGGCCGTCGCGGAGATCGCGAAGGAACTCAAGCTGCCCGAGCTGGACGTCGCCGCCCGGCTCAGTACCTCGCCGTCCGACGAGGGCTACTTCTTCGTCATCAAGGGGACGGGCCCGAGCCAGCAGGCGGCGGACGCGCTGGTCAAGTCGGCCGAGGATGCCTACAGCAAGCTTTTGACGACCTATGGCCCCAACAGCCAGGCGAATATCAGCGCCATGATCAAACTTCGTGACGGGCTGGTGGCGGAGCAGGCCGCTGCGGGCCAGGGAGCCGGTATTGCCGGGAGCGTCGACAACACCGTCCGCAACACGCAGATCGCGAACCTCAACACGCAGATCGCCACCGCCCGTACCGCCTCCGCGCTGGCGAGCGCGTCGATCAAACTGGCCGAGCCACCCGTCGCCGAAGGCCAGAGCGGGCCGAACCTGTTCCGTAACACGCTGGTCGCTGCGATCGTCGGGTTGCTCGGTTCGATCGCGGCGATTTGGATCATGTATCAGCGCCGGCCCACCATCCTCGACCCGCACAACCCATCCGACACCCTGGGCGTGCCGCTGATCGCCGTCCTGGAGCCGGGACGGACCACCGCCAGCGCGGCCGAGACCCTGGTCTCGGCGATGTCCGCGGTGATGTCCCCGACGAGCAAGGTGATCGCGTTCNCCCCGGCGTCGCGAGGGGACCTGACCGCCGATCTCGTCGCCTCCGTGGCCGCCGCATGGTCCGATGATCAGGGCGTCGTCCTGATCCTGGACACCTCGCCGTCGTCCGAGGTGCGGGGAGTTCTTGAGGGACTGCCCCGGGCGACCTCCGGGGAGCTGCCTCGCTGGGCGCACGAGCCGACCTGCCTGGCACGCTCGTCCGGCACCGGACGGGGGCACATCCTCTACAACCGCGTGTCGCCGGCCCGGGCCGCCCGGCCCGGTGGCCTCGCCCCGATCCTCGCCGACCGGGCGCCGGTCGTCGACCTCGTCATCCTCGTCACCTCGGCGCTGGCCGAGCTGCCGATGACCGCGGCCTCCGCCATCCAGGCCGACGCCGTCGTGGTCATCACCTCCACCGAAACCAGCCTCAAGGAGCTTGAGCAGGTGCCGCGGGACTGGCCGGCGCTCGCCGAGCGAGTCGTGGGCGTCGTGCACGACGGCCGGACCGGCATCCGCCGGGCCGTCGCGGCGGCCCCGGAGCGTCGTTCGTCGGTCGACACCATCACCTCCAATTCCCCGGTGGGGGACTCGGCCGCGGTGAGCAAGCGGGGCGGCGGCGTGGACTCGGAGGCCACCGACCGCTACGCCCGCCCCGGCAAGCGTTAGAGAGCCCGTAGCCGCGAGGGTCCGGGACCCCGAGGTTCCCTGGATTCCAGGCGTCGCAACGCCGGTATGACGAGCCGGGCGGTCAGCGTAATCTGACCGCCCGGCTCCTTCGTTGTACCGGCTTCTTGTCGCGGCTTCTTGTCGTATCTCCGGTCCCTGGGTCTGGTCCCGGCGCCCGGTCCCAGTTCCGGCCATCGCGATGGCCCTACCTGCCAAGATGAGGCGAGAGGCGAGAGGCGAGACGAGCACGGGCAGGGATGGCGGTATGGGCGGATGGCGCCATCCGTGCGCTGTGGTGCGTGCGGTCGCGCGCCTGCTGCGCGCTGGGTCAGATCGAGGCGAAGGACCGGCCCGGTGCGGGAGCCGGTGGGATCCGCGGTGACGGCGCTCCCGGATCCCTCTGGAGCCTGACGGTCTCCTCGGGGGTAACCGTGAACCAGGTGACGAGCAGGAGGCCGAGCCCGGTGACAACCGGGGCCAGCAGGCCTCCGGACAGCACGCTATAGAAGATCAACACCGACCCGGAGAGCACGAACGACTGCGAGCCGCGTACGAACATCGCCACCACCAGACCGATGAACGCGGTGGTCCCGACGACGCCGTACTCGAGGATCAGCTTGGGCAGGAGGGCGTAGTTCAGCGGCAGTCCGGTGCGGTAGAAGAACGCGGCCGCGTCCCGGTCGGCGAACCCGGGCCCCGAGCCGAACGCCACCGTCATCGGGTCGCTGCCGAGCGCGTCCCAGGTCCGCTGGTACGGCTGGACGAAGCGCAGGCTGCCGCTGGACGTCGATGAGGATGTCTCCGTAGCACGCGCGGCGAAGATGCTCGATGCCGGGGTGAAGCTGATGATCAGCGCCACGAGGCTCACTCCGAGCAGGGCGGTGAGCGCGAATCGGGCGCCCTTGTGAACGGCCAGCAGGACGCCTGCGCAGGCCAGCAGGAGCAGACCTGTGCCGGAAACGGTGCTCAGGATGGCCAGCACAAACATGATCATGCGCCACCAGCCGCCGTTGCGCAGTGTGCAGACCACGATACCGAAGCCGAGGAACTGTGAGCAGAATGACGCCTCGAGGCAGATGAAGGCGTTCGACTTGTACAACGACGAGCCGTACTGCACGGGGTAGGACGTGTTGAACCCATGCATCAGGAACTGCGACGGCACGATGTCCTTGACGACGTCGGTGTACGGAACGCCGACGAGCTGAATGGCGAACTGGAACAGCGCGAGACCGGCGAGTACCGTGATCATGATCAGAAAACGGTCCAGCAGCCGGGGCAGGAGAGCGCGGGCGTCCGCGCCGCGCAGGCCGAGGACGAACGGCACGTACGTCGCCAGCAGCAGCAGCAATGAGGTGAAGGACGTGTCGTCCTTCTCGCGGAGGAAGCAGACGAGTGCCGAGGCCGAACATGCCGTCATCGCGACGAGGTAGGTGGTCACCCGGCTGGAGTTGTACGTCAGACCTCCGCGGCGCAGCATCAAGGCCGCGCAGACATAGGTGATCGGCAGGATTACCTGGACCTGTGAACCGCCCACCGGGAAAGCGATCCGTTGCAGGAAGATCTCGCAGAAGAGCAGGATCGTCAGCATCCGGAAGGTGGCGTCGTTGACCGACTTCCCGCTGCCGGCCTCCTGGGTCGGGATCACCCACGACCGTGGAATCCTGGTCGTGAGCGTGGTGGTGACCACTGGTTCCCGTCCCCCCCGTTCCTGGTCAGTGGGCTCCCGGGCGCCGCGTCCGGCGACGGNGGTCCGGCGATGGAAGCCCATCCGCACGTCGGCAGGTCGGCTAGCTGGCGCTACGGGCGGACGGCGTGGGCGATTCAGTCTATCCGGGGCCCTCGTGCCGTCTCGCAAGGNGGTCTCCGTGCCGTTTCCGGAGCGCATGGTTGCGTCTCCGTCACGCCTTGCAGCCAGCTGCTGGGGGGCTCTTCGAACCCGGCACGGGCGATGAATAATAGCGGTCGTCAGGCTTGACCGCCATCGGTTCGTATCCGTGCAGATCTGGATTCCGGCGGGGCGGGGCGGACACATGCCCTCGGCCACCCGGGACCCGGACGCTACACCGCTGACCTGCTCCGCCGCGGCCGCGGAGGCCGGTTCGTCCTGGTCCTGGATCTTGCTTCCGGATCTTGGTTCCGGTCCCGGGGTTCCGGTCCCGAGTCCGGGACCGCGCCGTCGGCGGACTTCTGGGCCTCGGGGCCCGTGGGCTCTGGCGCGCCCACGGGCCCCGAGTCGTTGCGCAGCGTGAGTGCGTCAGTAGCTCTTCTTCGCCGGCCGTAGGTGCAGCTCGGTGATCTCCGCGGTGGGTGGGAGCCGGATCAGATAATTGACGAGATCGGCCACGTCGGCCGCTTGGACGAGCAGCTCGGGTGCGTACTCACGGCCTTCCCGGGCGTAGATCGCCTCCTGCCTTGGGGTCGCCGTACGGCCGAGATGGATGGTGGTCACCCGGATGCCGTCGGCGTTGATCTCCTGGCGCAGGCTGTCGGCGAACCCCCGCATGGCGTGCTGGGTGGCGGCGAACACGCTGGTGCCCGCGCCGGCCCGGATGCCCTGGGTGGAGTTGACGATGACGATGTCGGCGCCGCGGTCGGCCCCGGCGACCCGCAGCGCCGGCAGCAGCCGCTGGGTGAGCGCGTATGGTGCTCGGACGTTCGCGAGGTACTGGGCGTCGAGATCGGCCAGCGACACGGCGTCCACCCGGGCGCTTCCGTAGGCGCCGGCGCTGTGCACCAGATGATCGACGCGGCTGTAGCGGTCCGTGACCTCGGCGGTGAACGCGACGACGGCCGCGTCATCGGTCAGGTCGAGGCGCACCGGCGTCAGGGTGCCCGGACCGCTCGCCTCCTTGCCGAGGGCGTCGAGCCGGGTCTGGTCGCGCCCGAGCGCGAGGACGGTGGCTCCGCCCGAGGCCAGCCGCAGCGCGGTGGCCCGGCCGATGCCGCTCGACGCACCGGTCACCACGGCGACCCGCCCGGCGAGCGGAACCTCGTCCGCCGCCGGGTCGCCCGCGCCGGATCCGTTCGGGGCCGCCGTCATGCGTTCTGGTGGGAGAACACCAGCATCGCGTCCTCCCGCGGCGGCGCGGTGTCGTAGGTCAGGCAGATGTCCTCGGGAATCCGGCTCAGGTCGGTGCCACGCAGGTAGTCCCGCATGGTCGTGCCGGTGCACTCCGCGTCGACGTTCGGCGCTCCGACGTGGTTGACCACGTCGTCGAAGTGGACGGTGCGGAAGTCCATGCTGAACCGGGTGCGGCCGGAGTTGTTCGGCACCGAGGAGTGCAGCTGGGCCGCCGAGAAGATCATTATGCCGCCGGAGGGGGCGACCACCCGGGTCTGCGGAAAGATCTCCACCTCCTCCTCGGGCTTGGGCTGCTTGCGGGTGTCGGACTTGATGTGCTTCGCGGCGTCGGCCCGGTTCTTCGCGTTCCACTCGTAGTAGTCGTAGTCGCGGGAACCGTTCTTCACGCCCTGGGAGAAGTAGCGCGGGTGGAAGGCCATGGCGTTCTCCGGCACGATGTCGAAGATCGGCATCCACCAGTTGAGCTGGCAGAACGGTGCCGAGTACCAGGTGTCGCGGTGCGGGTGGAAGGCATAGGCGATGCCCGAGGTGAGGTAGTCGTCCGACGTCGAGGTCCGCAGCCGGGGCACGTCGAAGTAGGTCTTCGACAGGTCGCAGCCGTGCTCGGCGAGAATCGCCGGCAGCAGTTCCTTGCAGGTGGGGTGGTGGATGAACCGTGGCTTCAGCTCGGCGAGCAGGGCCGCGTAGTCCTCGACCGGCATGTGGTACTGCGCCGTCTCGGGGTCGAGATCGCCGAAGGCCTCGCGGATCAGGGTGCGGCTGAACTCGACGAACTCCCGCGTCGCGGGCCTGGGCGCGTAGACGAACAGCTCGCCGGCGTAGAGCCTCGCCCGCCGCTCGTCATCGGACAGCGTGGATTCGACCAGTACCGAACTCATTAGGTTCCCCCTCGGAACGAACATGGGTGAGAAGCAGCCGGGCCATGGCGAGTTCGTCCGGCGTGGTGACATGGATGTTCGCCGGCTCGCCGGGGACGACCACGACCAGGCCGCCGGCCGCGGCAACCATCGCCGAGTCCTCGACGGCCTCGCGGGCCTCCGCGTGCACGGAGCGCAGCAGGTCCGCCCGGAAGGCGTGCGGGGTCTGCACGAGCCGGTGAGTCTCCCGCGGCAGCGAGGCCCCGGTGACCAACCGGGGGGTGTCGTCGGGGGGGCTGCCGAGCACCGTCGAGCGGATCTCCTTGACGACCTCGGTGAGCGGGAGCCCGGGTACGGCCGCGTCGGCGCCGGCGCGGACCTCGTCGATGACCCGCTGGTACAGGGCGGGAGTCGCGAGTGGATGGGCGGCGTCGGTGACCACGATGACCCCGGCGNCCGCGGGCACGGCAGCCAGCCCCGCCCGGACGGACTCGGCCCGGGTGGCGCCGCCAGCGACCATCCGCACTCCGTCCGGCGGTGACCAGTGGCCGATCAGGGCGGCGGGGACGACCACGACGATGCCGTCACTGGCGGGCCGCGCCGCCGCGACCGGATGGGCGAGCAGGGGCTCACCCCCGAGGTCGAAGAACTGTTTCGGCCCGCCGAAACGCGTGCCGCCGCCGCCGGCCAGCACGATCGTCCAGACCGGGCCGCTGTTCCCGGTGCTCCCCGCACCGTTGGCGACGGCGACAGCGGTGTCGGTCACCGCCGGGCTCCCGCGGGCGCGGCGCTGGTGACGTCGCTGCTGGTGACGTCGCTGAGTAGATCGACGCCCGCCAGGGCATCGGCCGCCGCCGCGACGGTGTCGAACGGCAGGTCCGCGCGGTCGGCGATGTCGAGCAGGCTGCGCGTGCCGTCGGCCAGGTTCAGCACCCACAGCAGGCCCATCTCGATCGCCTGGCGGTTCATGGTGGCCCCGATGGCGCGGTACAGGCCCCGCCGGCCGAGCTGCGGCTCCCCGTACGGGGTGGTGTTGCGCCAGATGCGGTCGCGCTCGCAGATGTCGATCGTCCGCAGCAGGATCGCGAACGAGTCGGCCAGTGACTGCGGGGTCACGAAGTCGAGGTCGTCCGCGGACGTGTGGTACTGCGGATAGTCGCCGTGCTGGCCGCGCCCGAACCGGCCGACGGGCAGGTCGAAGCCAGGGGAGCAGAACTGCCGTTCGTCGTAGCCGTAGGGGGAGAAGTCGACGACCCGGTGCGGCCGCCCGGTCTCGGCGAGCGCCGCCGCCGCGGCCCGGTCGACGGCGGCGTTACCCCGCCGGCTGCGCTTGTAGGTCGGGTCCGACCGGTCGCCCAGGCCGGTCAGCACCAGCCCGTGCCGAATGCGCCCGACGGTGTCGCGGTTGCGCGCGAGCCAGGTGATCGATCCGATCGTGCCGGGGATGAACAGCNGCCGGAAGGTGTGCCGGCGGGGCAGCCCGGCCAGGGNGCGGGCCAGCAGGGNGGNCGTGGCGATGCCCGAGCAGTTGTCGTTCGCCATCGCCGGGNGGCAGGTGTGGGTCGTGATGAGGAACTCGTCGTCCGTGGTCCCGGGCAGCACGATCTCGCCGTAGGTCAGCGACCCCGCGGTGAGGGTGGTGTCGATCTCCACGTCGTACTCGCCGTCGGGCAGCGCGGCGAGCTGCCGGTCGGTCAGGCAGAAGCCCCAGTTCTCGGTGTAGTAGGAGGNCCGGTAGGGCACCCAGTCCGGGCGGTCCGGCATCGAGAACAGGTGCGGGCGCAGCTCGTCGAGGGACAGCCGGGCGCGGACCGGTGTGCTGTACCCCAGCAGGTGCAGCGGGTTGTCAGCGGCGTCGACGACGGTCTTGCCGTCCGGGCCGGTCAACCGGGCCGAGGCGACGTTCCATTCCCGGGGCACGGTCCAGTCCAGGACCGGTGTCCCGCTGGGGACCTCGTGCACCGTGAGCGCGGGCTCCGGGCCGAGCGCCCGCGCGACGGTGGCGAGCGTCGTGCGGACACCGTCCCCGGTGATGCTGCGCATGGGGGGCAGCAGGGTGGCGACCAGGTCGTGCAGCCACGTACCCGGGTCGGCGCCTGCCGTCGCCGCGTACTCGCCGGCGTCGGCGGGCTCGGAACCGTTCGGGGGGGAAGCGTTCAGGGGGGAAGCGTTCGGCTCGGGACCGCCGGAGCCGCGGGAGGAATCGCTCATCGCTGGACCCGTCCGGAACCTCAGCCGGCCCAGACACGCCAGGGCGCGGCACCGGAATCCCAGAGCTGGTTCAGCTCGGTCCAGTCGCGGAACGTGTCCATACCCATCCAGAACCCGTCGTGAGTGTGCAGGGTCAGCTCGCTGTCCCGGGCCAGCTGCTGCAGCGGGTGACGCTCCAGCAGCAGCGCCGGGTCGTCGTCGAGGTACTTGTCGATGAACTCGCGCTCGAAGACGAAGTATCCCCCGCTCACCCAGCCGGTCTGCGGCGGCTTCTCGGCGAAGAGGGTGACGGCGTTGCCGTCCGTGGTCAGCTCGCCGTAGCGACTCGACGGCCGGACGCCGGTGACCGTCNCGATCCGCCCCGACGCCAGGTGGTCGGCGAGCACCGCGCCGACATCGACGGCACCCACGCCGTCGCCGTAGGTCAGCATGAACCGCGGGCCGGTCAGGTACTGGGCGACCCGGCGCAGCCGGGCTCCGGTTCCGGTGAGTAGGCCCGTCTCGGCGAAGGTCACCTCCCACGCCTCGTCGCCCACGGTGTTGTGGAACTGGGGGGTGTGGTCGTCGGAGAGCGTGAGGGTGAAGTCGGCGACCTGCGCACGGTAGGCGAGGAAGTAGTTCTTGATCAGATCGCTCTTGTAGCCGAGGCAGAGCACGAACTTACGGAAGCCATAGTGCTCGTAGGTCTTCATGATGTGCCACAGCACCGGCTTGCCGCCGATGTCCACCAGCGGCTTGGGTAGTTTCTCGCTGGCTTCCCGCAGCCGGGTTCCCATCCCGCCGCACAGGATCACGACGGGGATGTCCGCCACGTCGGGAATCTCGCTGGTCTGGGCGATCTCGATGCTCAAGGCTGTTGCGTCTCCCGTGCTCATGCCCCGGTCCGGACGCACTCGGGGCGGATGGGCGTCAATGGCCTGGTCGTTGCGGGACCGCGACGCGCTCCGGGTGATCCGGGGCAGCCGTCCCGCGGGCCGGCTGGTCGTGACCGGTGGGGGCAGCCACCGGGCGGTCCGGCTGCGNGGGCGGCGCGTTCCCACGCGGGTGAGGACGTCGCTGCTCGCCCGCGAACGTGCGTGCGGGCGTGACCCGTGGCAACGGTACCGTATGGTCCTTTGCCGGCTGGCGGTGTCCCTACGAACCCGCGTATGCGGCATAGACCCCACAGCCCCGCGGGCCTCCCACGCGTCTGACTTCCCTGACTTCCCTGGCTCCGGGACCGGATGACGGTTTCGGTGGGTCGGGTGCGCGTGTCGAACAATTCTCTCGGAGCGGGAGGGTTGGTCTACGGATGGCTGATCGTTGCACTGCGTGATAAGCCGAGGCCGCCGAAGGTGCACTTCGTCGGTGGTTGTTACTGTTTAGCGATCACTCTCGGATTACCGAACGAGCCTCGGCTCAGGTGTCGACGGTGATGGCGGACCTCGTTGCGAGCCACCGGATCGGGGAGAGTGTCGCGCTTGGCCGCACTTTTGCACTACATGAGTAAAAATGACTTTATAGATAGAAATGTACGACTGGGGTGATGCGGGTGCGCGGGCGCTCCTGGTCGGATGACCCTCCGGCCGCTGGTCGCTGGCCGGTGGCCGGATCGCCATCCTCGGACCAGGACGGCACGGTGCATCACTCCGAGACGGACCCGCCCCGTTCGGCCGATCGGCGGCCCGCCGGTGGGAGCGCCGGCATGCCGACCCCGTCCCGGGGCGAGTGGCCGGACGCCCGGCTGCTCCCGCTGCGCCGTCGCCGAAGCGACACGACGCCGCGGATCCTCCGTTCCCCTAGCGAGGGTTCCCCCACCGAGCTGGTCCACATCCGCCGCGACGGCGCTCCTCGCGACGCGGATGGCGGCCCGGTCACAGCCCCCGGCGGGGACCGGCCGGACCCGGTGCGGGCACGTCCGGACGGCGCCACCACGACCGTGTTCCATTGGCACGGGCGGCAGGCCCCGGCCGGGAAGAGGCTGGACACGCCGGACACGAACGTTCTGGCCCGGGACGTTCTGGCCCGGGACGTGCCGGTCTGGGACGGGCCGGTGCCGGACGCGCGTGTTCGGGCGGACGGCGGCGGTGAACCTGGCCCGGGTCGTCTGTCTCGCGTCGCCGGTTGGATCGCTGCGCGCCCGGGGGGCCGAGCCGGCCGAATCCCGCGTCTCCCGCTTGTCGCGGTCTCGATCGCGGTCGTGACCGCCCTGACCGCCTGGGTTCTGGTGTCCTCCGGAGGACACCCCACGGACACGGTGGCCGGCGGCCCGACGTCCGCCCCGCAGTCGCAGCCCCCGCCGCAGTCGCCACCCGCGCGGTCGCCGAGCTCCGGCCCCTCGCCCGCACCGGGGGTCCAGCCGCCGGTCACCGTGCCCCGGGTGCAGCGGGCCGCCACGACCGGTGAGTTTCCCACGGGGGTCGCCGCGCACACGTTGGCGCAGGCGAACCGCTGGGCGGAATTCCGTGGCCGGCCCAACGACGTCGTCGTCATGTACACCGAGCGGTCCAGCTGGCGGGCGATCGTCGAGCCCTGGATCGGTCGCGGCGCCTCGACCTTCGCCGGGTTCTCCGGCACATGGGTCATCAGCCAGCCGCTCTTTCCGGACGAGGGGCCGGAGAAGGGCAACCTCGCCGACTGCGCGGCCGGCCGCTACGACGCCGAGTGGCGGCAGTTCGGCCGCTGGCTGGTGAGCATGGAGCGGGGCGACTCGTTCGTCCGGCTGGGCTGGGAGTTCAACGGGCTGTGGTTCGCGTGGGCGGCCACGGACCCGCAGCAGTGGGTGCAGTGCTTCCGTAACGCCTCATCGGCGATCAAGGCTACCAGTCCGCGGGTCCGCATCGACTGGAACCTCAACGCCCACGGCTCGACCACGTCGGTCGGCGCCTTCGATCTCTACCCGGGTGACCAGTACGTCGACGTCATCGGGGTCGACAGCTACGACCAGTNCCCGCCGAGCCCGACCTACGCTGACTTCGACAACCAGTGCAACGAGACCGGCGGTCTCTGTCAGGTGATCATCTTTGCGCGGATCCATCACAAGCTGTTCTCGGTGCCGGAGTGGGGCGTGGTCAGCCAGCAGGGCACCAAGGCGGGTCGGGTCGGGGCCGCGGGTGGGGACAACCCCGTCTATATAGAGAAGATGCACGAGACGTTTGTGCGTAACGCGGACATTCTCGCCTACGAGGCGTACTTCCCCGATGCCGTGCCGAACAACGTCCGTTCCTCGTTGGTCGACCCCACCATCAATCCCGCGGCGGCGGCGATGTACCAGCGGCTCTGGGGCTGATCCCTGGGGGCTGATCCCTGCCGGGGCTGGCTCGTCCCTGTTCGCCTGGTGGCCCGGGCTGCGGGGGTGTCGCAGGACACGGTCTTGCGTGGGGCGGACAGCAGTCCTCAGCACGATGGGCACGGCGGTGAAGACGGGCATCTTAGACCCCGCGTCGTCCGCCGCGTCCGCCGCGCCCGCCACAACCAGTACCCGGTCAAGAAGCCCGGCCAGCGCGGCACCCGCCACGACGCCCCGCCCACGATCAGGCTCGCCAACCCGGTACTCCCTGGCATCGGGCGCCGGTGATCGGTGCTTACCCGGGTAGCTGCCGCCAGATTGCGCGCCAGCGGGTGTCGGACAGGGAAGCCGGATCGGCGCCCTCGGCACGGACTGTGCCCTCGACGGCGGCCAGCCGGTCCCGGAAGCGACGGGCGGTCGCCCGAAGGGCCCGCTCCGGATCGACGGAGGCCGTCCGGGCGAGCGCGACGGCGGNAAAGAGCAGATCACCGATCAGGTCGNCCCCCGCCGTGCCCGACCGGGCCAGTACGGCGGCCGTGGCGGCGATCTCGGTGACCCGATCGCCCGCGTCGGTCACACCCCACGCGGCCGTCCCGGTCAGCGCGAGATCCGCCGGGACGCCGATGCCGGCCGCCCGCTTCAGCAGCTTGGCCGCNAGGGACAACGCCGGTTGGGAGAGTGGGACACCCTCGGTCACCGAGACGCGCCCCTTCTCGACCGCCTTGATCGCGTCCCAGTTGGCGACGACGTTCGCCGGACCGTCCACGACCACGTCACCGAACACGTGCGGATGACGGCGGATCAACTTGGCCACCAGACCGGCCGCGATGTCATCGACGTCCCAGCCGTCGTCGGCGCGCTCGGCGGCGATCCGAGCGTGGAAGAGCACCTGCATCAGCACGTCGCCGAGTTCCTCGCGCAGCTCGGTGAGATCGCCGTCCTCGATCGCCTGATACGCCTCGTACGTCTCCTCGACCAGGTACGGTGCGAGCGAGGTGTGCGTCTGCTCGGCGTCCCAGGGGCAGCCGCCCGGCGACCGCAGGCGGTCCATGACCGCGACGGCGTCCAACAGGCTCGAGCCGGGCAGCTCCCTGGTGGCCACGAGGCTCGTCACTTCGACCCCGGTCACCCCGTCGACGCCGGCATCGTTGCGTTCCCCGGATCCACTCGCCTCGCCGAGGAGGCAGTCGAGGATGTTCGGCGCAAGCGGATCGGGTAGCCAGGCGACCTCGGCCGCCGCGGGATCAGGCAGGGCGGCCCGGATGAGGGTCACCGCGCCGGCCAGACCGCCGGGATCGCCGGGATCGCCGGGATCGACGATCAGGACGGTCGCACCGGCCGCCCGCAGCGCGGCGAGCTGAGGATGCGTGGGGCTCGCGGTCAGGACGGGCACCGTGCGCACGACATCCCACGCCCGGGCCGTGAGAATTCCCGGTGCCACCCGGGGGCTGGTGACGACCACGGTGATCCGCATCAACATGTCGCCGTCCGCTCAGGATCGGGTGGTCAGGTCCAGGATCGGCGTGGGCGCGGGCTTGCTGGCGATCGAGCCCTCAGCGGCGACCACGGCGAACTGCTTCGTGTCCCAGGTACCAAATCGTGGGTTTATCGAGATGGGATCCCGGGACTCGGCCTGCGCGAGTAGCGGACGCACCTTCGTCGCCCGTTTGTCCGCCACCAGGAACCGAGCCAGGTAGGGCTTGGCCTGCCGGTAGCTGAGAGGGATCTTCCCGATCTGATCGACGATGCTGTCGTACTGGGCGCGGGTGTCCGCNTCGGAGGCGAGGACACCCGGGCTGATCTTGTCCCCGAGCGCCGACTCGAACGCTCCCGAGCGGACGATCGTCGCCACGTCCTGCTGGGCGAAGCCTGCCGCGGCGGCTCGCTGCTCGAACGCCTTCACGCTGCCGAACTGCAGGATCGCGTACGCCTGGTAGTAGGACGCGATGTCCTGGCCGGTCAGCGAGATCCCCAGCCGCTTCGCCTCACCGGAGATCAATTCGAGCTGCACGAGCGTGGTCAGGGTTCGTCGCTGGAGTTCACCCCGGTTGAGACTCTGCGACGCCGACTGCGAGGTCTGCGGGATCGGTACCGTCTGCGCGGCCTTGAGCCCACGGTCGACGATGCCGCGCAGCTGGGAGGTCCCGATGGTCTGCGAACCGACCTGGGCGGCGGCCCCGGCATGGGTCGTGCACCCGGTACCGACGAGCATGAGGAGCCCGACACCGGCGAGGAGACGGGAAAGCTTCACGAGCCGAGACGGTATCCGCTCAGCGTGGCGTACGGTACGGCGCCCTACGCCAGGAGTCAGATCGAGGCCGCCGCGGCGGCGACCGAGTCGCCCGCGACCGCATGCAGGAGCTGGCCGACCCAGACGAGCAGGGCCCGGTCCCGCAATGGCCGGGAACCGATGCGCCCCGTCTCGGTCGGCGCGGGAACGAGTACGGTCCGCACCGCCGGTTTGACCACGGCGCCCCGGTAGAGCCGGGTCAGCCGGAGTGTCTGACTCTCCCGCAGCTCCAGCGGAGCGAACCGGATCTGGCGACCGGCGGTGATGATCTCCGTGACGCCGAAGCGCCGGGCAAGCACCCGCAGGCCCGCGACGGCCAGCAGGTTCTCGACCGGTTCGGGCACCGGACCGAACCGGTCCACGAGCTCGCCACGCACCTCGTCGATGTCGGCGTCCGTGGCGGCGCCGGCCAGCCGCCGGTAGGCATCCAGCCGCAGCCGCTCGCTCGGCACGTAGTCATGCGGCAGGCTCGCGTCGACCGGCAGCTCGACCTTGACCTCCGGGGGCTCCTCGACCCCCTCCCTGCGGTACTCGGCCACCGCTTCGCCGACCATCCGCACGTACATGTCGAACCCGACCGAGGCGATGTGCCCGGACTGCTCGCCGCCGAGCAGGTTGCCCGCTNCCCGGATCTCCAGGTCCTTCATGGCCACGGCCATTCCGGCACCAAGGTCGTTGTGCTGGGCGATCGTGGCGAGCCGGTCGTGGGCGGTCTCGGTCAGCGGCTTGTCCGGCGGGNAGAGGAAGTAGGCGTACGCCCGGTCCCGGCCCCNCCCGACCCGGCCGCGCAGCTGGTGCAGCTGGGACAGGCCGAACACGTCGGCCCGCTCGACGATGAGGGTGTTGGCGTTGGAGATGTCCAGGCCCGACTCCACGATCNTCGTGCAGACCAGCACGTCGAACTTCTTCTCCCAGAAGGAGACCATGACCTGCTCAAGCGCGTCCTCGTGCAGCTGGCCGTGGGCGGTGGCGATCCGCGCCTCGGGAACCAGATCGCGCAGCCGGGCGGCGGCCCGGTCGATCGTCTCCACCCGGTTGTGGATGAAGAAGACCTGCCCCTCGCGCAGCAGCTCCCGGCGGATCGCCGCGGCCACCTGACGGGCGTCGTAGGCGGCGACCGAGGTCAGCACCGGGTGCCGCTCCTCGGGCGGAGTGTCGATGGTCGACAGCTCCCGGATGCCGGTGATCGACATCTCCAGCGTGCGGGGGATCGGTGTGGCGCTCATCGTGAGCACGTCCACCGCCGTGCGCATCTTCTTGAGCTGCTCCTTGTGCTCGACACCGAAGCGCTGCTCCTCGTCGACGATCACCAGGCCGAGATCCTTGAAGCGGTTCTCCCCGGACAGCAGCCGGTGGGTGCCGATGACCACGTCGACACTGCCGGTAGCGAGCCCCTCCTGCACCGCCTTGTGTTCGGCGGGCGAGTTGAACCGGCTCATCGCCTTCACCACCACCGGGAATGCGGCGTAACGCTCGGAGAAGGTCTGGAAGTGCTGCTGGACCAGCAGCGTCGTGGGCACCAGCACCGCGACCTGCTTGCCGTCCTGCACCGCCTTGAACGCGGCCCGCACCGCGATCTCGGTCTTGCCGTAGCCGACGTCGCCGCAGATTACCCGGTCCATCGGGACCGGCTTCTCCATGTCGGCCTTGACCTCGTCGATGGCGGCGAGCTGATCGGGTGTCTCTCGGAACGGGAAGGCGTCCTCCAGCTCACGCTGCCAGGGACTGTCGGGAGCGAAGGCATGCCCGGGAGCAGCCATCCGGGCGCTGTAGAGCCGGATCAGCTCACCGGCGATCTCCTTGACGGCCCTGCGGGCCCGACTCTTGCGCTTGGCCCAGTCGGCGCCGCCGATGCGGTCCAGGCTCGGCGCGTCACCCCCGACATACCGGGTGATCTGTTCAAGCTGGTCGGTCGGCACATACAGTCGGTCGCCCCGGGCGTACTCCAGCAGAAGGTACTCCCGCTTGGCGCCCGCGACGGTCCTGGTGACCATCTCGACGTAGCGGCCGACGCCGTGCGCGTCGTGGACCACCATGTCCCCGGGGAGCAGGGCGAGCGGATCGATGCCCTTGCGCCGCCGGCTCGGCATGCGCCGCATGTCCTTCGTGCTCACCCCGCGGGCACCCGCGATGTCGCTTTCAGTAAGAACGGCGAGGCGCAAAGTATCGCTGGTGAAGCCGGTGGCGAGCCGACCGCAGGTGACTATGGCGACGCCCGGAGTGAGCGTGGCCTCCTCGGCGAGGCCGGCGCCCAGGTCGGCGTCGCGCAGCATCTCCACCAGGCGCTGCGCCGGACCGTGCCCCTCGGTGACCAGCAGCACTCGCCAGGACTCGGCGAGCCAGCCCTTGACGTCGGCGATGACCGCCGCGGTGTCCCCGTGGTAGATCGGCGCGGGCCGGAGGCTGGCGACCACCGTGTTGTCGCCGTAGTTGTCGCCGTAGTTGTCGCCGTACTCGGTCCCGTCGTAGGCGGCGCCCGTCAGCCCGGTGCCCGCCGGTTCCCGGTCGCTGCCTGCCGGGGTCGACATGAAGGGAGTGACCGACCACCACGGCAGGCCGAGATCCTCCGCACGCTCGCGGACCTCGATGATCGATCGGTAGGCGGCCGCGCCGAGATCGATCGGCGCGCCGCCACCCAGCGCCGCGACGCTCCACGNCGCGTCGAGGAACTCCTGGCTCGTGCGCACCAGTTCGCTCGCCCGCGAACGGACCCGTTCGGGATCGCAGACCAGCACGTGGGTGCCGGCCGGCAGATCGTCCAGGAGTAGTGACATGGCGTCGACGAGTACCGGGGCGAGCGCCTCCATCCCCTCCACGGGGATGCCGTCGGCGATCTTGTCGAGCAGGTCCAGCAGCTCCGGGTGGCGCGTCGCGAGGTCCGCGGCCCGCGCCCGCACCTGCGCGGTCAGTAGCAGTTCGCTGCACGGCGGCGCGAACAGGACACGGCCACCACCGGTCGCGCCATCATCCTCCGGTAGCGCCCGCTGGTCCGCCACGGAGAACCGGCGGATGTCCTCGACTTCATCGCCGAAGAACTCGACCCGCAGCGGATGTTCCTCGGTGGGCGGGAAGACGTCGAGGATGCCGCCGCGCACGGCGATCTCGCCGCGCCGCTCGACCAGGTCCACCCGGTGATAAGCGATGTCCACCAGCCGCGTCACCACGCCGTCGAGGTCGGCCGTATCGCCCTCGGCGAGGGTGACCGGTGCGAGCTCGCCGAGCCCGGCCACCTGGGGTTGCAACACCGCACGGATCGACGCGACCACGATCCGCAGTGGCGGCCGACCGGTGCTCGCCGGATGCGCGAGCCGGCGCAGCACGGCGAGGCGCTGCCCGACCGTGTCAGCCCGGGGGGACAGCCGCTCGTGGGGCAGGGTCTCCCAGCTCGGGAAGACCGTGACCACATCGGGACCGAGCAGGCTGCCGAGCGCCGACGCCAGATCCTCGGCCTCCCGGCCGGTAGCCACGACAGCGAGGACCGGCCGGTCGGCCCCGACCGCCAGGGCCGCGGCGGCGAAGGGCCGCAACGCCGCGGGACCAGCGAGGTCGAGGACCGGTTCACCGACCGCGCCGATCGCCCGGCCCAGGGCAGGGTCCCCGCCGGGACGGGCGATCAGCGCGTCGAGCAACGGCGCGAGGGTCATGGGGTGCGTCCCTGTGCCTCTCGGTTGGTTGGGATCCGATGGTTGGGATCCGACGACGTGACACGGCGAGGCCGATCCGGCCCTGATCTACCGTCCGGCCCGGCCCCGCTCCACACGACGCTTCCGCCCGGCGATGCCCCGGTCCGCAGGCGCCGGCAGCGGGTCAACCTCGATACCCAATCGATCTTGATGCCGAGCCGACCTTAATACGGGTCAACCTTGATACCGGATCGACCTCGATCGGCTCAGCCCTGTCGGCACAGACGATATGTCCAGCCTACGACAACCTTCCCACCCGCCCCGGCAACCCACCCTCCTCCCGTTCGGACCGGCGCCATGTTCGTCGGGGCCGCGGTAACGTGCGCGTCCATACGAACGCGGGGCCGGCCGGGTGGACGCCGTGGACACGGCCGCAGGGCCGCATCGGCGAGCGCGACGGCTCCGACGTGACGCATCTCACGTTTCCGGCAACGCGGTCCGGTCGGTACCGGACGACGGACGGCACGCTCGGGCGCCCCGCACTCCCCCGTCCCGCCCGCTTCGGCGAAGGGGGCGCCACATCGCCGAGCGACGTACAGTCGACTGCCTGACGTCCGGTCCGGTTGCCCAAAATCGTCCGGTCCGGTCGTCCAATATCTACCCTAACGTAAGGGCCGAGTTGTCCACCAAGCGCCGTGGTGTTTCGGGATCGAACACGACCCGTGGCGACGTTTACCAGATCGGGGACGTTGCGGAGCGGGTCAGCCTCTCCCTGCGAACAGTCCGCTACTATGAGGAGTCAGGGCTCCTCGCGCCGGTAGGTCGGACCGTAGGGGGATTTCGTCTCTACGACGACGACGCCATCGAGCGGCTGCTCCTCATCAAGAAGATGAAACCGTTGGGGTTCACCCTGGAGGAGATACGGTCGCTGCTGGCCCTTCGTGATGAGCTCGCCGAGCCCGACCTCGCCGCGGGCGTCCGGGCCGAGCTCCAGGAGCGGCTTGGCACCTGGGTGGTACTCGCGGAGGAAAAACTCTCCACGCTTCGGGAGCAGGTCAGCGTCGCGGAGTCGTTCGTCGGCGGGCTGCACGACGACGCGAAACGGTCGGGAGGAACCGTCTGATCCGCGGATACCGATCACCGCACCCACCGCGGCGGGCCTCGCGCATCGCACCGGCAAGACCAAGATCAAAACTTGAAGTTATTTTCCGGCGGCGCCAGGGGTCCCCGCACTGCGCCGGAGGCGCTGTGGGTTCTTTGCGCCGGAGGCGCCGTGGGTTCTTTGAGGGTTGTCCCAGGAGGTTCGCCGAAGGCGAGGCGACGGAGACCCCGTACGGCGCCCGATGCCAGGGGTCCCCGCACTGCGCCGGAGGCGCCGTGCGGGGGAAGGCTAGCCTCTGAGGGCATGGCTGCCATCCCACGTAAGGCGCTGGCCGACGTCCGCCNGATCGCGGCGCGGCGGACGGCTCCGATCGTCCTTGAACTCGATCTGACGGTCGACCCGATCGAAGGCGTCCCCACCGACCCGATCACCCTGGCGCTCGCCCGGCGTCGGACGACCCTGCGGGATGTCGTCGAAGGCCTACGGTACGCGACCGAGGATCCCCGGGTGTCCATCGTGGTCGCGCATATCGCCGCCTGCGGGATGCCGCTGGCACGTATCCAGGAGATTCGCGCCGCGATCGCCGCGTTTCGTGCGGCCGGTGGCACCGCCATCGCCTACGCGGACACCTTCGGGGAGTTCGGGGGCGGCACGGCGCCCTACTATCTGGCCTGCGCGTTCGACGAGATCTGGCTCGCCCCGCCCGGTGACTGCGGCCTGACCGGTCTCGGGATGGAGGCGCCGTTCCTGCGGGGAGCGCTCGACCGGCTCGGTATCTCCGTCGAGATCGGCCAGCGGTACGAGTACAAGAACGCCGTCAACACGCTGGTGGAGCGGGACTTCACCCCGGCGCACCTGGAGGCGGTCAGCCGGATCATCGAGTCCAGCTCTGACCAGATCGTGGCCGGCATCGCCGAGGGACGCGGGCTGTCCACCGACCGGGTTCGGCGTCTGATCGATCTCGGACCGCTGGCCGGGTCCGTCGCGCTCGACACCGGTCTCGTCGACCGTCTCGGCTACCGCGACGAGGTGTACGCGGCGGCACGGGAACGGGTGACGCGGGGGCCGTCGGCCGGATTCGGGGGTGACGGGGAGGGCGCGGGCCGGGAGGATGCGCGCCGCGGGTCCGGCGCGGAGCCGGTTTTGATGTACGCCTCCGCCTACCGGCGGTCCGCCGAGCGGCGGGAGAAGTTCCCGGCGCTTCGCGTGGCGGCGCTGGCGGCCGGCGGTCCGGCGGCTTTCTTCTTCCGCGAGGTTCCCGATGATCGGGACGGCTCCCGTCCCGACGGCGCCGGGGAGGCCCACCTCCACCCGGACGAGGCCGCGGGCAGCGGGACGAGTGCGCTGGCCCCCTCCGTGACGGCGCCACATCGAGACCCGAAGAAGTCGGTCATCGCGCTCATCCATGGGACCGGGCCGGTCGTCCTCGGACACGGTGCCCCGGGTCCGTTCTCCGGGCCGGTGCTCGCAGCGGAGGCCACCGCGGCGGCCTTCCGTTCCGCCGCGCGTGATCCCGCGGTGGCGGCGGCGGTGTTCCGGGTGAGCAGCCCTGGGGGTTCCTACGTCGCCTCCGACCTGGTCCGCCGGGAGGCCGAGCGGTTCCGGGCCAGCGGCCGGCCGCTGATCGTCTCGATGGGTGACGTGGCGGCCTCTGGTGGCTACTTCGTCGCCCTGGCATCCGATGCGATCGTGGCGAACCCCGGCACGCTGACCGGCTCGATCGGGGTGTTCGCCGGCAAGCAGGTGATCAGCGGGCTGCTCGACAAGGTGGGAGTGGGCTTCGGTGCCGTCGCGGAGGGCGAGCATGCGCTGATGATGTCGCCGCGGCGGCCCTTCACCCCGGGGGAGCGGGAGAAACTGGAGGAGTTCCTGGACCGGGTCTACGCCGACTTCGTTGACAAGGTGGCGGTCGCTCGCGGGCTGTCCCGGGACCAGGCGCACCAGCTGGCCCGCGGCCGGGTGTGGACCGGCGCGGACGCCCATGCGCACGGCTTGGTGGACGTCCTCGGCGGGTTGGCGCAGGCGATCGAACTCGCCTGGTCGCGCGCCGGTCTGCCGGCCGGTGAGACTCCGCGGGTGCGGCTGACGCCCAAGCCGTCGGTGCTGGAACGGGTCCGGTCGCCGAAGTCCAGCGAGGACCGCGGGGCCGCCGCGTCGGTGGCCGGGTCGGTGGCCGGGTCGGTGGCCGGGTCGGTGGCCGGGTCGGTGGCCGGGTCGGTGGCCGGGTCCGCCCTGGGCCTGCTCGGCGCTGGTCCCGGTGCCGGCTTCGTCCCGGGTTGGGGGGCGCTGGCACCGCTGGCGGCGCGGCTTGGTCTGCCCTCGGCCGGTCCGCTGGTCATGCCGCCGATCGGGCGGATCGGTTAGCCGGTCCGCACCGGTGGCCCACAACGAACTCGCCGGCCTGTGGGATGCGTGACACCGCCGTCCGCGGGAGGATCGACGCCCGGGTGCCCGACGGCCAGGCAGGCGGTGAAATGACCGTCGGGTGGCCGGTGAACGGACCCGCCGCGGGTGAATGGACGCGCCGCGCCGGGCCGGGACCGGCGTCGCGTCGCCGTGGGGCGACGGTAGTCTCGCAGCGACCGGTTTCGTCCGGACGGCACCGCTCGTCCCGCGCCACGATCCGCGGCAGGCCATCAGGGTCTGCCCCGGTGGCCTGCCGCGGGGNGGTGGCTTCCGGTCACCGGCCTGTGGCGGTCCGCTGCTGCCACCGCGTCATCGTTCCGTGTCAGAGCGCATACCGGAGGTCGAAGCCGTGCCGTCTATCGAGGCCGTCGGAGCCCGCGAGATCCTTGACTCGCGCGGTAACCCCACCGTCGAGGTCGAGGTCGTCCTGGAGGACGGCACGCTGGGCCGCGCCGCGGTGCCCAGCGGGGCGAGCACCGGTGCCTTCGAGGCCGTCGAGCTGCGCGACGGGGACAACCGCTATGGCGGCAAGGGCGTGACCAAGGCCGTGGCCGCGGTGATCGACCGGATCGGTCCGGCGATCATGGAGTTGGAGGCCACCGAGCAGCGTCTTCTCGACGCGACGCTCATCGACCTCGACGGCACCCCGGGCAAGTCGGCCCTCGGCGCCAACGCCCTGCTCGGGGTCAGCCTGGCGGTGGCCAAGGCGGCGGCGGCGTCGAGCGGCCTGCCGCTGTTCCGGTACCTGGGAGGTCCGACCGCGCACCTGCTCCCGGTGCCGATGATGAACATCCTCAACGGTGGTGCGCACGCCGACACCAACGTCGACATTCAGGAGTTCATGATTGCTCCGATCGGCGCGAGCACCTTCGCCGAGTCGCTGCGCTGGGGTGCGGAAGTCTATCATGCGCTCAAGAGCGTGCTGAAGGCGCGGGGCCTGGCGACCGGCGTGGGCGACGAGGGCGGCTTCGCGCCGAGCCTGCCCACCAACCGGGAGGCTCTCGACCTCATCGCCGAGGGGATCGACAAGGCCGGCTTCGCCCTGGGGACGGACATCGCCCTGGCGTTGGACGTTGCCTCCACCGAGTTCTACGCGGACGGGTCGTACACCTTCGAGGGCAACTCGCGTAGCGCCGAGTACCTGAGCGACTACTATGCCGAGCTCGTCTCCGCCTACCCGATCGTCTCCATCGAGGACCCGCTGGCCGAGGATGACTGGGATGGCTGGGTGGCGCTCACCGAGCGGCTCGGTGGCAAGGTGCAGCTCGTCGGGGACGACTTGTTCGTGACCAACCCGGAGCGGCTGGCTCGCGGGATCGCCTTGAAGGCCGCAAACGCCCTGCTGGTGAAGGTGAACCAGATCGGCACGCTGACCGAGACGCTNGACGCGGTGAACCTGGCCCACCGTAGCGGCTACCGGGCAATGATGTCCCACCGGTCCGGCGAGACCGAGGACACCACCATCGCCGACCTCGCCGTCGCGGTCGACTGCGGTCAGATCAAGACCGGCGCCCCGGCGCGCTCGGAGCGGGTCGCGAAGTACAATCAGCTGCTGCGCATCGAGGAGGAACTCGACGNCGCGNCCCGGTACGCGGGCGCCGCCGCNTNCCCCCGCCGCAGGCAAGCCGGCTGATCCCATGCCGCCGCGGAACACCGCGCTGACCACGAGGGCGACCCTGCTCGCCGTCGTGATCTGCGTGCTGGTCCTGACCCTCGCCTATCCGCTGCGGCTGTACCTGCAGCAGCAGGCCAAGCTCTCCGAGCTGAGCCGGACCAACGCGCAGGCCCAGGCGAGGGTCAACGAGCTGCGGGCGACGGTCGAGCGCTACGACGACCAGGCCTGGGTCGAGGACGAGGCGCGCCGTCGGCTGCATTACGTCAAGCCCGGTGAGCGGGCGTACCTGATGCCGATCAAACCGGCACCCACCAAGGACGGCGACGAGACCCGCGGCGGGTCGTCCGGGGGCTCGGCCTGGTACGCCCGACTCTGGTCGGAGATCTCGACGCCGTAGCGGTCACGGGGCGGGAGCCCCGACCCCGGTGCGGCGAAGGAACGGGCTTGGCGGACGGTGATGACGGCGATGACGGCGAGGGGGTGAGTATGGCACCGGCGGTGACGGCCGAGGATCTCGAGATCGTGCGCCGTCAGCTCTCCCGCGAGCCGCGAGCCGTCCTCGCGGTGGCCCATCGCTGCTCGTGCGGTCTTCCCGACGTGGTCGAGACCGCACCGCGGCTTGCCGGCGGCACCCCCTTCCCGACCCTGTACTACCTCACCTGCCCCCGGGCTGCGTCGGCGATCTCGCGGCTGGAGGGGGTCGGGGTGATGCGCGAGATGACAGCCCGGCTGGCGGAGGATCCGCGGCTCGCCGCCGCCTACGCCGTCGCCCNCCGGGACTNCCTCGCCCGGCGCGACGCGCACGAGGTGCTGCCCGCCGCTCCGAGCGCGGGTGGCATGCCCGATCGGGTCAAGTGCCTGCACGTCCTCGTAGCGCACAGTCTCGCCGTGGGTCCGGGAGTCAATCCGTTCGGTGACGAGGCCCTTGCGGCTGTTCCCGACTGGGGTCGGNGGGGGCCGTGCGTGGCNGGTGGCCGATGTCCGGGCGTTGACGAGGCCGAGGCGCCCGGACCCGCCCCGGGCGGCGGGGCGGCGGGCGACGGACCGACCGGCAGTCGTTCGACAGGGGATCCGGCAGGGGACCCGACGGGGGATCCGAAAGAGATCCGATAGGGGATTTGACCGGGGAGGAGAGACCGTGAGTCGGGTCGCCGCGATCGACTGTGGAACCAACTCGATCCGTCTGCTGGTGGCGGACGTCGAGGGATCGACCCTGCACGAGCTGACCCGCCAGATGGAGATCGTCCGGCTGGGGGCCGGGGTCGACCGGACCGGTGAGCTCGCGCCGGAGGCGCTCGCCCGCACCTTCACCGCGCTGCGGGACTATGCCGAGCAGATCGAGCGGCTGGGAGCCTCACGGGTGCGGATGGTCGCCACGAGCGCGACCCGCGACGCGCGCAACCGCCATGAGCTCGTCGCCGGGGTCCGCGCGATCCTCGGTGTGGACCCCGAGGTGATCAGCGGGAACGAGGAGGCGGCCCTGTCCTTCGGCGGCGCCATCGGTGACCTCGTCGGCCGAGCCGGTTCGTTTGACGCCGGTTCGTTCGACGCCAGTTCGTCTGCCGGTTCGGTCGAGGGCGCGCCGACGGGGCCGGTCGCCACGCCGATCCTGCTCGCCGACATCGGCGGCGGCTCGACCGAACTCGTCCTCGGGGACGTGAGCGGGGTGCGGGCCGCCCGTTCGGTGAACGTCGGATGCGTGCGGCTGGCGGAGCGGCACCTGCACGATGATCCGCCGACCGGCGCGCAGGCCGCGGCGATCGTCGCCGACGTGCACGCGGCACTCGACCTCGCCGCCCGTACCGTGCCCCTGACCGAGGCGGCGACGCTGGTCGGCGTCGCGGGGACCGTCACCACGGTCGCCGCCCTCGCGGCTGATCTCCCCGAGTACGACCCGACCCGCATCCACCTGTCCGTGACGACGGCGGAGCAGGTCGCGCAGGTCACGGACCGGCTGCTGAGGATGACGCACGACCAGCGCGCGGCCCTGCCGGTGATGCACCCGGGTCGGGTGGACGTCATCGCCGCCGGCGCGCTCGTGCTGCGCACCCTGGTCGAGCGAACGGGCGCCGCGGCGGTGGTGGCAAGCGAACGCGACATCCTCGATGGGATAGCGCTGGCCCTGGCCGCCGCGCCGGGCGCCCCGGCCACCGGGCCCGGGCGGGCGGCGCCGCCCGTCACCGCCGGCCCGTCGGTATGAGGACCAGCTGTAGGAGGACCGGTGGGGCGGGGNGACGGACGGGACGGGTGACCCGGTGCGGTCAGGGGGCCCGGTGCGGTCAGGGGGTCCGGTGCGACCGGGNAGCGGTTGGCCGGGGGACCTCGCCGCCGCCGACACACCGGTCGCAGCCACGCCGGGCGAGGTCCGCGCGTTGGCCGCCGACGCGACGGGCACCCGGGAGCTCGATGCCCGGATGTCCGTCTGCCGGGCCTGCCCGCGCCTGGTCACCTGGCGGGAAGAAGTCGCGGCGGTGCGGCGGGCGGCCTTCGCCGAGCAGGCCTACTGGGGGCGTCCGGTGCCCTCGTTCGGCCCGGGCGACGCCCGGATCCTCGTCATCGGTCTGGCGCCCGCGGCCCACGGAGGGAACCGCACCGGACGCATCTTCACCGGGGACCGCAGCGGCGACTGGCTGTTTGCCTCGTTGCACCGCGTCGGGCTGGCGGCGCTGCCGACCTCGGTGTCCGCCGGGGACGGTCAGCGTCTGACGGCCACGCGCATCGTCGCCGTCGTCCGTTGCGCTCCGCCCGCGAACAAGCCGACCACTACGGAGCGTGACACCTGTCGGCCCTGGTTGGTGCGTGACCTGGAGCTTGTCCGGTCCACCCTGCGGGTCATCGTCGTCCTCGGTGGATTCGCCTGGTCCGCCCTGTGGCCCGCCCTGGTCCAGGCCGGATTCCCGGTTCCTCCGCGCCGGGTGTCGTTCGGGCACGGCGTGCGGGTCGAACTTCCCGTATCCGGGGTGTCGGTCGTTGGNTGCTATCACCCAAGCCAGCAGAACACCTTCACCGGTCGGGTCACCGAAGTGATGCTTGACACGATTTTTGGCACGGCGGCGGAGCTCGCGGAAGTGGTTGAGCGGGCCGGGTAAGTCTTTGTCCTTGTGGCCGTCGACACAGAAGGTGAGCNGGAACACGGTCCCCACGCATCGGCACCACGGGCCGAAGACCGCCGGTATTCGTGTCCTGCGTCACGAAAAAAGCTGGGCGGCCAGCCCGGGACCAGGGTGTAACACGGCCCTCGTGGGTACGTTTTTGCCATGGGCTACGGGCAACCACCGCACATCCTCATCGTCGGCGGAGGATACGTCGGCATGTACACGGCCCTGCGGCTGCGGCGGAAGCTGCGCCAGGACGAGGCATTGGTCACAGTCGTCGAGCCCAACTCGTACATGACCTATCAGCCTTTCCTCCCGGAAGCGGCGGCCGGCAACCTTGAGCCACGGCACGTGGTGGTGCCGCTACGTAAGGTGCTGAAGGGCTGTCGGGTTGTCAGCGGAAGCGCGCTTCAGGTGTCGCATGGGACACGGACCGCCGTGATCAAACCATCCCTTGGCGAGAAATTTGATCTTAAGTACGACATCTTGGTGATGTGTCCGGGATCGGTGGCGCGAACCCTGCCAATCCCAGGGCTCGCGGAGCAGGGCATCGGCTTCAAGAGCGCGGCCGAGGCCATTTATCTCCGTAATCAGGTCATCAGCCGGTTGGACGCGGCCGCCTCGGTGACCGATCCCGCGGTCCGGCGCCGGGCGCTGACCTTTCTCTTCATCGGCGGAGGGTATGCCGGAATAGAGGCTCTTGCCGAGTTGGAGGACATGGCCCGCGATGCGTGTTCTTTCTATCCTGATCTGAAACCGACGGATATGCGTTGGGTCCTCGTTGAAGCCGCCGGCCGTATTCTTCCCGAGGTTTCACCCGGAATGGGGCTTTATACCCTCCGGCAGCTCGAGCACCGGGGCATCGACGTCAGGTTGAACACGCGGGTGGAGAGCCTGGTCGGTGGGCGGGTTGTGCTGAATAACGGTGAGGAGTTCGACGCGGGCACCATCGTGTGGACGGCCGGGGTGCGGGCGAACCCGATGCTGGCCGACACGGATCTGCCCTTGGACGATCAAGGCCGGGTGCGCGCGACCGTCTTCCTGCAGATCGACGGGGTGGGTGACGCGTGGGCCGCGGGTGACTGCGCGGCCGTGCCCGACCTGACCAGGGGCGAGGATGTCACGACCGGTCCCTCGGCCCAGCACGCCGTCCGCCAGGCTCGCCGGCTGGCCCTCAACATCCTCGCCGAGCTGCGCGGCGAGCCCCTCGAACCATACGAGCACAGCTATGCCGGCAGCGTGGCGTCCCTGGGCCTGCACAAGGGTGTCGCCGAGGTCTACGGGGTCAAGCTGCGCGGCTGGCCCGCCTGGTTCATGCACCGGACGTACCACCTGAGCAGGGTTCCCACCCTCAACCGCAAGACCAGGGTGGTCGCGGACTGGTCGTTGGCACTGTTCTTCCGCCGCGAGATCGTCTCGCTCGGATCCTTCGCCGATCCCCGGGCCGAGTTCCGNCGGGCGGCGATGCCGTCCGCGTTCGCCGCGGCCATCTCCCCAGGCACGCCCGGCACTCCGGTCACGACGACCGGGCGGAACGGGACCACTCGCGCCCCCGCGTCCGCCGTCGCAGCCGACTCGCCCGGCGATGCCGAGGGCGGTGAGGCCGAGGGTGGTGAGGCCGCGTCCCCGGGTGAGGATGTCGTCCGGGCCGCACCGACCGGCAGGATCTCCCGCGGCCGGAGCCGGACGCCCGGTCCGCGCGGCACGTGAACTGAGCGCCCGGCGGCACCATGGCCGGCGTGTGACGGTAGGGACGCCGGGAGCCTGCGGGCCGGTGAATCGTCGCCCGGTTGCGATGGTTCACCGGCCCTCGTGGCTTCACGGCACTTAGGTGGGGGTGTTTTCCCGCGTCTCCGCTCTGGCCGTCAGGACCAAACCCGACGGTGGACCCGCCTTTTAGCGATCTGAGCTGTCCACCGATCGAAGGGGATGGCGAACAGTTGGCATCCTCGTCACGATGAGTCACGCTTTCGGTCGTGCCGCCATCTCCGGACCACTTTTTCCGCATGTGTTATTCCCAGACCCTACGTAGCGTGGTAGAAACATCAGCGATGTAGACGAGCCGGTGTATCCCAACTGGTAGAGGAGGCTGTCCTAAAAACAGCTCGAGTGTCGGTTCGACTCCGACCACCGGCACAATCCTTTCTCGGTCATCCGGGCATCTGACCGATGAACCGCGGCCGAGGAGGGGAAGGCTTCGTCGCTGTGGGATGCTGTGAGGATGCGCGCGTGGACGTGCGCCGCGATGCCTTGTCGCCATCCACCGTGTCCCGGTGCGCCGGGAACTCCCGTATCCCAAGGAACGTTCCAGACGGTGACGTAGGCTGTAGTCACCGAGGGTGATGCCTCCCCGGAGGCGACCGAGAGGAGCCGGCTCCATGGCCGACCTTCGTTCCTCGAACCCCGCGTTCCGTCGCGGTGGGTTCGCGTCTCCTCCCACGCCGACCCCCGAGGAGCTGGCGAGCCACTACCGCCAGCCCACCACCCTCACGATCGACGACGTCGTCGTGCACACGCTGGGGCTGTTCGCGCTGCTGGCGGTCGGTGGCGCGGTCGGCTGGGCCCTCGCGCCGGACTCGCCCGGCATCGCGCTGGGGGCCGGCCTCGTCGCCCTGGCGATCAGCCTGTTCGTCTCGTTTCGCAACCTGATCAGTCCGCCGCTCATCATCGCCTTCGCCCTGATCGAAGGGGTGGCGGTCGGGGCGGTCTCGCGCTACTACGAGAACGCCTTCAACGGCATCATCCCGCAGGCCCTGCTCGGGACCGGTCTGATCTTCGTCGCGATGCTGGTCGCCTACCGTAGTGGTCGGCTACGGGCCACCCCCCGGATGGCCCGTATCGTGTTCGGCGTGCTCCTCGGGGTCGTGCTCCTCGGCCTGACCGACCTCGTGATCAGGGCCACCAGCGGAAGCCACCTGCCGGTGATCAACGATGCGACGCCGCTCGGCATCCTGTTCAGCCTGCTTGTGCTCGGCGTCGCGAGCCTGCAGTTCATCCTCGACTTCGACTACATCGAGCGGGCGATCGCGTCCCATGCGCCGCGTTCCGAGGCGTGGCGGGCGGGATTCGGCCTGCTGATCGGCTTCGTCTGGGTCTACCTGGAGACGCTGCGCCTGCTCTCCAAGCTGCGGCAGTAGCGCGCGGGTCCGTCGTGGGGCCGGGTCCTGCCGATGATCATGTCAGGGCGGGCAGGGTCAGGGCGCGCGTGGTCAGGGCGCGCGCATAGCGGGTGTCCTCAAGCCTGGTCCTCAGCCCGAGACGTCCGGCCCCGCCGACCGCGCAGTGATCTGGATGATGCATCGCTGATCGCGGATCATCGCCGCCCGGTAGTCGTCCCAGTCGGGATGCTCACCCGCGATGTCTCGGTAATAGGAGATCAGGAGGTCCATCGCCGCCGGTAGCCGGACGATCTCGGCGGTTCCGTTGATCTGCACCCAGGGCCCGAAGAACTCATCGGGGAACACACAGATCCGTACGGTCGGATCCCGCTCGATGTGGCGGACCTTGTAGGCGGTGAGCCGGCTGCTGATCTGCAGACGGCCGTCGGTGTCCACCCCGACGGTGACCGGTGACATCTGGGGCGTGCCATCCCGGCGGGTGGTGCTGAGCACCGCCCGGTGGTGATCGCGTACGAACTCAGTGGCTGCGTCGAGGTTCATGCAGTCATTGTGATGTGTCCGGTGGCCGACCGGGCGCGTCAACGATGCGGACCATGTCCGCCCCATGGCGCCGGGTACCCGGCGCCATGGGGCGGGGGACAGCTGCGGGAAGCCGGGCCGTACCTCGACGCCCCACCGAGCGGCCGGGCCTGCGCGGCCGGGCCGCCGAGTGTCTACGCGCGGATCGCCCGCCGCCGCAGATCGGCCTCATGGACCAGGGCCGCCGCATAGCAGTGCGGCAGGTCGTGCTCGGCCCGCAGCCAGTTGACGCGCTCTGCGAAGCGGAGCAGGCCGGGTCCGTCGTCGAGCCGATCGAGCCAGTGGTTCACGTCGTGGCCGGTTGCCTTCGGTATCCGCTCGATGAGGATCNGGTGGGTCTGGGCGGAGCGGTTCAGCGACATGCGCGCCTCCTGAGGTGAAACCCGACGTCAACGGACCATGTCTGGAGGGTGCCCTATACCACAGTAGAGAGCAAGACCCGTTCCCGTCATCGTCAGGTAACCTGCTCGGATGTCCGACGAGGTCCGTGATCTCACCCGTGAGGTCGGCCTGCTGATTCACCGCCTTCAGTGTTGGTCCGGGTCATCATGGGATGTTCCGGTGGAATCCGGTGGTACCAGGGCGGAGCGGGCCGTTCGGCTGCTCGACGAACTGGCGTCGCTCGGCGAGCGGGCCGGCACGGGAGCGCCGGCCGGCGCTCGTCCGCCGCGGCTGGCGCCGCATGCCCTGACCGACCAGCTCGCGGTCCTCGCCGACGAGCTCGTCGGCGCGATCTCGGTGTCCGGTGCGGCGGCGCCGTCCGGTCGCGACGTCCTGGCCGCCGCCCGGGCCGCCGTCCTGGAGGCCCGCCGGGATCTGGGCGGCGCGGGCTTCGGGTTCCGCCCCCGTTGAGCGTTCGGTCGGTCTGATCGTCCAGTTCGGTCGGTCGGTCCGATCGTCGTTCACCGCAGGTTCCACGTGCTGCGCACGGTTTCCAGAACGTGTCCCGCGGCGATCCGCGCGCCGTCGAGACTCAGGTGCACGCCGTCACGGGCTCGGGCCAGGACGGTGTTACCGTCCGTGCCGGTGAGGTAGTCGCTGTATGCGCCGTTCTTCGACNACCACGGGGTGAGATCGAGATATCGGGCTCCGACCACCCTGGTCGTGGCGTCGAGGGTCGCCTCGTTCAGCCGGCGGAAGTAGCCGTTAAGCTGGTCCGACCGGGCCGGCGGGAGGCTGAGCCACAGCACTCGGCGGGCTCCGTCGCCGCTCCAGATCCGCATCACGACGATGGCACGCCGTTGGTACTCGGCGGTCCACGCGTCCGATCCGGCCGGCAGGACGGTTCCGTCCGCAAGCGTGATGCCCTGGCCGTCGTTCCCGCCCATTGCGACGATCACCAGCTCTGGGTTGCGCTGCGTGATCTGCGCCCGGGCATGGGTGGCCCAGTCGAAGAAGTCGGGCCGCACCAGGCCCGTGCCGAACCGCGTCTCGGTCTGTGCCCGGATCGTGGCNGGCGCACTGTTNATGATGCTCGGNCCGAGTGATTCCGTCAGCGAGTCCCCGGTGACCAGGACGCGCAGCGGATCGGCCGCGGTCGGGTGGCGCGGTGGCAGCGGGGAGCGGTGGGAACCGGCGGCGCCCGGCCCGAGGGCGCCGGGGCGATCGGGCTCGGCTTCAGCTCGGCTGGCCGCCGATGCCAGCTCGGAGAAGGTGCCGCCGGACTTGGCGTCGTGACCAAACGCGCGCGACAACCACCGGTCCGGTTCGTCGAGATGGACGGTCCGGGTGATCCGTTCGGTCGGCCGGGCCACGCCCAGCACGAGCGTGCGGGTGAGTCCTGGGCGCATGCCCTCGCCCGCGTGCACCATCGCCGAGGCGCGGAGCACCGCCAGCAGACCCAGGGTGACGGCTACCAGCAGGAAGGCCTGCCGAACCCGGACGACGCCGGTGGTCGCCGCGGGTGCGGTCGCCGGGGGTCCCGGTGGCGCCGAATCTTCACGCTCAGTCATCGCCCCTCGGCTTCGTTGACGCAGGTCACAGATGTCCCGGAATGTGATCGGGCGTTGCTATTAGATTACTCTAAGTTAAAGTCCCTCTCGCCGTTGCTCGTATCGTCCGGCCTGAGTGTTACCCCGGCCGGGGTAACACTCAGGCTCCGGGACCGGGGTTGGGCTGGGGAGAGCAGGCGAGCGTGACTCAGAAGCGGAAGTAGATGAACGGCGCGACGTCCTGTGGGCCGACGATCGCATAAATGATCATGATGCTCGGGGTGAGCAGCGCGATCTGGGCGCCAAGGCGCAGTCGGGTGAAGGCGGCCTGCGCGTGGATCCACCAGACGCGCGGGACGGCTGCGGTGGCCAGTCCCACCCCGATGGCGGCGAGGACCGTCGGAGTGACCAGCGGCGCCGGTCCGCTCGCGGTGAACAGCCGGACGACGAGCTCGCGTGCCGTTGCCAGGTCGGGCGCTCGGAACAGGACCCAGGTGGCACACACGAAGTGGAAGACGGCCAGCCGGCCGGCCCAGGCGCGGACCGGGTTGGGGACCGCTTCGGGAAGCGCGGCCTGTGCGGCGATGATCGTCCGGCGGCTCGCCGTGGTTGGCGTCCCCGCGGAACTGCCGGCGATGCCGAAGCCGGCAGCGGGACCGGGACCAATAACGGCGCCGGATCCGCCAGCGGAAAGGAGCGGTGCGGGGCTCTCCGATCCCGGCCGGGGTAGCGGCATCGCGGAGAGCCCCGCCGATTCGGCCTGTCCCGGGATCTGTTCCTGTCCCGTGGCTCGGGCCCGTCCCGGGATCTGCTCCTGTCCCGTGGCTCGGGCCCGTTCCGTCGCCCGGATCCGGTCCGCCCGTCGGGCCCGGATCCGGCGTTCGGTCACCAGCCCACCGCCGTGCAGCGCTCCCCACAGGACGAACGTCCAGGCGGCGCCGTGCCAGAGACCACCCAGAGTCATGGTGATCATGATGTTGAGGTAGGTGCGCCGCTGCCCCTTCCGGTTCCCTCCGAGCGGTAGGTAGACGTAGTCCCGTAGCCATCGGGACAGGGTCATGTGCCAGCGGCGCCAGAAGTCCTGCAGGGTGACGGCCGCGTAGGGACGGTCGAAGTTGTCCGGGAAGCGGAAGCCGAGCAGGAGGGCGATCCCGATCGCGATGTCGGAGTACGCCGAGAAGTCACAGTAGATCTGCACGGCGTAGCCGTAGCCGGCCGTGGCGATCTCCAGCGACGAGTGCTGGCCGGGTGCGTCGAAGACGGGGTCGACGAGGCGTGAGGCGATCAGATCGGCGAGCACCACCTTCTTGACCAGGCCGCCCACGATCAGGAACACGGCCCGGGTGGCCTGGACCTGGTTCGGGTCCCGTGGCGTGGCGAGCTGGGGGATGAACTCGCGCGCACGCACGATGGGACCGGCGACCAGATGCGGGAAGAACGCCTCGTACACGGCGAAGTCCAGCAGCGACGCGGGTGTGCTGGTGCCGCGATGGACGTCGATGACGTAGGACAGCGCCTGGAAGGTGAAGAACGAGATCCCGATCGGCAGCGCCACCTGGAGCAGGGGCAGCGCCGTGGGGAGACCGATCTCGGCCAGCGCGCGGTCCACCGACAGGGCGAAGAAGCTGTAGTACTTGAACCAGCCGAGCAGGCCGAGGTCGCAGACGATCGCGGCGATGAGGACGCGGCGGTCGCGCCAGCGGTGGATCGCGACGGCGGCACCCTGGTTGATCAAGGTGGAGGCCACGATCAGCAGCACGAAGCGTGCGTCCGCGAAGCCGTAGAAGAAATACGACGCCCCGAGGATGAACGGCTTCCACAGCCTCGGCCGGGGCATCAGCAGCCAGGAGATCGCCAGCACCACGACAAGGAACGCCGCAAACTCGATCGTCGGAAAGATCATGTGTGCCCGTCCGGTGGGGTCGCCCAGCAGGATAATCGCTTTAGGAAGTCGAGCGACTACCTAAAGTAGTTGATGGGTGGGGTGTTCGCCGCTCGACGGCCGCGCTGCCGGCATCCGCCTGGCCCTTTCGGGTAGCCTCCGGCCGATTGCCGGTGGAACTCGTGCGCCGGCGCCATGGGATGGCTACCTTCCGACCATGGGCATCGTCTCAGTCAACGGCATCGACCTCGCCTACGAGATCCACGGCGACGAGGACGGGTTGCCGCTGCTCCTGATCGGCGGCCTCGGGCAGCAGCTCGTCGGCTGGCACCCGGACCTGCTGGCCGCGCTCGGTCGTCGCGGTTATCGAACGATCATCTTCGACAACCGGGACGTGGGACTGTCCACTCATCTCGACCAGCTCGGTCGGCCCGACCTGGCGGCGATCCTGAGCGGTCGCTTCGACCTCGCTCCCTACCGGCTCGAGGACCTGGCCGCGGACGCGGTCGGCCTGCTGACCGCCCTCGGGATCGAGTCGGCGCACCTGATGGGCAGCTCGATGGGTGGCATGATCGCCCAGATCGTGGCCCTCGGGAACCCCGAGCGGGTGCGCAGCCTCACCTCGATGATGTCCCATCCGGGTGACCACCGGGTGCAGCCGACCGCCGAGGCGATCGCGCTGTTCCTGCGGCCGGCGCCGGCCGACCTGGAGGAGTTCGTCCTCGCCGGGCACGAGGCGCAGGAGGTCCTGGGCTCGCCGTTGTTCGCGCCGGACGTGGCGTGGCTGCGGCGGCGGGCCGAGATCCAATGGGGCCGTCGCCCGAACCCGGTCGGGGTCATGCGCCAGATCGCCGCCGTGCTCGCGGCGCCCGACCGCACCCCCGGGCTCGCGCGGCTCCCGGTCCCCACCCTCGTCGTCCACGGTGACGCGGACCCGCTCGTCCCGGTCCTCGGTGGTCGGTTGACGGCCGCGGCGATCCCGCTCGCGGAGCTGCTGGAGATCGACGGGATGGGGCATGAGCTCCCCCGCCAGGTCTGGGGTCGCATCCTGGACAAGCTTGACGATGTCGTGCATCGCGGGGAAGTCGATCGTCGCGGGACGCTCGCGCAGGCGAGCTGAGCGACGACCCGCCTGCCCGGATCGTCGCGGTGGCCCGGCCGCGTCAGGTCCCGGGCTTGATGACCATGAAAGCGATGATCAGTATCCAGCAGGCGGTGCTCACGGCGACACCCCCCATGATTGGAAGGGTACGCCGACGCGTGTCACCGCCCGCGTCGATCTCCTTGACGGCGTGGGCGAGCCCGGGCGCGATCATGCCCAGCGAGATCCCGGTGGCCACCACCCACAGCACGAGGGCACCCGACAGCCAGGGGTCGCCCAGCGACCGCACGCTGCCGAATGATCCCTGATGCACCAGCCCGAGGCCCGTCACGACGATGAGCAGTGAGGCGAGCGCGAGAGCCCGGATCATCCGCACGCACAGGCGCAGGATCGGCAGGGCACCGGCCCCCAACCGCAGCAGGCGCGGGGTGACCACGGTGATCAGCGTCAGCGGACCGATGACGAAGACCCCGAGAACGACGTGCACGGTCAGGAGGAGCCCGAAGCTGCCCGAATGCGGCATGCGCAGAAGGTATCGATCGTCGTCCGTCGGCCGTATCCCGGGGGACGGCGATCCGCTAGAGCCGGTAGGACTGGTAGTAGAGCGACTTCACCACGTCGCCGAAGTGAGTTCCGTACAGCTTGTCGTTGACCCCGGCATAGGCGTAGCTGNCCNCCCCGTCGNCCCAGCCGTGCCCGGAACCGAGCCGGCCGAGGCCGGTGAGTAGTGGCCCGCCGCTGGCGCCGGCCGTCATGCGGCAGGCGACGCCGATCGACGGGCTGCCGTAGGGGTCGCCGAAGCCGGGGCCGGCGCAGTAGACGAGTTGGCTGCCGTCGTAGGGGGGCAGCCGCGGGTAGCCGAAGGTGTACTGCGGATACGTCCCCGGAAGATCGAAGGCTATGCCCTGGGATCCGACCGTGTCCTCGAGATGACGGCCGCGGGACGGGGACGGGTTGAACAGGGCGAAGCCGGTGTCGACGTCGAAGTCGTCCTGGCGGGCCCACCCGGACGTCACGGTAAGCCGGCGGGCGGTCCAGATGCCGTAGGGCATCGCGCCGTTGTCGAACCCGGGGATGAAGATGACGTTCCGCGCGAACTGTTCCCCGCTACCGCCGTGCACGCAGTGCCCCGCGGTGACCACGAGGTCACGGCTGGGGCTGGACACGACGCTCGCGGAGCAGGCGTAGTCACTGCCGCCGATGGTGGCGAACAACCGGCCGGTGGTCGTGGTCACCAGCCCGCCCCGGGTGTAGGGCGTTCCGGCGCTCGGGGGCGGGGGAGCGTCGCTCGCGGCCGTTTCGGAGTCGCCGGCGGCAGGCGGGGCCGGCCCGGGACTGNGGGGGGCGGCATCGGCATGGTCGTTCGTGCGGGCCCCGAAGGCTNGGGCCCGCCGCTGCGCGCTCCAGTACCGTTCGACCTCGCGCTGCTCGGCGAGGGTCACCGCCCCCGGCGCCGAGAGGAGCTGTCCCGCGGTGGATCCCGGGTACGTGGCGGCGATCGGCGCGCCCCCTCGCCCGGTGTCCGACGCCGCCTGGGCGGGGCTGGCCGGAAGGGCCGCGGGTGCCAGCGCGACGCCCGCCGTCAGCAGGATCGCGACGGTGAGCCTCGATCGCGCCGGCGGGCGTGGGCGGGCCCGGGTGGCGCCGGGTACATCCGCCGGCGGGAGTGGGCGGAGGCGTGCCGCGTCCGCCCGTCGCTCGGACTCCTGGTCTGCACTCCGTGACGTCACGACAGCGCAGAGTAGCAGTACTGTCGCCTTCTGTGGCGGCTCGCGGGCGTTGTGGGACGGGTGGGTCGGCGGGCCGCGCCTCCCGCCCTTGTCGACCCCTCTCCATGGGCCGGTTGGAGAGGGCTGTAGGGGTAAGACGGCTAGGTGCTAGATAGTCCGGAAGAGACGGTACCTATAAACCCGTATCATTCAACCCGTATCATTCAAGCCATATCATCGAGACCATGGCTGGAATCGCGCTGACGCCGGTGTCGTATCTGGTCCTGGGGGAGGTGGCGCGGCGTGGCAGCGCCACTCCGTACGAGCTCAAGGTCGCGGTTGCCGGCTCGATCGGTAACTTCTGGTCGTTTCCGCACGCCCAGCTCTACAAGGAGCCGCCCCGCCTTGCCGCGGCCGGACTCCTCTCGGAGGAACGGGAGGAGTCCGGCCGCAGGCGGCGGATCTTTCGCCTGACCGACGCCGGCCGGAGCAGGTTGGCCGCGTGGCTCACCGTCCCGGAGGCCGGGCGCACCGAGCTGCGCGATCCCGGCCTGCTCAAGCTGGCATTCGCCGATCTGGGCCGGCCGGGTGATGTCAGCCGGCTCGCGCGGGCCCAGGCGGCGGCGCATCGCGCTCACCTGGAGGTGTACCGCTCCCTGATCGCGCTGCCCGCGGGCGCCCTGGCCTGGTCGCTGCGCCGGACCCTCGATCTCGGGCTCGGCTACGAGGAGCTCGCGGTCGAGTTCTGGGAACGCCTCGCCGCCGAGCCGGGCGGGGTGGCGCGGCGGTCAGCGGGCGGTGCGGTGCCTGCCCCGGGCCCGCAGGTAGTCCCGGATGACGTAGTTGCCGAGGGCGGNGGGATNGGGTGAGAGANCCCGCCCGCCGTTGCGTCTGGCTATCTCCTCGACGAACTGCACCAGCCGTGGCTCGTCGTCGAGCATGAACACGTTGACGGTCACGCCGCGCCGGGTGAGCCGGTCGACCTCGGCCAGGGTCAGCTCCAGGGTCTCGGGCATCGGCGGCCAGGAGAACGAGGGAGTACCGTCGCGCAGCAGGTGCGCGGTGGGCTCACCGTCGGTGACCACCATGATGACCGGCTCCGACTGCGGGTAGCGGCTCAGCAACCGGCCAGCGATGAGCAGGGCGTGCTGCAGGTTCGTGCCCTGCACCATCTCGGAGTCGAGCCCGGCGAGCTCGACCGGCCGCAGCTCCCGGGCGTAGTCCGAGAAGCCGACAATGTGGATCTTGTCTTGCGGGAACGACGTGCTGACGAGCGTGTGCAGCGCGAGTGCCGTCGACTTCGCGATGCCCCAGGTGCCCCGCAGCGCCATCGAGTAGGACAGGTCGACGAGCAGGCACACCGCCGCCGTGGCGCGGCGCTCCGTCTCGGCGACCTCGAAGTCGGCCACCGCCAGGCGGATCGGGTGGCCCCGGCCGGGCGGACCGCCGCGCAGCACCGCGTTGCGGACCGTGCGGACGACGTCGATCGGCTGGGTGTCGCCGAACTGCCAGGCCCGGGAGGTGCCCAGCAGATCCCCGGCGGAACCCGCGTCGGTCACGCTGTGATCCCCGCGGCCCCGGGCGGAGACCTGCCGGAAGATCCGGGCCAGTGCGGCCTGCCCGATCCGGCGCACCGCCCGCGGGGTGAGCTCGAGGCTCCCGGCCCGGCGGGTGAGGAATCCCTGCCGCTCCAGCTCCCGTTCGATCTCCTGCAGCCCTCGCAGATCGTCGACGGCGGACCGGCCCAGCGCCCGGGCCACCGCCTCGGGGTCAACGTCTTCCAGGGAGGCCCCGGCGTAGTCCTGCCCCAGCGCGGCGGCCAGTTCGTCCAGCTCCGCGAGCTCCTCCAGCGCGGTGGTGGCGTCGCCGAGACCGAGCGGTTCCTCGCCGCTCAGGCCGTCGCCCAACCGGCCGGCCCGCCCCCGCAGCCGTCCACCCCAGTTGAGGTCAGGTCGGGACGCGCGCAGCGCCTGCGCCAGTCGTGACATCTCCGCGGCGAGCCCCAGGTCCTCCATCGCCGTGGACATCAGATCGGCGAGTTCGGAGCGCTGCTGCGGGGTGAGCCCGGCCAGCAACCGCGCGGCGGCGGCGGCCCGGCGGGCCAGCGCGTCAACCAGTTCCTCCAGCGAGCCGGGGTTCTCCGGAAAGAAGTCGCCGAACTCCCGCATGAACCGGGCGAACGCCTCGTCGGTGTCCTCACCGCGGGCGTCCGCCTCCAGCAGGGCGTTGAGCGCGCCGACCATCTCCCGGATCCGGGCGAAGTCCTCGGGCGTGGCCCCCTCCAGGGCCTGCTTCATCCCCTTGAACTGGGAATCGAGGACCTCGCGACGCAGCAGCTCGGAGATCTTCTCGTACGTCTCGCGGGCCGGCGGGGACCGCCAGTCATACTCGGCGAGCGAGCGCACCGCACGGGCGGGGTCCGCGGGCAGCGCGTCCAGCTCGGCTTCGCGCAGCCGGGCGTCGTCGGAGGGGTCGGGGAACAGCGCCGCCCGTTCCTGGCCCACGGCGGTGTCGAGCAGCCGGCGGACCTCTTGGAGTGTCCCGTCCANCCGGCCGNGGGATCGGGCCTCCCGCCGGTGCCGCTCGACGGCCCGGCGCATGTCGTCCAGACCACGCCGGCCCGGCATGCCCCGGCGCAGCAGCGACTCCAGAGCCTCCCGCGGGGTGCGTCCCTCCAGAATCTGGCGGGACATCTCATCCAGGGCGTCGGACGCGGTGAAGGGAGAGGCGAGTGGGTCGGGTCCGCCGTCCCACGGGCCATACCGGAATGTTCCGGAATTCACTGTTCCTCCTGGAAGCTTCCGTGCCGAGGCCAGGTGCCGCCGGGTCAGGTGCCGTAGACGGTCCGTCCGGGAAGCTCTTCCTTGGCCAGCCGGCGGTTGAGGTGCAGTCCCTCCATCGCCAGCTCCAGCGCGGCCGCCGCGAGCCCCGGCGACTCCGCCCCGTCCACGCCGAGCCTGGTCAGGATCGCCGCGAGCCCGGGCACCGGCCCGACCCGGCGCAGCAGCTCGGCCGCCGCTACCAGGTCGCCGGTCTCGACCGGGCCATCCGCGTCGAAGCGGGCCTGCAGGCCGGTGAGGTCCGCGCCGGCCAGCCTTGCCCGGAATGTCTCGGCCACCGCGCGGCGCAACAGCAGCGCGAGGACCTCGTCCTCCCGGCCCTCCTCCAGCTGGTCGAACTCGACCTTGCCGCGTACCGCCGGGACGATCGCGGCGAGGTCGACCACCCGTGCGGTGGGCGTCTCCTCGCCGGTCAGCGCCGCGCGGCGGACCGCCGAAGCCGCCACCGTCTCGGCCGCGGCCACCGACAGCCGGGCCGACACCCCCGAGCGCTGGTCGACCTGGGGGGCGTCGCGCACCAGCCGGGTGAACCGGGCCACGATCTCCACCAGGTGATCGGGTATCTCCGGTGCGCCGAGCGGGGACCCCGCCCAGGACATCACCGCCTCCTGGCGGATCAGCGCCAGTTCGTCGGTGAGGTGCAGCGGGTAGTGGGTGCGGACCTCGGCGCCGAACCGGTCCTTGAGCGGCGTGATGATCCGCCCCCGGTTGGTGTAGTCCTCGGGGTTGGCCGAGGCGACCAGCAGCAGGTCCAGCGGCAACCGGAGCAGGTAGCCGCGGACCTGNATGTCCCGCTCCTCCAGCACGTTGAGCAGCGCGACCTGGATCCGTTCGGNGAGGTCGGGCAGCTCGTTGACGCTGAAGATCCCGCGGTTGGTGCGTGGCACCAGCCCGTAGTGGACCGTCTCGGGATCGCNGAGCGTGCGGCCCTCGGCGACCTTCACCGGGTCGACGTCGCCGATGAGGTCGCCGACGCTCGTGTCCGGGGTCGCGAGCTTCTCGCTGAACCGCTCGCCGCGGTGCCGCCAGACCACCGGCAGCGCGTCACCGAGATCGGCCGCCAGCGCCCGGCATCGGCCGCAGACCGGCGCGTAGGGGTGGTCGTTGATCTCACAGCCGGCGACGGCCGGCGACCACTCGTCGAGCAGACTCACCAGAGTGCGGATGAGCCGGGTCTTGCCCTGCCCGCGCTCGCCGAGGAAGACGATGTCGTGACCGGCCAGGATGGCCCGCTCGACCTGGGGAAGGACGGTCTCGTCGAAACCGACGATGCCCGGGAACCGGGGGCCGTCGCCCTGCATCAGGGCGACGAGGTTGTCGCGCAGCTCCGTCCGCACCGGGCGGTGCGCGTGCCCGCTGCGGCGCAGCCCACCCAGGGTGGTGAACTGCGGGGCGGCGGCCGTCGGCGGGTGGACCGCAGATGCCACGGTCGGGGGCACGGTCGGTGGTATGGAATGACTGGGCTGTGCCGGCAGATCCTCCACCCGNTGACGGTACGCCGACGCCGCCACCCGTGCAGCCGGGCCGGCGCTCNTCCGCTGCTGGCGTAGTCAGCCCGAGTAGGGCGACACCGAGACGATCTCGACCTTGGCCGAACGGCCGTTGGGCAGCGTGTAGGAGACGGTCTCGCCCGCCTTGTGCCCGCTCACCGCGCCGCCTAGCGGGGACGCCGGGGAGAAGACCTCGATGGGCGTGCTGTGGTCCTCACGCGAGCCGATGAGGAACTTCTCCGTCTCCCGTTCGCCGGAGAAGCGCACCTCGACGACGGTGCCGGGGCCGGCCTCGCCGGTCGCCGCGGGTGCCTCGCCGACCTGGGCGTCGCGCAGCAGGTCCGTGAGCTGGCGAATCCGGGCCTCCTGCTTGCCCTGCTCCTCCTTGGCCGCGTGGTAGCCGCCGTTTTCCTTGAGGTCGCCCTCCTCGCGGGCAGCCTCAATTTTGGTCGCGATCTCCGTACGCCACGGGCCGGTCAGGTAGTCGAGCTCGGAGCGGAGCCGGTCGTATGCCTCCTGGGTGAGCCAAGTCTGCTGCGTCACGCGGGTCACGCTCCTCGGTGAACATCAAAAGGGTCATCATACCAAAATGAATCAAGGAATCCGATGTCGGGCTTGGTGGCTCTGGCGGCGTCTGGACCGCCCGGAAGCTCCGGACCGGCGGGNCAGCCCNTNCGGGNGNTCCGACAGCCCNTGCCTTCGACCTCGACCACGCATGCTTCACGCAGGGGTGGGAGGACGACGGAACCGGCCGTCGTCCATCGGCCCTCCGGACCGGGCCGACGACGATGTCGGTGCGCCGGTCGACGGCAGGCCTGCCGTCGAAGCATGCGCGGACGGTGCATTGTGCCACGGCGTTGGGTGACTTTTCCAGACCGAACGCGGGGCGGGCCCCGGCGGTTCCTCGGACGAGGTCGGATCACCCAGACCGGTGAGCCCGGAACAACGTCGAGGCATCAGGAACGTCGAGGCATCAGCAACGTCGAGGCATCAGGAACAATGGGCCGCATGCCCGCGGTCCACGATCGGCATGGCCTGCGCCTGATGGCCATCCACGCCCACCCCGATGACGAGTCCAGCAANGGCGCCGCCACCATGGCACGTTACGCCAGCGAGGGCGCCGACGTCCTCGTGGTCACGTGTACCGGGGGAGAGGAGGGCAGCATCCTCANCCCCGCGATGGACCAGCCGGGTGTCGCCGCCCGGATGGCGGAGATCCGCAGGCAGGAGATGGAGGCCGCCCGGCTCATCCTCGGGGTCCGCCAGGAGTGGCTCGGCTTCGTCGACTCCGGACTGCCTGAGGGCGATCCGCCGCCGCCTGTTCCGGACGGGCGGTTCGCCACCATCGCGCTCGGCGAGGCGGCCCGTCCGCTGGTCCGGTTGATCCGTCAGTTCCGGCCGCAGGTCATCACGACCTACGACGAGTCGGGCGGGTATCCGCATCCCGACCACATCATGACCCATCGGGTCAGTGTGGAGGCGTTCGAGGCGGCCGGTGATCCCGACCGTTATCCCGAGGTCGGTGTCGACGCCGGCCTCGAACCCTGGCAGCCGCTCAAGCTTTACTACCACCTCACCTTCCACAAGGAGCGCGTCCTCGCTCTCCACGAGGAGATGATGGCCCGCGGTCTGGAGTCCCCCTATGCCGAGCGGCTGGCCGAGTGGGTCGACCGCGCCGAGGACACCGGTCGGCTCACCACCCAGGTGGAGTGCGCGGACTGGTTCGAGACCCGCGACCGGGCACTGATCGCCCACGCCACCCAGGTCGACCCCACCGGATGGTGGTTCCGGATACCCCTGGAGGTGCAGCGGGACGCCTGGCCGACAGAGGACTACCAGCTGGCCCGTTCTCTTATCGAGGTCGGCATGCTGCCCGAAGACGATCTGTTCAACGGCGTGTGACTCTCCGGTAACCTGACCTTTCAGGTGGCATGTGACTTTTCGGATGGCATGTGACTTTTCGAACAGTATGTGATCTAGTCAACGGTGCGTGACCGCGGAGGCGGAGGACTCGTACGGCAGGGCGTAGGGTCGGAATCGGCGCCCGTCGTGGAGTGTCCCCGTGGCGGGCGGTGACAGCAGGTGTGGCGGACACCAGAGGACACCAGGTGTGAGGACGTGCCCGTGAACGAGGTCTTCGCCGCTTCCGTGCTGGTCGAGAGGAAGATCGACGCCGGAGCCGTCGGGCTCCTCGTCGTCCTGGCACTGATCGCGGCCTCCAGTGTGATCTTCTTCTTCCTCTCGAAGAGCCTGCGCCGGATGCGGTCGAACGTCGCCAGCGGCGAGTTCGCCGGCGTCGACCCTGATCCGAACGCGATGCGCCGGCTGGACGGTGGAGACGGGCCGGTTATCGACGGGGAGGTCGTCGAGGAGACCGCCGGCACCGCCGGCGCCGGTAGCACGGCGGGCCTGGCGGGTGGCGGCGAGCAGCTGGACCTGCCGACCCAGCCTGGACCCCCCGCGGGCTCCGCGGGGAGCGATCGGTAGGCGGCTGCCGCAGACCCCGGCTAGGCGGGGGAGATGGCGATATTCACGATCCGACCGGGCACGACGATGATCTTCTTGATCGTCCGACCATCGGTCTGCCGGGCGAACTCGGGATGCGCGGCGAGCAGATCGCGAACCGTCTGCTCCGCTGAACCGTCCGGAACCTCGATGGTGAACCGGACCTTCCCGTTCACCTGGACCGGGATCGTCCTGACCGACTCGGCGGCCAGCGCCGGATCCCCGATCGGGAAGGCGACCGTGCTGACCGACTCCTCGTGACCGAGGCGGGACCACAGTTCCTCGGCGATGTGCGGGGCCAGCGGGGCCGCCATCAGGGTGAGCGGCTCGGCGAGCGCGCGGGGGGGGGGGGATTTCCCGTAGCTCTTGCTGACGAAGTTGGTTAGTTCGATGAGCCGGGCGACCGCGGTGTTGAACCGCAGCCCCGCGTATTCGGCGGTGACCGTGAGGATCGTCCGGTGCAGGACGCGAAGAGCCTCGCCGTCCAACGGCTCGTCAACGACGGCGGCCGCCCCGGNGGTTTCGTCGACGACGGTGCGCCACAGCCGCTGGAGGAACCGGTGCGAACCGACGATGTCGTCGGTGTGCCATGGCCGGTCAGCGTCGAGCGGGCCCATCGCCATCTCGTAGACGCGCAGCGTGTCGGCGCCGAACCTGTCGTACATCTCGTCCGGGCTGACGCTGTTCTTCAGGCTCTTGCCCATCTTGCCCGAGCGCCGGTTGACCGGGGCGCCCTGGAAGAGGAACCGGCCGTCGGGGGTCGCCGTCACCTCGGCCGCCGGGACGTACATGCCCCGGGCGTCGGTGAAGGCATCCGCCTGGATGTATCCCTGGTTGAACAGCCGCTTGAACGGCTCCTTGGTGGAGACGTGGCCCAGGTCGTAGAGCACCTTGTGCCAGAACCGGGCGTAGAGCAGGTGCAGCACGGCGTGCTCGACACCGCCGACGTACAGATCGACGCCGCCGTCGCCGGGAACCGCGCCCGGCCTGGCCATCCAGTAGCGCTCGACGGTCGGGTCGACGAAGCGCTCGGTGTTGGTCGGGTCCAGGTAGCGCAGGTAGTACCAACACGAACCGGCCCACTGCGGCATGGTGTTCGTCTCGCGCCGGTACTGCTTCGGCCCGTCGCCGAGATCCAGGGTGACCGTCACCCAGTCGGCCACCCGGGCCAGGGGGGGCACCGGGTCGCTCGCGTCGTCCTCGGCCATCGCCGTGGGCCGGAAGTCGGTCATCTCCGGCAGTTCGATCGGCAGCAGCTCGTCGGGAACCGCGTGGGGCAGCCCGTCGACATCGAAGACGATCGGGAACGGCTCGCCCCAGTACCGCTGGCGGGAGAACAGCCAGTCCCGCAGCCGGTACGACCGCGCCGACCTGCCGGCGCCGATCTCCTCCAGCCAGTGAACCGTGGCCTTGATCGCCTCGCTTTTCGACAGGCCGACCAGCACCGGGGCGCTGGCCGGACCGGGCCGATACTCGCCCGCACCGCTGAACGCCTCGGGCCACTGCGCTGATGGAGTCGCGGGCACTACCCCGTGCGCGGCGTACCAGTCCGCGTCCGGCTCCAGCACGGCGGGGATCGGCAGGTCGAACGCGCGGGCGAAGGAGAAGTCCCGGCTGTCGTGCGCCGGTACCGCCATGATTGCCCCGGTGCCGTAGCCCAGCAGCACATAGTCGGCCAGGAAGACCGGGATGNCCCCGCCACCGACCGGGTTGCGCACGTACGAGCCGGTGAACACGCCGGTGCGGTCGATGACCTCCTCGCCGCGCTGCCGGTCGCTGCGGTGGGCCGCGAACTCCCGGTAGGCGTCGACGGCGGCTCGCGGGGTCCACGCCGGATCGGCGCCCGCCTCCGGCCCGGCGGTGTCCGCCGGTTCCGTGCCGCCGCCCGGCCGTCCCGCCGGGAAGCGCCAGCTCACCGGGGTGTCCGCCGGCCAGGTGTCGGCGATCAGGGCGTCGGCCAGGGGATGTTCGGGCGCGAGTACCAGGAAGGTGGCCCCCGCCAGGGTGTCCGGGCGGGTGGTATAGACCTCGATACGCCGGGCGGTCGATGAGCCAGACGGATCGGACGCACCTGCCTCCTCGCCGGGGGCGACGACGGTGAACTCGACGCTGGCGCCCTCGCTCGGACTGATCCAGTTGCGCTGCATCTGCTTGATCGAGTCCGGCCAGTCGACCAGGTCGAGGTCGGAGATCAGCCGCTCGGCATAGGCGGTGATCCGCAGGATCCACTGCTTCAGCGGCCGGCGAAACACTGGGTAGTTCCCGATGTCGCTGCGGCCGTCGGCGGTGACCTCCTCGTTCGCCAGCACGGTGCCCAGCCCCGGGCACCAGTTGACCAGCTGTTCGGAGATGTAGGCCAGGCGGTGCGCGTTGACGACCTTCCGGCGGGACACCTCGTCGAGTTCGGTCCACGCCAGCCCGGCCGGGTTCGCCGCCCGGACCGCGTCAACCGACACGGCCGTGTTCCCCCCGGCGGGGCCGGCTACCGGCGCCCGGGTGCCCGCGGCGAACTCCTCGATCAGCTCGGCGATCGGCCGGGCCCGGCCGGCCTGCGGGTCGTACCAGCTGTTGAAGATCTGCTGGAAGATCCACTGCGTCCAGCGGTAGTAGCCCACGTCGGTCGTCGCGATCTCGCGGCGGGNGTCGTGGCCCAGCCCCAGCCGGGNGAGTTGGCGGCGCATGTTGGCGATGTTGGCGTTGGTGGTGTCGCGGGGATGCTGGCCCGTGTTGATGGCGTACTGCTCGGCGGGCAGGCCGAAGGAGTCGTATCCNAACGGATGCAGCACGTGCCGGCCGGACATCCGCAGATAGCGGGCGAACACGTCGGTGCCGATGTACCCCAGCGGGTGCCCGACGTGCAGCCCCGAGCCGCTCGGATAGGGGAACATGTCCATGATGTAGAACGGCTCCCGGCNGGCGACCTTCTCGAAGCCCGTCGAGAGCGGCCCGACCGGGTTCGGCGAGTTGAACGTGCCCTCGTCGGCCCACCGGCGCTGCCAGCGCCGCTCGATGTCGGCGGCGAGCCGGGCGTCGTACCGGAAGCTCGGCTCGACGCTCCCGGTCCCGGCGGGGGCGCCGCCCGCGGTGCCCGCGGCTGCCGGGATGATCCCGCCAGACGCACCGGTCGGTGCCACCGTGGTGTCCGCGGCGCCGGTCCGGGCGCCGGGCTCGGCCGTCTCACTCATCGCTCGTGCCATCCAAACTCGTTGGTACGTCGACCCTCTCACCGCTCTCGCGGCGGGAACGGCGGCCTGACGGACGGCGGTCGGGCGAGCGGACGGCGGGGATCGTGCGGTCCCACGAGCCTATCCGCCGGGTACGTCGGCGCGGCGGGCCGGTCGAGGAAGCGCGCCGATCACGTCGGCGCGGCGTGGAGATGAGGGCGGACTACCTGGGCGCGCCTTTGGTTGCATATCCAGAGGCCTACGGGGTTCCGCGGGCCTGGCGGACACGCAGATCATGAGGAGTTCGGGTGCCTAACAAGCTCGCGGAGCAGACGTCTCCGTACCTGCTGCAGCACGCGGACAACCCGGTCGACTGGTGGCCCTGGAGCCCGGCGGCCTTCGCCGAGGCGGCCCGGCGGGGGGTGCCGGTGCTGCTCTCGGTGGGCTACGCATCCTGCCACTGGTGCCATGTCATGGCGCACGAATCGTTCGAGGACGCCGCGACCGCCGAGTACATGAACGACCACTTCGTCAACATCAAGGTGGATCGGGAGGAGCGGCCCGACGTCGACTCCGTCTACATGGACGTCACCGTCGCCCTGACCGGGCACGGCGGCTGGCCGATGACGGTGTTCCTCNCCCCTNCCGCCGAGCCGTTCTTCGCCGGCACCTACTTCCCGCCGCGTCCCCGGCCCGGCATGGGGTCGTTCCGCCAGGTCCTGACGGCGGTCACCGAGGCCTGGCGGACCCGGCGGGACGAGATCGAGGAGTCGGGGGCGGACATCGCCCGCCGGCTCGCCGAGGCGGCGACGCGTGGTCCGGCGTCCGGTCTCGCAGCCGAGATCACCCCGGCTCTGCTCGACACCGCCGTGGCGGGGCTGTCGGCCCGCTTTGACGCCCGTCACGGNGGATTCGGCGGTGCGCCGAAGTTCCCGCCGTCCATGGTCGCCGAGATGCTGCTGCGGCACTCCGCCCGCACGGGGGACGCGCGCAGCCTGGAGATGGTCGCGGTGACCTGCGAACGGATGGCGCGTGGGGGCATCTACGACCAGCTCGCCGGGGGGTTCGCCCGGTACAGCGTCGATGCGACGTGGACGGTCCCGCACTTCGAGAAGATGCTCTACGACAACGCGCTGCTGCTGCGGGTCTACCTGCACCTGTGGCGGGCCACCGGGTCGGCACTGGCCGAACGGGTGGTCCGGGAGACGGCAGCCTTCCTGCTTGCGGATCTGCGCACCCCCCAGGGGGGGTTCGCCTCGGCGCTCGACGCGGATGCCGTTCCCGCGGATGCCGTTCCCGCGAGCGCTGCCCCGGCGGGAGCGCACCCCGAGGAGGGGGCCAGCTACGCCTGGACACCCGCCCAGTTCGTCGCCGTCCTCGGGCCGGAAGACGGGCGGTGGGCCGCCGGCGTCTNCGGCGTCACCGAGCAGGGCAGTTTCGAACGTGGTACGTCGGTGCTGCGCCTGCCGGCGGACCCGGACGATCCGGCGAGGTTCGCGGCGGTCCGCGCGGCCCTGGCCGCGGCACGGGCGACCCGGCCGCAGCCGGCTCGCGACGACAAGGTGGTGGCCGCCTGGAACGGCCTGGCCATCGCGGCGTTGGCCGAGGCTGGCGCGTTGTTCGACGAGCCGGACTGGGTGCGGGCCGCCGAACAGGCCGCCGTCCTGCTCCGGGACGTGCATCTCGTCAACGGACGCCTGCGCCGGACGAGCCGGGACGGGCGGGTTGGCGTGAACGCCGGGGTACTGGAGGACTACGGCGACGTCGCCGAGGGACTGCTCACCCTGCACCAGGTCACCGGCGATCCGGAGTGGCTCGCGCTCGCTGGGACGCTGCTGGACATCGTCCGTGATCGGTTCGCGGCCTCTGACGGGGGGNTCTTCGATACCGCGGACGACGCGGAGGTGCTGTTGCGCCGGCCGCGGGACGACTCGGACTCGGCGACCCCGTCGGGCCAGGCGGCTGTCGCCGGCGCCCTGGTCAGCTACGCGGCGTTGACCGGTTCCACCGAACACCGGTCGGCCGCCGAGACGACGGTGGCGCGCGTCGCTCCGTTGCTGGCCCGGGATGCCCGGTTCGCCGGTTGGGCCGGTGCGGTCGCCGAGGCGCTGCTGGCCGGGCCGGCCGAGGTCGCGGTCGTGGACAGCCCGGCGCTGGAACGGCTCGCCCGCCTCGGCACGGCGCCCGGTGCGGTCGTGGTGACCAGCGGACCGCTGACCGTCGGCCGGGAAACGGCTGGGGTGTACGTGTGCCGGGATTTCGTCTGTGAGCTGCCGGNCCGGACCGCAGCCGAGGTGCGCCGCCAACTCGGGGTGAAGGTGGCCAGCTGACCGTCCCTCTTCTTTCACTGGTGATGCGGTAAGCATGTTGCACTGGTGATGCGGTAAGACTGGCGGTGCGGTAAGCATGTAATTGTCACGAGGGGTTCTTCGGATCCGCTCTGGAGTGCCAGATCGGGCCTCCGGGTCCGGATCAGCCGGCAGGCCGGGCCCGCGCGCGGGTCCCGATCGGAGATCGAGGGGACACGTCATGTCCGGTCCGCGTGGACGGGGGTACGGCAGACCGGGGGAGCGGGCGGAGGTGGTTCCGGCGGACGACGCCGCAGCCTGGTTCGCCGAGCACATCCCGGCCGGGTGGTTCGCCGGGATGCCCACGGTGGTCGTGGACCGGGACGAGATCACGGTCATCGGGGTACTCGCGGCCGGCGGCGTCGCGCCCGGAGGAGGGCCGTCGGCGACGGGGGCCCGGATCCGGCGGTTCCGGGAGCAGACCCGTGAGGAACGGATCGCCATCGCCACGAAGGCCGAACATCGGTACAACCGCAAGGTGGCGTGGGGCGCGACCGTCGGTGACACCACCGAGCTGTTCACCGCGCTGTCCGTGCCGGTGATGACCCGGCTGCGCCAGCCGGAACGCCAGGTGCTCGACACCCTCGTCGACTCGGGGGTGGCGCGCAGCCGCAGCGAGGCCCTCGCCTGGTGCGTACGTCTGGTGGGCGAGAACGCCGACAGCTGGCTGCGCCAGCTCCGGGAGGCCATGGAACAGGTGGAGAAGATCCGCTCGGTGGGCCCTCGGCTGTAGCCGCCGGAGCCCCCGGTAGCCGCCGTGCGGGGGAAGGCTGTTAGTAGATGGCGAAGAGCAGCGCAATGTAGTGGCAGGTCGCGGCGACGAGGGNGAAGGCATGGAACACCTCGTGGTAGCCGAAGATCGTGGGNGCCGGGTCCGGTCGCCGGCAGGCGTAGACGACGGCGCCGAGGCTGTAGCAGACCCCCCCCACGAGCAGAAGTACCATCGAGGCGATCCCGGCCCGGTGGGCGAGCTCCGGGATCACGAAGACGGCTACCCAGCCGAGCGCGATGTAGAGCNGCACGGTCAGGTNNNNCNNNNA
>NZ_JPGU01000007.1:123544-155438 GCF_000732115.1 Frankia sp. CeD
CNCAGCATCCGGATGGCGACGCCGAGTCCCGCCCCTCCCCACACCACCGCCAGGACCACCCGAGCGGTCGTCGGCGGCATCGCGATCAGGGCGAAGGGGGTGTAAGTCCCGGCGATGAAAACAAAGATCATTGAGTGGTCGAGACGCTTCATGCGCGCCCGGGCACGTGATGTCGACCACATCGTCCGGTGATAGAGGGCGCTCGTTCCGAAGAGGGCCGCAATACTCAGGGCGTAAACCGCGACACCGAGCCGGGCACGCAGCGTGGTAGCCAGTGCCACCGCAATGACGCCTAGTGTCAGGCTGATCGGGAACGCGCCGGCATGTAGCCATCCCCGCATGCGCGGTCGCACCAGGTCACGCGGGTGCGAGGCGATGTCCGTCTGCGGAGGCCCGGCTGGCTGCTGTACGAGGGAAGCCACGCCGAGAACGATAACCCGAGGGTTGCCGCCGTCACGAAGCGGAGCTGGACGGCAGCGGTCGGTCCGTATCGGTGCGTGATGGATCCGACGCTTCTGCGCACTCGCTATCGCGCGACTGCGGACGGAACGCGCGGTACAGTCTAATGATCCTGAACGTGGCCTCGAACTTCCCCTATATTGTGGGTTTTGTCTGAACGTCCACGAGTACGTTCGAGTTCTCAAGTGGGTACCTGCATATGGGAAGAGAGCGCGGCAGGTTCGACTCGACCGGAGGTGTGAGCTGTGACAACCGCGGCACAGGTTTCGGGGCTGGACGTGGCCCCCACGAGGCACGCCAGGCTGGTTGCCTGGGTGCGCGAGATTGCCGAACTCACTCAGCCGGATCGGGTTGAGTGGTGCGATGGATCAGAGGCGGAGTTCGATCGGCTGACCTCCCTTCTGATCGAGCAGGGGACCCTGGTCCGGCTGAATGACGAGAAACGTCCGAACAGCTTTTACGCCGCTTCGGACCCGGGCGACGTGGCCCGCGTGGAGGACCGCACCTACATCTGCTCCGAGCAGGCGGAGGACGCCGGTCCGACCAACAACTGGCTGGACCCTGCCGAGATGCGGGCCACGCTCCGGGGCCTGTTCGCGGGGTGCATGCGGGGTCGGACGATGTACGTCGTCCCGTTCTGCATGGGTCCGCTCGGCTCGCGCATCTCGGCCCTCGGTGTCGAAATCACCGACTCGCCTTACGTCGTCATCTCCATGCGGACGATGACCCGGATGGGAACGCCCGCCCTCGAGCAGCTTGGAACGGACGGTTTCTTTGTCCCGGCCGTCCATTCCCTGGGCGCTCCGCTGGAACCCGGCCAGGCCGATGTTCCGTGGCCGTGCAATACGACGAAGTACATTACCCATTTCCCGGAAACCCGGGAGATCTGGTCCTACGGATCGGGTTACGGCGGAAACGCACTGCTCGGCAAGAAGTGCTATGCGCTGCGTATTGCGTCCGTCATGGCCCGCGACGAGGGCTGGCTCGCCGAGCACATGCTCATCCTCAAACTGACGTCTCCCGCCGGCAAGGTCCACTACATTGCCGCCGCATTTCCGTCGGCCTGTGGAAAGACCAATCTGGCGATGCTCATCCCAACCCTGCCGGGCTGGCAGGCGGAGACTGTCGGTGACGACATCGCCTGGATGCGCTTCGGTGAGGACGGCCGGCTGTACGCGGTCAACCCGGAGGCCGGGTTCTTCGGGGTCGCCCCGGGGACCGGCGAGCAGACCAACCCCAACGCGGTCAGGACCCTCTGGGGCAACGCCATCTACACCAACGTGGCCAGGACCGATAACGGTGACGTCTGGTGGGAGGGGCTGACCAAGCAGCCGCCGGCGCACCTCATCGACTGGAAGGGCCGCGACTGGACCCCCGAGTCCAGCGAGCCCGCCGCACACCCCAACGCCCGCTTCACCGTCCCGGCGGGCCAGTGCCCGACGATCGCCCCGGAGTGGGAGGATCCGCGCGGCGTGCCGATCTCGGCGATCCTGTTCGGCGGGCGCCGGGCGACCGCGGTGCCGCTGGTCACCGAGGCTCCCGACTGGCGGCGCGGGGTGTTCTTCGGCTCGATCGTCGCCTCCGAGACGACGGCGGCCCAGGCCGGAGCGATCGGCAAGCTGCGCCGGGACCCCTTCGCGATGCTGCCGTTCTGCGGCTACAACATGGCCGACTACTTCGCCCACTGGCTCGAGGTCGGGCAGAAGGCCGACCAGACGAAGCTCCCGCGGGTCTACTACGTGAACTGGTTCCGCAAGAGCCCGGAGGGCAGGTTCCTGTGGCCGGGATTCGGCGACAACAGCCGTGTCCTCGCCTGGATCGTCGGTCGCCTGGAGGGCACGGCAGCCGGGGTGGAGACGCCGCTCGGCGTCCTGCCGACGAAGGACGCCCTACCCGTTGACGGCATCGACATCGCCGAGGAGGACCTCGAGACCCTGCTCACGGTGGACGTCGAGGTGTGGAAACAGGAGGCCCAGCTGATCCCCGAGCACTACCAGACGTTCGGGGAACGGCTTCCGGCCGCCCTGTGGACCGAGCACGAGGCGCTTGTCGAGCGGCTGAACAGCGCAGACTGAGCGGCTGACGCACCCAACCGCGAGCTCCGTCCGGGGAGCGCACCGCCGGCACGGCACTTCGTGGCAGCGCCTCACAAGGCAACCGTGGCAGCGCAGGGCATCCGTGGCACCACTTCGTGTGATACCCCCGAGCGGGTCGGCCACGGGCCGAGCCGCTCGGCGGGCTCCCGGCCCGGCCCGTGGCGACCGGTCGGCAGGGTTCGGCCCTCCTTCGCCGGCCCGGCGGCCAGCCCGGCGCCGGACTCGTTCGTAACTCCGCGTCGCGTCCGTTGTTCCGCCGTCGGCGGGCCGCGTTCCTACCGAGTGTCGCGGTACGGCTCACCTGAGCGGAGCACCATCCGATAATGACCACCCCGCGGATCCCGCATGTTCGCCGGGGATCAATCCCTCCCCCGGGTGAATTTCCGGGAATTCCCCAGCCGGTTGGCTGAATTTCCTCCGACCCGCCCGACGGTGCCAGTCGGCGCCCTCTTTCGGGCCCGGTTTGGTTCGATCCGATCTCGATGACATGTCGAGACAACGAGTTTCCGATCATCGGCCCGCGGTGTTCCATAGCCCGGGTGTTCCATGGTGTTCCGTCGCGTTTCCCCCGTGGGCGCGCCTCATGCCGTCACCTCTCGGTCGTCGCGTTTCGGGTGACCCCTCACCGGCCATCACGCTTCGGCCTGTCACGTTCTGGCCTGTCGCGTTTCGGCCCACCGTGTCTCTGGCCGGCACGCCCGCGGTCATCCGGCTCTCGTCGGTCGCCGGGCTCATGGATCCGGTGGCGACCTGCGGCCGGTCGGTGCCTGTTGCCCCGGTCGGTCGGTGACTGTTGCCCCGGTCGGTGCCCGTCGCCGGAGTCGGCGCAGGTCCCGGGGCTTCCGAACCGAGCAGGGAGCGGTGACCTGGCTTCCTCGGGCGGACGCTCGTGGTCCGGCCTCCGACGGCGCCGCGCGCGGCGGCTGATGCTCCGCGTCATGATCCGGACGCAATGTGACCGATCGGGGTGCGACGGGAACTCCGGGGTGCGAGACGTTTCCAGTTCTTAACGTAACGTGTTGTCGGAAGTGGGTCGCCATCATCGAGGGCTGCGGTTACCGTGGGAGCGCTAGCGTCTCAAGCCGTGGTCCGGCATGGTGCCGGACCTCTCGGGAGGCCCCTCGGTGCCGCAAGCGCGACTACACCAGGAGGCCGGTGCCCGGCCCCTGCAGGGGTCGGTCCCGGACTACCTCCGAGTAAGCGGGTGGGCGTGTGCCACGAACGCATGTCGTCGACACAAGCGTGCTGCTTTCTGATCCTGGCGCGCTGCTGCGGTTCGCGGAGCACAATGTCGTGCTCCCCCTCGTTGTCATAGGGGAGCTGGAAGGCAAAAGGAACCATCCGGAACTGGGCTGGTTCGCCCGGGAGGCACTACGCATCCTGGACGATCTGCGCATCCGGCATGGTCGCCTTGATCAACCGCTCCCGCTGGACAACGGCGGGACGCTACGGGTGGAACTCAATCACACCGATGCGGCGGNGCTTCCNCCNGGGTTCCGGGTCGACACGAACGACTCGCGGATCCTGTGCGTCGCGATGAACCTCGCCCGCGAGGGCGCCGACGTCGTACTGGTCACGAAGGATCTCCCGCTGCGGGTCAAGGCGTCGGTGCTGGGGCTGCCCGCCGAGGAGTACCAGGCGCTGTCCCCGGTGGACACCGGCTTCTCGGGGATGGCCGAGCTCACCGTCNCCCAGGAGGACCTCGACCGGCTCTACTCCCGCGAGTACACCGAGATCCTGGAGGCCGCCGACCTGCCCTGCCACACCGGCCTGGTCCTCACCACCACCGGGGGGAGTGCCTCCGCGCTCGGCCGGGTGACCGCCGACAAGCAGGTCCGGCTCGTCCGCGGCGACCGCGACGCGTTCGGCCTGCACGGTCGCTCCGCCGAGCAGCGGGTCGCCCTCGACCTCCTGCTCGATCCGGATGTCGGGATCGTCTCCCTCGGCGGTCGAGCCGGCACCGGTAAGTCGGCGCTTGCCCTGTGCGCCGGGCTCGAAGCTGTGATGGAGCGCCGGGCGCACCGCCGGGTGGTGGTTTTCCGCCCGCTGTACGCCGTCGGTGGCCAGGAGCTCGGGTACCTCCCGGGCAGCGAGAACGAGAAGATGGCGCCCTGGGCCCAGGCGGTGTTCGACACTCTCGGTGCGCTCGTCTCCCCCGAGGTCATCGAGGAGATCGTGGATCGCGGGATGCTGGAGGTGCTGCCGCTCACGCACATCCGTGGCCGGTCCCTGCACGACGCGTTCGTGATCGTCGACGAGGCCCAGTCCCTGGAGCGCGGGGTGCTGCTGACCGTGCTGTCCAGGCTCGGGCAGGGGTCACGGGTGGTGCTCACGCACGACGTGGCACAGCGCGACAACCTGCGGGTCGGCCGGCACGACGGGGTCGCCTCGGTGATCGAGACCCTGAAGGGCCACCCGTTGTTCGCGCACGTCACGCTCACCCGTTCCGAGCGATCGCCGATTGCGGCCCTGGTCACGACGATGCTGGAGGATCTCGTTCTCTGAGCGATCTTGTTCTCTGGCGGCGTGCTCCCCGATCGTCCGGCGAACGTTCGATGAACCTTCGGAGAACCTCCGGAGAACATTTGGAGAGTATCTGGGGGGCGTCCGAGGGTCCCGGGCTGCGGGAACGTGTGGCCGCGGTGCGCGGTTGTGCGAGGAGACAACCACCGGAGGTGGCTTCCCATGTTCTTCGGTCGTCACAAGACGACACTGCCCACGCCCGAGCAGGCCCTTCCCGGCCGGGATCGGCCGGTGTTCGCGGGCGACGTCCCGCACACCGTGCTGGGGACCCCGCTCGCCGGCCCGTTCCCGGCGGGGCTGGAGACCGCCGTGTTCGGCCTCGGCTGCTTCTGGGGGGCCGAGCGCGCGTTCTGGAAGGTTCCCGGGGTGTACACCACCGCCGTCGGCTACGCCGGAGGGCACACCCCGCACCCCACTTACGAGGAGGTGTGTTCCGGGCTGACCGGGCACACCGAGGTCGTCCTCGTGGTGTACGACCCCGCGAAGGTCGGCTACGAGGAGCTGCTGCGCGTGTTCTGGGAAGGGCACGACCCGACCCAGGGCATGCGGCAGGGCAATGACACGGGCACCCAGTACCGTTCGGCGATCTACACCACCACTGCCGGGCAGGCCGCCGCGGCGGCTGCCAGCCGCGAGGCGTTCCAGCAGGTGCTGACCGCCGCGGGCCTCGGGGCGATCACCACCGAGATCGCCCCGGCTGGTCCGTTCTACTATGCGGAGGAATACCACCAGCAGTACCTCTCCGACGCCAAGAACCCCGGCGGCTACTGCGGCCTGGGTGGCACGGGCCTGTCAATATGTGGCCCATGGTCAGAGCGGGAATCTACGTCAGAGCCGGCCAGGACCGAACAGGCGCAGGGCTAGCAGTCTCACGTCAGGAGGCCGGGCTGCCGCCCCCTCTGCGACCGTAAGGGCTGGGCGGTCGAGGACGTCTACTACGGACAAGGATGTCGGTGCCCATTCCGGACGGCCACGCCCGGAGTGGGACCGGCTCGTTGACGACATCAAAGCAGGCCGCCTCCAGGCGATCGTCTGCTGGCACATCGACCGGCTGACCCGCCAGCCCCGCGAAGTTGCGGGACGACGCCGGGCCGCACTTCGGGTTCGGCTGGCACGCCGTTGGTCCGGAGCCGGGGTGGCGAAGCTGGTCGAGATGCTCGACTTGGGCGCCGAACGCATCCCCGGACAGGATCGCGTCGAGCGGCGNGGAGNGGACGTNCCCCGCCGATGAGCTGGACCACGCCGACACCGAGGCCGGCGGCGTCGTTGATCACCGCACTCCAGTCGGCGGTGCTCAACGTCCCGTGGTCCCCGAGCGGGGACGAGTCCGCGTAGCAGTGGACGCAGGCTGACACCGGCCANTGATCTCCAACGCGACAAAGTCGAGCGCGGGCATGGTTGTGGGCGGCATGACATCTCCTCGGGTATATCCAGATGTCTCACGGTCAGACCGGCGGCGCCCACGGGGTGCGGCCGTGCCGGCGCACCACGGGCAATGCCAGATGGACCTCTGCGGGTGGCCGAGGACCGTGGCGTGGACGGTGACCCGGACCCCATAACACGTTGGCACGGACCCTCCTCTATCGCGCCGACCCCGATCCGATAGCCGCAGCGGCATCGGCTCGCGACGCGCTCGACGTGCTCGACGTGCTCGACGGGCGGCCTACGCGTGGCGTGATCCAGCGATCAGGCGAGATGTGGCGGGAAANGCACCACCGGTGGCCGAAGATCGCAGCCGTTCAGGATCTTGGAGAGGTTATCGATCATTCTCGGCGGGCGTTGGAAGCAAANCCACCGGCATCAGCGTGAACCGCCTGTCGGTTACGGATCCGGCACGTTTGCTACCTGCCCGCATCTGCCGGGCTACCCTCCCGGATGAGCTGACGGCGGAGATGGAGGGAGGATGGGCTTCGGGCNGAACGCGGACAAGCGGGGCAGTAGTAGCGGGCAGGTGGGCAACCCGGCCGCTGAGCGGCACGAGGGCGAGGATTTCGATGGCGCCAGCATGATCCGGTGCCCGCGATGCGGCGGCTCTGGGAAGGTTCAGAAAAAGTGAGTGCAGGGGAAAGCTGCGGCGAGGAGGGGCCTACGGGCCCCCAACCCGAGGTGCACGCGCTGTTCCCGTCCTGCGGCGAGTGCCGGAGGGCGCGCGCGGAGCATCTGCGCCGGTCCGCGCGCGGGGCGCGGATGCGCGACGGGCTGCCCAGCCTGACTCTCCAGCCGCCGGTGACGCGCTGCCCGCATATCCCGGACGTGTGGGCGCCGGGATTCGGCCCGGGTCGGAGCCGCCGGAGGGCTCCGGGTGGGAGACGCGGCCGGAGGGCCCGGTCTGACCCCCGCCTGGTTCAGCCAGCTTGTCCCCGGTGGGCGGATGGTCCTGCCGTTGCGCTGGCGCGGCCAGACCCGGGGTGTCGCGTTCGTCAAAGGCGGCGACAACGTGCTGCGCTCGGACGCGGTGTTCCTCCGCGGCTTCGTCCCGATGATTGGTCAGGACGTCGAACGCGTCGCCGCGCTCCACGAAAACCCGCTCGTCCAGATCCACTACGACGTCGACCAGGACATCGACCCGGACCACCTCACCGGCGTCTTCGCCACCCCCGGGTCGCCGCCTGGTCGGGCACGACCATCGGGCCGCAGGACCCGATCGACGGGATCTGGCTGCGCGCCACTGCCACCGACCCGGCCGTCTGCCGGATCAACGCCAGCCGTGGCGCGGTCGAGGCCGATCTGTGCGTCCCGCTGATCCCGAACCTGAGCCCCGCGCTGGTCGCCGGCTCCTCGCTTGCCTACCTCGCCAAGCGCCGCCTCGACGGCCCCNATCCGGTATACGAGATCGGCGCCCACGGCCACGGGGCTGACGGCCAGGCCCTCGCTGAACGCCTCTGCGATCACATCCGGACCTGGGACACCGACCGCAAGGCCGGCCCGACCCTCACCGCGATCTCGCTGACCGCCGACGCCGAGGTCCCGCCGACCGCGATCGTCAAGAAGGACTGCGCGATCGTCATCACCTTCTGGCAGCCGAGGGTGCCGCGTGGCCGTACTTGCCCGAGCGCGGGCAATCGCGGGCAATCGCGGCCGGCCGGTGCTCAGCCGGTGGGAACGATCTGCGCCGGGGCCCCGATCTGGGCGACGATCATGGTCCAGCGCCCGTCACCGGCGTTGAGAGCGTCGGTCGTGCGCTGCAGCAGCACCGGCGGGGGGNCGGGCGTGCCGTCGAACAGGTTCCCGCACGCCGTGACCGCCTGGGCGTAGGCACCGGCGCCTTCGGTCCAGTTCCTGCTCACGCTCTCGACGGGCGGGAGGCCCAGCGGTCCGATGCGGTCGACGGCCCGCCCCAGGTCGGCGCAGGCCGGTTTCAGCGACATGCCGTCCGCCGCCTGAATGTCGGCCCGTACCGCGTTGACCGCCCGCACGACCTCCGAACGGACCTGGGCGGTGGTGGCGTACCAGGACGTGAGCCGGGCCTTGACGTCGGTAGTGGGCGGTGCCGCCGCACCGGCCCCGCCACCGGCCCCGCCACCGGACCCGACGACGAGGAACACCACGACCACCGCCGCGACCCCGGCCACGGAAAGAACCGCCAGCCCGCGTCGACGTTCCTCCCTGGTCAGTTCCTCCCAGGTGCGGTAATCGCTCCGGCGCCGGCTCACGGATCCCCCAGATAGCCAGATAGCAAGAAGTCAGCGACAAAGCAGACGCACAGCTCAATCCTGACGTTGCGTCGGGAGCGACTCCCGACCGCGCCGGTGACGCGACGCCCGGCGTCCCACCTACCCGATTCAACCTCCCCCCGCGGCGCCGAGGCGCCGCGGGGGGCACCACAAAGGGGAACACCGCGAGGGGCACCACCAAAGGGGCACCACCAAAGGGGCGCCACCAAACGGGCTCCGGGGCTCTGCGGCTCCGGGGCTCTGCGGCGGTTATCCCGACCACCGCCGTAGCGATACGCCGGACCGGCGGTATGCGCGGCGGTAGATGCGGCCGCGCGACCGAGAGCACGGGCAGCGGACAAAGTACCGGCCTACGACATCACCCGAACGTCGGCGCGGGAAAATGCACCGTCTTCTACTCCCTCCCAAGGGGATCCCCACGCGGGAACTTCGATTTTCGTCACACACCTCTGCGTTCCGCTCCCGGCCGGCTCGGCGATGTACTCACGGATGTACGAACGGGCCGCGCCCGGCCGTTGCCGGCGGAGGATCCTGGACCGACCCAGGTCGACCTCCGGCGTTTCGATGCGCAAAGCCGCGCGAAAGCGCCAAGATATCCCGGGTTCTTTACCACCCCGCGGCTCGGTGGATACCGGTGAGGGACGTTCGCGAAGGGGCACAGATGGACTACGTGATGGACTTGTNGGAGTCGGAGTGGGGGACACCCGCACCGGACCGGACGGGTAGCTGGGCGATCGTCGTTCTGGAGCAGGGGACCCGGCAGGTGCAGGGAGTCATCGGCCCGTTCCGGTCGCCCGGCCATGCGCAGGCCTACGCCTGCGACGGGGGATTCGCCGACTGGCTCATCGTCCCATCCCTGTATCTGATGTCGCCCACCGAACCGGAGATCGCCGCCATCGCGGTGCTGTGAGAAGGGATCACCCGAACCCGGTGAGCTGAGGTGAGGTGACCGAACCCGCCGGATCGTTCGGGCCGGGTGGTCCCCATCATGGTGCCGAGTGGGGACCACCCGGCAGACGGCATCGAGCGCAGGCGGGGAGAATCGGGGGNCATGGCGGAACATCTGATCGAGAACTATCTCATCGACATGGACGGTGTTCTGGTCCATGAGGAACATCCCATTCCGGGCGCGGATGCCTTTCTGGCCGGGATCGGCGAGGCAGGCCTGGGTTTTCTCGTGTTGACCAACAACTCGATCTACACGGCCCGCGACCTGTCCGCCCGGCTGGCTGGCGCGGGACTCACGATCCCGCCGGAGCGGATCTGGACCTCGGCCCTCGCCACCGCGCTCTTCCTACATACCCAACGCCCCCGGGGATCGGCGTACGTCGTCGGCGAAGCGGGCCTGACCACGGCGCTGCACGACATCGGCTACGTCCTCAGCGACCGGTCACCCGATTACGTCGTCCTCGGGGAAACCCGGACCTACAGCTTCGAGGCAATCACCAAAGCGGTACGGCTGGTGCGCGACGGCGCACGCTTCATCGCGACGAATCCCGATCCCACCGGTCCCTCGGTGGAGGGTCTCCTGCCCGCNACCGGGGCGGTCGCGGCGATGATCACCCGGGCGACCGGCGTCACACCCTACTTTGTCGGCAAGCCGAACCCGTTGATGATGCGCAGTGCGCTGAACACGCTGTCCGCGCACAGCGAGACCACCGTGNTGATCGGCGACCGGATGGACACCGACGTCGTCGCCGGCCTGGAGGCCGGAATGGACACCGTGCTGGTGCTGTCGGGCATCACGTCCATCACCGACGTCGACCGGTTCCCCTACCGACCGACCGCCATCGTCGACAGCATCGCCCAGTTGCCCGTCGGTCGGGATGTGCGGACGCTCGACAGCATGCCGACGGCCGCCGTCCGCCCGGCGCCAGCCGGGGCTCCCGATCGCACCGGGACGCACGGTCGGAGCCCGGGACCGGTGCACACCTCGGGGTCCACCACACGTGGGTGAAGGGCCACCGCGGAATCAGGGAACCCCGGACGGGATCAGGAGCCGCCCTGCGAACGGCGGAACAGGGTCGCGGTCGGCGCGGCGGCGGTCAGGGTCACCTTCGTCGGCGTGAACAGGAACGACTGCTGGGGCAGGCCGTCCGGACCCAGCAGGAACGCCCGCTCGATCGAGTCGACCTGGACGCGCGCACCGGTGTCGGCACCCGCACCGACGACCCGGGTCGCCTGGATGGACGCGATGTCCTCCGCGACCGTCCCGGGTGGGAGTTCGACGGCCGTGGCGGCCGGCGCGTCCCGTTCGATGGACCAGGCAGGGTAGGTCTTGTTCGATCGGTAGGTCTCGGGGTTGCCGGCGAGCCGCACCCCGACCGACAGCCCGACCCAGGCGTCGGCGGTGTTCGGCGTGCCGACCGTGTTCTTCCGGACGATCAGGTACAGGTAGTTACGCGGGTCGCTGATCCGGGTGCGTGGGTCCGGGACCGGGGCGTCGGCGACCTTGCCCTCCCGGGCGACCTCCTGGGACATCACCCAGTAGGTCCACGGGTTGCNGTCCATCTCCCGCTCAGGGGCCTCGGCGTTCGGGTCGAGGGTGTCCGCGGCTGACAGGGCGAACCGCATCGGGCCGTCGGTGTTCTGGCACATGCTGTTGCTGCGCGTGCAGGTCCCGAGCAGCGGGTGCGTGCTCTCGTACCGGCCGGTGAACGGCTGCGACGTGTGCTCCGGCCCCTGGATCACGGCGCTGCCGGGGATGGCGTTGCCGGTGGCGTCGATCTCTACCTGGTAGGTCCACTCGATGTCGGTGGTCCGCCCCCAGAACGCCATCAGGGCCGGGGTCGGGGTGCCCTCGTCCTCGTTGCTCCACACCATCGAGTAGGTCAGCAGGCGATGACCGGCGATCGCGGTTGGCGCCTCGGAGTGGAAGGCGAGCAGTGGGGTGTCGGTGACGGCGTTCTGGAACGGCCCGCCGGCCATCGGGTCCGCGGCGGCGGCCGGCGCCGTCCGGCCGTAGATCACCGGGGCGTGCGCCAGTGCCTGGTAGCCGTTGTCCTGCGGCGTGACGGTGCGGAAGGTCAGATCGGTCAGGCGCGCCGTGGCGGCGTTGCGGGGCGACCGGTCCGCGGCGAACAGCGTCCGCAGGGTGTGCTTGCCGGCGGCCAGGTGACCCAGCGCGAGGCTGCGCTTGATCGGGAAGGACGTGGGGATCACGAGATCGGTGGCGTAGGCGGTGTCGACGTAGAGCGACAGCACCGCGGACTCGCCGCCCGGGGAGCCCCAGGAGACCCCCGGGGCGGTGGTGGTGACGTCCAGGAGCACCTCGCCGTCGGCCTCGGTGCGGAAGGGGATCGACGAGTCCTGCCCCCGATTGAGGACGATCTCCGCGGGTGGAGCCGGTGCCCTGTCCCCGGAACCGCACGCTGTGAGCCCCACCGCCAGCACGGTGGCGGCCAGGCCGGCGCCGAGCGTCTGANGCAGTCCCCTTGACACCCGCGTTCCCTCCTAGAATCCGGGATCGCAGCCGCGGCCCGTNCCGCGCTCCCCCGATCCCCATACATCCTGACATCCTGCTCTTTACGGCATTGTCGGCGTGCATCGGTCCGGGTTGGGCCACGGATAGCCCGCCGGTCGGCCGTGCGGGTGTCATGACGTACCCGCCACCGCTGGGCCGCGGAAACCCCTAGTGATCTCCATGGCGGATAACGTCGCGACGGAGAGGCCGGTGGGACAGCTGGGGGCGGGCCACCGAGGCGGCCGCGCGTCGGCCGGCCTCCGGGGCGGAGGAACGATCGGGAGTCGGCGTGCGCAAGTTCGTCATCATGGGCGTGCAGGGCAGCGGCAAGGGAACCCAGGCGACGATGATGGCCCGGGACTTCGACCTGGTCCACATCAGCGTCGGCGACGTCTTCCGCTGGAACGTGCAGAACCACACCAAACTCGGTGCCCAGGTCAAACGCATCGTGGCGGCCGGTCACCTGGTCGGGGACGACCTCGTCGAGTCGGTGGTGCGCTCCCGGCTGGCCGAGCACGACTGGAACTACGGGTTCATCATCGACGGGTTCCCGCGCAACGCCCGGCAGGCCGAGTTCTTCCTGGAGAGCTACGACATCGACGGGGTCATCTACCTCGACCTCCCCGACGACGAGGTCTATCGGCGGGTGCTCGCCCGCCGGTTCTGCTCACGGTGCGGCCTGGACTACAACCTGATCGCCAGTAGGCCGCAGGTGCCGGACACCTGCGACGTGTGCGGAGCGCCGCTGCTGACCCGGGCCGACGACAACCCGCAGGCACTTGCCGTCCGCCTGCGGGAGTACCACGAGAAGACCCGACCGGTCATGGAGATCTTCCAGCGTAAGGAGTTCGTGGCCGTCGTGGACGCCCGGCACCCGCCGCGCGAGGTGCAGGCGGAGATCCGTCGGCATTTCGATCTTCCACAGCTCGATCGCTCGCAGCTTGATTTTCCGCAACGGCCGGTCGTGCCCGGGTGAGCCCGGCCGTGATTCCCCGGGGGGACTACCGCTTGGTGAACACCACGGCGACGCCGTCGGTATTGCCGATCCCCGCGGCCCCGATACTCCCGTTGACGCCGTGCCCGTTGAACTGGATGGCTCTGGCGACCCCCGGAATCCCCACATCCGTTGTGATCTTGTAGCCGGCGCCAGGCAGGGTCTGCCGGTAGAAGGTGGCCACCCGGTCGCTGGACACCCCGCCCAGTGTCACCGTCGACGTCTTCCCGGTGGTCGTACCGACCTTCACGGTGGCCCCGGGCGGCACCGGGAAATCGGGGGGGACATTCGTGCCACGCAGGGCATCCGCGCCGCTGACGGCGTCGATCCTTCCCACCCCCGGCAGCGAGGTCGGCAGCGCGGTGGGCAGCCCGCTCGGCAGCGCGGTGGGCAGCGACGTCGGCAGGGTCGGTGTGCTGACGGAGGGCGGCACGCTGATGTCGTCGGACCCCCCGCAACCGGCGGTCAGCGCGACCATTCCCGCGAGGACCAGCCCCGGAAGCAGCGTCATGGTTCGGCCGGACCGGATCCCTCGGCGTGGTTCGTCGAGGGTGAGGTTCTCCCGCACGGCTGGTCCTCCCGCTCGGTCCGACCGGCGGAACGGGGGTCCCGCGGGCGGACGGTAGATCATCACTGTGGATCTGTCCAGGTGTCTGATTCCCGGATCTTTCGGATCCATGCCGTCGACCTTAGTCGCGGACGGTGCACGCCGCGTGGCGGTGTCGGCTCGGCGTCATTGCCCGCGTGGGATGGCCCGCGTGAGTGGGGGTGGCCCGCGTGGGGATGCGTCGGCGCGTCGCCACCCGGGGGAGCACACCTGAGCTTCACGTTGGGTCGGGGGCCGGGGTCGCGCGTCGGGGCGGTCGAGCGGCGCGCCGGTACCAACAATTACCTTCCGTAGTCACAAGAGGGGGATGGGCCGCATGGGGGTGATGATTACACGGGGTGTTGGTGCCACTGCTTCCAGCTTCCGCCGTTCCGCGGCCGACGGTGGATCCCCTCGTAGGCGGAGCTCCCTTCCTTGCTGCCGGAATTCCGATTCGGTCCGTTCTGTTACCTTTTTTGTCACTGTAAGTGAGTATGCTGGTGCGATACGAGTTTCGGTGTGTCCCGTCTCAGTGGGTCGTGATCGGCGCCCGATGCCTGTACGTTCCTTAAGCGTGGCGGTCACCAACAACGCGGTGANCGGTGTGGCCCTGGGCTACATCGAGGCAAATCCGGACGAAGTGGACCTCATGCGGTCCTTGGTCGTGCTGGCTCTGCACGGGCCATCCATCACAGCCCGTAGCACGATGCCGGCCCATGTCACGTGCCGAGCCGCGATCGTGTCCCCGGACTGGCGGGTGCTGGAGATCCTGGAGCCGTCCACCGCGGTCTGGCGGATGCCCGGCGGTCATGTCGATGCCGACGACTCCTCGCTGCTCGGCGCCGCGCTCGGGCTCGCTGCGCGCCGGGCCGGTGTCGAGGCCGACGCGGTGATCCCGGGCGGGATCCTCCCGTTCGACGTGGAGGTCAGAATCGTCGACGCCGCGCCGATCCTCGGCGAACCCGAGCACGTGCACTACGACATGATCTATCTCTTCCACGTCGAGGACCGCAGCCTCGCGGTGCGGGAGAGCGCCACGACGCAGGTTCGGTGGGTGGCGCCCGAGCGGATTTCCGGCCAGCTGGGCGCGAAGCTGACCAGGGCGTCCCAGCAGGCCGGGCTGGTACGCTGACCGGACCCGTGCGGGCCTGATCCGCTGGGGTGCCGGGCAACCCCGGGCCAGCAGGACGGGTCAGCAGGACGGGCCAGCAGGACGGGTCAGCAGGACGGGTCGGGGAGCCAGGTCTCGGCCCAGAGGGAGAGAGCCGCGACCGTGTCCGCGAGGTCCGCTCCCTTCGCGGTCAGGTGGTACTCGGTCCGCGCGGGCGTGTCCGGGACGACGGTGCGTCTGACCATCCCTTCGGCTTCGAGTTCCCTCAGCCGTACGGAACAGAGCCGGTCGGACAGGTTGGGCACCGCCGTCGTGATCTCGGAGAACCGGGTTGCGCCGGCCAGCATCGCGCGTACGATGGCCCCGGTCCAGCGCCGCCCGATGGTCTCGACGGCATGGTGGTAGCGCGGGCAGAACGAGGACAGCTCCNCCCTGATCAGCCTATGCTTGCCCGCCATTAGCCGGCCCGATCCGGTGATAGCGGCTTACCTTTCGTCAGCTCATGACGTCGTGGGGCGAGGAGCCCGGTTCGCGGCCGCCCCCGGCCCGATGCGCCGTCTGGTGCTCCGGTCAGCCGCTGAAGCGGGCAACCGCGCGCATCTTGTTCATTGCGTCCAGGGCCGCGACCTTGTAGGACTCGGCGAGCGTCGGATAGTTGAAGACGCTGTCGACAAGGTAGTCGATGGTGCCACCGCAGCCCATCACGGTCTGTCCGATGTGGACGAGTTCGGTGGCTCCCGTACCGAAGACGTGCACCCCGAGAAGGCGCCGGTCGTCCGGGCTGACCAGTAGCTTCAGCATCCCGTACGAGTCACCGAGGATGGCTCCGCGGGCCAGCTCCCGGTACCGGGCGATGCCCACCTCGAACGGGATGGCCTGCTCGGTCAGTTCGTCCTCGGTGCTGCCAACATAGGAGATCTCCGGGATCGTGTAGATCCCGATCGGCATCAGCTCGGCCCGCATGGCGTTGACGTCCTCGCCGCAGGCGGCGTACGCCGCAAGGCGTCCCTGTTCCATCGACGTCGCCGCGAGAGCGGGGAATCCGATCACGTCGCCGACCGCGTAGATGTGATCGACCTCTGTGCGGAAGTCCGAGCCGACCTTGATCCGGCCGCGGTTGTCCGCGGAGAGGCCGGCCGCCGGAAGATTGAGGATGTCGGTGAGCCCCTGCCGCCCGGCCGAATACATCACCGTGTCCGCCGGGAGCTTCTTCCCGCTCTCGAGCAGGGTGAGGGTACCGCCGTTGTGGCGTTCCACGGAGACGACCGACTCGCGGAAACGGAAGGTCACCGCAAGATCGCGGAGCTGATACTTCAACGCCTCGACGATTTCGAGGTCGCAGAAGTCGAGCATCCGGTCACGGCGCTCGACGACGGTCACCTTCGTGCCGAGCGCGGCGAACATCGAGGCGTATTCGATACCGATCACACCGGCGCCGACGACGACCATCGACCGGGGCAGTTTCTCCAGGGCCAGGATCTGGTCGCTGTCGACGACGGTCCGTCCGTCGAAGTCGACCGTGTCCGGCCGCGCCGGGCGGGTTCCCGTGGCGATGATGATTCTTTCCGCCTGGATCCGGCGGTCCTCGGTGTCCTCGCCGCCCGCCCGCACGTTCACGGTGTGCGGATCGACGAAGCTGGCCAGGCCCGTCAGCAGGGTGACGTGGTTACGGCTGAGCTGGTTGCGAATCACGTCGATCTCGCGGCTGATGACATGTCTGGTCCGCGCCGAGAGGTCACCGACGGTGATGTCATCCTTTACCCGGTAGCTCGACCCATACAGCTCACGCTGTGACATGCCGGTCAGATAAAGGACCGCTTCTCGCAGCGTCTTGGACGGGATCGTGCCAGTGTTGATGCTGACACCACCGATCATTTCCCGCTTGTCGACGATCGCGACCCGTCGGCCGAGCTTGGCCGCTGCGATCGCGGCCTTCTGCCCGCCCGGCCCGGATCCGATGACGAGGACGTCGTAGTCGAACATCGTCACATCCCCCGCAATCTATCGGTCTCCGGTGAACCCGAGGCTATCCGGCCGGACGGGTCGGATCGGCATGTTGGCCGTGCTTGTTACGTCCATTTCTTCTGGGAAATTTCTCGGGAGTCGCTTTACCTGCGGGTTATCACTTGAGGTAGGTGTCGCGAACCCGTCCGTGATGGCCGAGGCGTGCCGCCACGTCCGCCATATGTGCCGGTGTGGTTCCGGCTGAGAGCTTTTCGAGTCCAGCTGGTGGGAACCCGTCGAGGAGTCGCGACGCCAGGCCGCCGGGCCGTCGTGCCGGGCCGTCGTGCCGGCAGGTGAAATTGGGGCACCCGCCACCCGTAACCAACCCGCCGCCGACCCGTTAAACCTCTAGCGGGGGTCGTGGAGGCTGTCTGGGGGGTCTTCCACGGCCCCCGCCGCGCCGTCGGGCGCCGCTGTCGGGTTGCGCCGTCGGGACGGAACACCTCCGTGGGTCACGGAGGTGCCCGGGAGACGCGACGGTCGGGAGCGGCCGCCCGACGAGCTTCGGCTACGGGTGGGTCATCGACAGCACGTCGAGCGCGGCGTCGAGCTGTGCCTNGGTGAGTTGGCCCGCCGCAACGTAACCGCGCTCGAGAACGACCTCGCGAATGGTCTTCTCCTCGGCGAGCGAGATCTTGGCGACCTTCGCGGCCTCCTCGTAGCCGATGTACTTGTTCAGCGGCGTCACGATGGAGGGGGAGGACTCGGCGTAGCGGCGGCAGCGTTCGACGTCGGCGACGATGCCGTCGATGCAACGGTCGGCGAACAGCCGGCTGATCGTCGACAGGATGTGGATCGACTCCAGCAGGTTACGTGCGATCACCGGCAGCATGACATTGAGCTCGAAGTTCCCGGCTGATCCGCCGAACGCGACCGCCGCGTCGTTGCCGACGACCTGGGCGACGACCTGACAGACCGCCTCGGGAAGGACCGGATTGACCTTGCCGGGCATGATCGAGGATCCGGGCTGGAGGTCGGGCAGCCGGATCTCGCCGAGCCCGGCTCGCGGGCCGGACGAGGCCCAGCGCAGGTCGTTAGCGATCTTGTAGAGCGAGAGGGCGATCACCCGCAGCACGCCGGACGCCTCGACGAGGCCGTCCCGGGAGGCCTGCGCCTCGAAGTGGTTGCGTGCCTCGGTCAGGGGAAGACCGGTGCTGGCGGACAGTTCCTCAATCACCGCGGCGGAGAAGCCGGGCGGGGTGTTGATGCCGGTCCCGACGGCTGTCCCACCGAGCGGCAGCTCTCCGATCCGGGGCAGTGCCACCTGCAGGCGCTCGACGCCGAGCCGGACCGCGGCGGCGTACCCGCCGAACTCCTGGCCGAGCGTCACGGGGGTCGCGTCCATCAGATGGGTCCGGCCGGACTTCACGACGTCGGCGAACTCGGTCTCCTTGCGACCGAGCGCGGTGGCAAGGTGCTCCAGGGCCGGGATCAGGTCCCCGACGATGCCCTGGGTGGCGGCGATGTGGATCGATGAGGGAAAGACGTCGTTCGAGGACTGCGAGGCGTTGACGTGGTCGTTCGGGTGAACCGGGCGGCCGAGGCGCTCGGAGGCGAGCGAGGCCAGCACCTCGTTGNTGTTCATGTTGGACGAGGTGCCGCTGCCGGTCTGGAAGACGTCCAAGGGGAACTGGTCGTCCCAGTCACCACGGGCCACCTCCGTGGCCGCGTCGACGATCGCCTCGGCGATGTCCGCGTCGAGCACGTCCAGCTTGGCGTTCACCGTCGCGGCAGCGGCCTTGATCCGGGCGAGCGCCGCGATGTGCGCGCGGGAGATCCGCTGGCCGGAGACGGGAAAGTTCTCCACCGCCCGCTGTGTCTGGGCCCGCCACCGGGCCGTGACCGGTACCCGGACGTCACCCATGCTGTCGTGCTCGATGCGGTATTCCTGCTCGCTCATGCGCCCGTTCTCCCGATGCTCGTCGCCCGTGCCCTGTACCGCACGTGCCCTGTACCGCACGTGCCCTGTACCGCATACTGGGGCCGCGTCCCGGCGAGATGCCGCCTGGACGCGGCCCCAGGGCCGACCTTAGGACATGTCGGGACCCCTGCTATAGGGGGCCGTTCGGGGTCTCCGTCACCTTGCCTTCGGCGAGGTTCCTGAGGGGAACGTCGGGGCTTCGGCGCAATGCGGGGAAGGGTGGCTCCGACGAGTCTGGTGTGAGGGGCGGTCCGGGCTCAGCCGGCGGCGCGCTCGCGGGTACGCATCTCCCGGCGAAGCTCCGGCGGCAACGCGAAGAGAAGGTGCTCGTCCGCGGACGTGACCTCCTCCACATCGGTGAAGCCCCGCTCGGCGAGCCAGGCCATCACGCCGGTGACGAGTTCCTCCGGCACCGATGCGCCACTGGTGACCCCGACGGTCTCGACACCATCGAACCAGCTCAGGTCCACCTCGGTGGAGTCGTCCACGAGGTAGGCGGCCGGGGCGCCGGCGTCGAGCGCGACCTCGACCAACCGGACCGAGTTCGAGGAGTTCCGCGAGCCGACGACGATGACCAGGTCGACCGCGCCGGCGATCTCCTTGACGGCGACCTGGCGGTTCTGCGTGGCGTAGCAGATGTCGTCGCTCGGTGGACCCTGCAGATGCGGGAAGCGCTCGCGCAGCGCGTCAACCGTCGTCATCGTCTCGTCGACGGACAGTGTGGTCTGGGAGAGGAAAGCCACCCGCTCCGGATCGCGGACCTTCACCCCGGCGGCGTCCTCGGGCCCGTCCACGAGGTGGATGCGGTCCGGAGCCTGCCCGGTGGTGCCGACGACCTCCTCGTGGCCCTCGTGGCCGATGAGGAGGATGTCGTAGTCCTCACGGGCGAACCGCCTGGCTTCAGAATGCACCTTGGTGACCAGAGGGCACGTGGCGTCGATTGTGCGGAGCTCGCGCACCGCCGCCTCTTCGTGCACCGTTGGTGCCACTCCGTGGGCTGAAAACACGACGGTGGCGCCGTGCGGCACCTCGTCGGTTTCGTCCACGAAGATCGCGCCCTTGGCCTCCAGCGTCTTCACGACATGAAGGTTGTGAACGATTTGTTTGCGTACGTAGACCGGTGAACCGTACAGCTCTAGTGCTTTCTCCACGGTCACGACGGCTCGATCGACACCAGCGCAGTAGCCGCGCGGTTTGGCAAGAAGGACCCGGCCCATGGGTGGGAGTCTACGCGGCGGCGGGCGGCCGGGAAGTCGGCTAGGCGATGCATCACCCGATGGCGACATCGTCCGGTCCGGCCGTGGGGAGGGCCGCCGACCGTTGTGGGGTGAGGCTGTGGGGTGAGGCTGTGGGGTGAGGCTGTGGGGCGTGGTTGTGGGGCGTGGTTGTGGGCGAGGTTACGGTGCCCGGGTGGCACTGACATCGTCCCCGGAACAGCCGCTGCCGGTCCGCAGCGTGTCGCGCGCGCTGGGAGACTGGATCAACCGGCTGGGGCGGGNGTGGGTCGAGGGGCAGGTGACCGGGATCGTTCGCCGTCCCGGGATGGGAACGGTCTTCCTCACCCTGCGGGACCCGGTCGCCGACGTGTCCCTGCGGGTCACCTGCCCGCGCGCGGTGTGCGACGCGGTGGGGCCGGCGCTCGTCGACGGGGCCCGCGTCGTGGTGTGGGGCAAGCCGTCGTTCCACCCCGGCCGAGGCACGCTGGCCCTTGCGGTTGTTGAGATTCGCCCGCTCGGCGCCGGTGCGCTGCTGGCCCGGCTCGAACAGCTCAAGGCCACGCTGGCGGCCGAGGGGCTGTTCGCCGCGTCCCGTAAGCGGCGTCCTCCGTTCCTCCCGGCGGCCGTCGGTCTGATCACCGGGCGGGCCAGCGCGGCGGAGCGGGACGTGGTCGAGAACGCGCGCCGTCGCTGGCCGGCGGTGCGCATCGTGTTACGAGAGGTGGCCGTCCAGGGGCCTCTCGCGGTCGCCCAGGTCATCGACGCGCTGCGGGAACTCGACGCGCGCGCCGAGGTGGAAGTGATCGTCATCGCTCGTGGCGGCGGGTCGCTGGAGGATCTGCTGCCCTTCTCCGACGAGGCGCTGCTGCGGGCTGTCGTGGCCGCGTGTACCCCGGTGGTGTCGGCAATCGGACACGAGCAGGACACCCCTTTGCTCGATTTCGTCGCCGACGTCCGCGCCTCCACGCCGACGGACGCGGCGAAGAGGGTGGTGCCGGACGTCGGTGAGCAGGCGATCGCGGTCGCCCAGCTGCGGGCCCGGGCCCGGCGGGTCGTCGAGCACCGACTCGACCGGGAGGAACGTTGGCTGGCGGACACCCGGGGACGCCCCGTGCTCGCAACGCCCACGCGCGACGTGGACCGCAGAGCGGACGACGTGTCGGCGCTCCTCGCCCGTTCGCGCCGCTGCGTCCGCCACGTGATAGATGTGACCGGGAACGATCTGGCCGCCACCCGCGCCCGGATGCGCGCGCTGTCGCCGGCGGCGACCCTCGACCGCGGGTACGCCGTGGTGCAGCGCACCGTGGATGGTGCGGTTGTGNGCGGACCTGCCGAGGTTGCGGCCGGGGACGGGCTCGCCATCCGGGTGGCGGGCGGAACGCTGCGCGCGACGGTCGTGGACGGCTGAGCAGGCCCGGCGGCCCGGTCGGCNGGAGGGGCCGCTCGCTCAGGAGATCAGGAGATCAGGAGACGTCCAGGAGATCAGGAGACGCTCAGGAGAGTGGAGTCGCCGCGGCCAGTCGAGCGCGGGCGCCGTCGAGCAGTGCCTGACAGGTCTTGGCGAGCCCCTCGCCCCGTTCCCAGAGGATCAGTGNCNCCTCCAAACTCNCCCCGCCGGCCTCCAGCCGGCGGACGACCTCCTCGAGTTCGGCCCGCGCGACCTCGTAGGTGACCGGTGGGGCCGGGACGCCCGGCGGGAGGACATCGGCGGAGCCCGATGTGTGACCGGTAGGGCCGTCGTTGAATGCTTCGGGCATGGCCACCTCCGTGCCGCCTCCACAACCCTCTATCTTCCACAATCCTCTATAACGATGTCCGCTCAATCCGTGACCGCGCGGTTTCGGGTCGGTCCCGACCCGGCATCCACCGTTGGGCGACCCGGCGGCTAGGAGGCGCCGGCGTGGCGATTTCCCCTCCGCCTGACCAACATGATATCCAACAAGGAACAATCATGGCTGAACCCGGCCGGTCCGGTGGAGATCCATAGTACAAGGTCACTGCATGGCGTTTCAGGCCGGTCGCGGTCCGAGACGGACCAGACCGGCCTGGCACACCGGCCGTTACCCGTAGGACATCCAGTCCGGAGGTAGCAATGCCCGCGCTACGCCCGACGCCTCGTCGCAGACCTCTCGGCGACCTCGCCCGAGAGCACGCTCCGCCTTCGGTTGCCGCCGTGGGCGCCGTGCCGAGGGGTGGGATGATCGGGACGCGGGTTGGCGGCGCCCACCTCGGATGGCGGATGCCGGCGACGGGCCCGCTGCTACGTCGGGCGGCCGGGCTGGTCATCGGCATGGCGATTCTCATCCCCGCCGCCACCGCTCTGGAGGGTGGGGGCCAGCCACCGGCCGCAACGGCCGTCGCGCCCGCACGGCCTCCCGTCATCGCGGCCGCCGTCCAGCGCTGACCGGGTTCGCGCTGACCGGGCGGCTTGCATCGACCGGGCCCGTACCGGCGGCCCGATCAGTTCGTGGCGGCGGGAACGACCGGTCGCAGTGACGCGGCGAGGGTGACCAGATCGGCCTGATTCGCCCCGCCTTTGCCGCCTCCGTCATCCACGATCACGGTGACGTCGCCGTCGGTTCGGGTGAGCGCGAGATGCCCATCGCCGTCCCGGCGCTGCTGCCAGGCGACGCCTTCCACATCGACCGTGCCGTTGGCCGGTCGGTTCCCCAGGATCCGCTGGACCGCGGTGGGAGCGTTGCTCTCGACGAAGCGGGCGAACGTCCGATGGTCGGGCCGATCGACGACGTAGCCGATCGTCGCCTCGGCGGGACCACCATCGCCACCACCGGTGGGCAGCGTCAGGCGGATGGAGGTCGGCTTCCAGGAGGAGGGCAGGCCAGCCGGCCCGAGCGGGGAGTAGGGCGCCTGGCGGGCGAACGCCGCCATCGGCTCACTCGTCGCGACGACCTTGACCGCGGGCTCGTCGCCNCNGCGGGGNATGACNAAGACGACNAAGAGCAGGACNCNCGCCATGACCACGGCGAGAGAGAGCGCCATGTCTCTGATCGTTTCCTGACCGCGTCGTCGTGCCACGTCCCCATCTTCCAGGTCCGAACCCCCGAATGGGCNCCCGGACCACGTCTGGGCGGCTCGCGGGGGTGGTGGTGTGTTCAGACTCTCGCCCGGCTGGAGGGCCTTATCGGGGAGTGCGGGGCGAGAAACCGGCCAGATCGGGGCCTGCCGGGCAGCCGTCACGCCCCCTCCGCGTGACGGCTGCCCGATGCTCCGTTGGACGCGCGCACCGGGTTGAAGGTTGCGTGCCTCTTCGGCGGATTCGAGATGTCGTGTCGACGACAGGCCGGATTTGCCGGACGGCCGCGGGCGCACCTTCGCGGCGGGATAGGGTCATGGAGGNATATTCGGCGTCACTCCGGGCCTAGTTCGGGCGCCGACGGGGCTCCCGAACTAGGCTCGGGGCCGTGTCTTCCACTGCTGAATCCTCCGCCTCCAGGCCTTCCGACGCCTCGTCCGTGCCCGACACGCTGGCCGTGCAAGGGCAGGCTCCGGATCGCAACCTCGCGCTCGAACTCGTCCGGGTAACCGAGGCAGCCGCGCTCGCCGCGGCGCGCTGGGTCGGCCGTGGCGACAAGAACGGCGCGGACGGGGCCGCCGTCGACGCGATGCGTCGACTGGTCGGCACCGTCTCGATGCGCGGGGTCGTCGTGATCGGCGAGGGGGAGAAGGACGAGGCCCCCATGCTGTTCAACGGCGAGGTGGTCGGTTCGGGCGAGGGCCCCGAATGCGACGTCGCCGTGGATCCCGTGGACGGTACGACGCTGACCTCCAAGGGGATGAATAACGCCATCTCGGTCATGGCGGTCAGCGAGCGTGGCTCGATGTACGACGCGAGCGCGTGTTTCTACATGGAGNAGCTGGTCACCGGCCCGGAGGCGGCCGGGGNGGTGGATATCGCGGCCTCGGTGGAGGACAACATCCGCGCCGTGGCGAAGGCCAAGGAGATCCTCCCGCGGGACGTCACCGTGGTGGTCTTGGACCGGCCCCGGCACAGCCAACTGGTCGAGCAGATCAGGGCGGCCGGCGCCCGGGTTAAGCTGATCTCCGACGGCGACGTCGCCGGAGCGGTGATGGCTGCCTCGGCGGACACCGGCGTGGACCTGCTGCTGGGGATCGGCGGCACTCCCGAGGGGATCATCACGGCCTGCGCCGTGACCTGCCTGGGTGGAGTGATCCAGGGCCGGCTGTGGCCGCGGGACGACGCGGAGTATCGCAAGGTTGCCGACCTCGGGGGCGACCCGGCCCGGGTACTGTCCACCCGGGACCTCGTCGACAGTGACAACGTCTTCTTCGTGGCGACCGGCATCACGGACGGCGAACTGCTCGCCGGGGTGCGGTACCGGCCGGGCGGGGCAAACACGTCCTCGCTGGTGATGCGGTCACGCTCGGGCACCATCCGCCGGGTGGACAGCCAGCATCAGCTCACCAAGCTGCAGGCGTACTCCACCGTTCCGTTCTGAGCCGCCACCGTTCCGTTCTGAGCCGCCGCTGTCCCGTTCTGAGCCGCCGCTGTCCCGTTCTGAGCCGCCGCTGTCCCGTTCTGAGCCGCCGCTGTCCCGTTCTGAGCCGCCGCTGTCCCGGTCGCAGCTTCGATCCAAGTCGCCGGTCCAGTCGGAGTTCCGTACAGTTTCCATGCTGTTCCTGGTCCGTTCCGACTCCGATCTGGTCGGGAGGTGGTCGCATGGTGCACTACCCGCGACCGTCCGTCCCCGCGAGGGTGTTCGCGCGCCTCGACCCCCCGGGACCGCACGGCAGCGCCGCGGAGGTCCGGACGCTGGTGGGTGCGGCACACAGGTTCCTGCGCCATCCACGGCCCCCCGTTCTGCTTGGTTGCGTGGGGGCGCTTGCCGTCCTGCGGGTGGTCCGAGGCCCGTGGCGGATCCGGGACACCGGCGTCGCGGTGGCCGCCGTGGCGGCGCAGCCCTTCGTCGAGTGGAGTGTGCACCGGATACTGCTCCACGCCCGGCCGGGCGGTCGGCTGGGATCGATCGGTTACCAACTTGCCGGATACGGGCACGAGCAGCATCATCGCGATCCGACCAACCTCGACACGATGTTCCTGCGCCCCCGCGAGGTGATCAGCGGAACCGTCGCCGTCGCGGCGCCTGCGTTGCTCGGGCCGCCATGGGCGGCGACCGGCGCGCTCTGCCTCGGGATGGGTGCGCTCGTCTACGACTGGACGCATTTCCTCATCCATACCCGGGTCCCCCCGCGCACGGCCTACTACCGGCGGCTGTGGCGAGGGCATCGTCTGCACCACTACCGCAACGAGCGGTACTGGCTCGGGGNGACCAGTCCGCTCGGTGATCTGGCCCTGCGCACCGATCCGCCGCGGGACGCCGTGGCACTCTCGCCGACCGCCCGCGGGCGGGGTACCACCGCAGCCAGCCGTCCTGCCGCCACCCCGTCTGCTCAGTTTGTTCGGACTGCTCAGTTTGTTNGGACTGCTCAGTGCTCCGGCAGGGCCGGTGATGGCCAGCTGAGGTCGGGGGATGCGAGGCCGCCCGGGTCCCCGGTGCCGGTCACCGGGCCAGGATCGGGCTGACCGAGCCTGGGGGTGAAAAGACCAGGCGGGCGGGCCGCGCGCCGAAGCCGATGGGTGTGGGTCCGTGGCACCGTGGGAGGCGGCGCGGGCCGCCCGACGCCTTCCAACCACGCGCGAAGCCGGCTGTCGGGTGTGTTCGCCTCGACGGTCAACCGGGCGAGGGCGAAGCGGTCGTCGGCGGGATGCGAGAGGACGTCGCGTACCGCGCAGGCCGAACTGTAGCCGGCCGAGATCACAAGCTGGCGTACGGACAGGTCGTATCCGCCGAGGGGGTAGGCGAACGTGCGAGGTTCGTCCCCGGTCGCCACGGCCAGCCGGCGACGCGACAGCGTCAGTTCGGCGATCACGTCGGTCCGCGCCAGTTCGTCCAGCCGCCGTCCGGTGTGACCGGACCCGCCGATTTCTATCCCGAGACCCCGTATTCGATGCAGGTCGGTCCGGTTGAAATAGCCCGGATCACCGACCCGTGAACTGGTCACGAATACCGTCGCCGTCAGACCCGTCTCGGCCAGTCGGCGGAGAGCCTTCAAGGTTTCCACGCCGCCGTCGTCGAAGGTGATGATGACCGGGTTGGCCGGCGCGGTGGCCGCGCGCAGGGACGCGGCATATTTCGACACGGTGAGCGCCTGCCGGCCGGAGGCGGCGATGAGGGCGCAGTGCCGCATGAAGGTCGTGAAGGGGATTAGCCGACGTCGCGGGCCGCGTGGCGGCTGCGTGTCGAGAGACCGGTAGCGCAACATCGGGATCATCGGCGTTCGTCCCGCTGAGCAGGGACTGGCGGTCACCGGGGCCCGACCGGCTCACCAACGGACGGGACGTGCTCGCCGGAGAAAGCGTGAGACGTGCACGACAAGCGGGCCTCCCTACGTCCGCCGCCTCCGGGGATGCGGCACCCGATATNCCAGTGGAAGTGCACCTGAACGGTGGGTGCGTGATGCGGCATGGAATCTAGCACGAGCTGTGGCAATAGGTTCCGCCGCGTTGCCGGTGTTTGTCGTCGGCCGTTCCATCTACATGCCTTTTATTGTTTTTATTGATGGCATGGATTTGCTTGTGGGGTGGTTGTGGCGGTACGGCCGACCTGGCGTGGGGAAGCGGCGTGGGGAAGCGGCGGTCCGGGCTACAGCGGCCGGCGTCGGCGCTCGGCGGACGACTGCGCGAGGGAACGTTGCCGCTCGCGGCGCGCCACTTGGGCGCGGCGACCCCGGAAGAGCGCGATGACGACTACCAGGATGAAGGCCGTCAGCAGGATCGGAGCGTGAAGGATCATCTCCGAGCCGACATCGATGGCCTTGTTGCGCAGGCCGGAGCCGCCGTTCCCGGCCGCGGGGTTCAGGTAGCCGACGCCGAGGGTGATGAGCGCGTAGGCGAGCGGCGGCATGATCACCACGCCGATGAGGTCATCCGCATGCACGCGGACCGCGGCGAGGACGCACGAGCCGATGAACAGCACGCCGAAGGCGAACTTCAGGGAACCGAAGATCGCGGAGNCCGCGATGGCACCGAGCCCACCGATGACGAGGACGAGGATGCCGGTGCCGAGCGCGGTGAGGCCCCGGCGGCTGCCCGTGAACAGCGTGGGCGGCGGCCCACTCGCCCGACCGCGCGAGCTGCGAGCGTACAGATCATCATGCCCGCGAGCGCGTGCGGATCTGCCCGGCGGTCCGGCCGACTGCCGGTGAGGCGGCACACTCACGAAGGCAAGGTACCGCCCGCAGATTTCCAATGCGTCAGGGCGATGCACCAGACATGCGCATCGGCTCTCGCATTTGAGCTTTCGGTGTCGATCTCACTGCTTTCCGTTGCTTAATCCTCCTTATGCTGGTCGTTCGCGTCCCATCTGGCCGGATCTGCGCCGTCAGGGGTCTGGTACCCGACATCGATTCCGGGGTCCTCCATGGCGCCACCCCGCCCGGTCGTCGCGCCCTCCCCGGTGCTCCTCAGGAGCTCGGCGGCGGACAGCGGCCGCACGCCGGTCTCTACCGGAACCGGACTGGGGAGCCCCGCCTCGACGACTTCCATGGCCGCGAGCCGGCGGGCGGGGGTCAGCNCCCGGCTTTCCAACGAGCCGACGGTGGCGTTGAAGNCCCCCNCCGCCCGGCCGAGCGAGCGACCGAGGCGATCGACGTGTTCGCCCAGGGTGCCGAGGCGGGTGTAGAGGTCGCGACCCAGCTCGAAGATCTCCTTCGTCCGTGCGGTCAGCGCATCCTGAGTCCAAGCGTGGGCGATGGTCCGCAGCATAGCGATCAGCGTGGTTGGGGTGGCGATGATGACCTTCTTGCCTGCGGCGTGTTCGAGCAGGCCGGGATCGTGATCGAGGGCAGGGGCCAGGAACGCCTCGGCGGGGACGAAGAGCACCACGAACTCCGGGGATGACGGCAGCCGCCGCCAGTAGGACTTGGCGCCGAGGCCGTCGACATGCGCACGCAGATGGCGGGCATGGGCGGCCATCCGGCGCGCGCGATGCTCCTCGTCCGTCGTGTCGGCGGCCTCCAGGAACGCGCTGAGCGGAACCTTCGCGTCGACGACCACGTTGCGGCCACCGGCAAGGTGGACGACCATGTCGGGCCGTTGCGGGCCGTCGTCGCCCTGGATCGTCATCTGCTCGGTGAAGTCGCAGCGGTTGAGCATGCCGGCCACCTCCGCCACCCGGCGCAGCTGCATCTCGCCCCAGGCACCGCGGGCCTGGGGCCGGCGCAGCACGGTCACGAGCGCGGCGGTCTGCGACCGGAGGTTCTCCGACGCCTCGCGGGCGAACCGCACCTGCTCGACGAGTGCCGCGTAGGCCTCAGTGCGCGCGGTCTCCAGCTCCCGCAGCCGGTCCTCCATCCGCCCGAGAGCCTCCCGCAGCGGCGTCACCATGCTCTCGACCGCCGAACGACGGGCGTCGAGGTCGCCGCGGGCGCGGGCGCCGGCCTCGTCCAGCCGGGCGGAGGCCAGCTCTACCAGCTGACGGCTCGCGCCCTCCAGAGCCTGCGCGGACAGCGCTCGGAAGCTCTCGGCAAGCCGGTCCTGGCTCTGCTCGACCAGCGCCACCCGCTCGCCCGCCGCTCGCTGCTCGTACTCCAGCGCGGTGCGCAGGCTGGACACGTCCGACTCGGCCAGCATCGCACGCTCGGCAGCGGCGGCGGCGGTCTCCCGGGCCTGGTCGCGCTCCCGCACGGCGGTGGCGTGCGCAGCCGTGAGCGCGGCAACCCGCGGCTCGGCGAAGCGGCGCGCGGCGGCGAATCCGCCCATGGCGCCGAGAGCCAGCCCGATCAGGGCCAGCAGCGCGCTGGTCGTGTCCACGGGAGAGAGGCAATCACGGCCCTCCGACAGTTTCGCGCGGTTTCGCGGTGAGACGGTCCCCGGCCGGGAAGCTGCCCGGCCGGGCCCTTCCCGGCGAGCGGCCGTGGGGCCTAGTAGCCGTGGGGCCTGTAGCCGTGGGGCCTGTAGCCGTGAGGTCCGTAGCCGTGAGGTCCGTAGACTGACCGGCCATGGGCTTGTCGATCGGGATCGTCGGGCTGCCCAACGTCGGCAAGTCCACGTTGTTCAACGCCCTGACGCGCAATGAGGTGCTGGCCGCGAACTACCCGTTCGCGACGATCGAGCCGAACGTGGGCGTGGTCGGGGTGCCCGATCCGCGTCTCGGCGAGCTCGCGAAGCTCTACGACAGCGCCCGGACGGTGCCGGCCACGGTCAGCTTCGTGGACATCGCCGGTCTGGTCCGAGGCGCGTCCGAGGGGCAGGGCCTGGGTAACCGCTTCCTCGCGAACATCCGCGAGTCCGACGCGGTCTGCCAGGTCGTCCGGGTGTTCTCCGACCCCGACGTGGTGCACGTCGAGGGCAGGGTCGACCCGGCCGACGACATCGAGACGATCAACACCGAGCTGATCCTCGCCGATCTGCAGACCGTTGACGCGCGCCTGCCGAAGCTGGAGAAGGAGGCCCGTGCCGACAAGGCGAAGCAGCCGTTGCTGGGCGCGGTGAAGGCCGCGCGCGAGGTGCTTGACGCCGGCCGCACGCTGTCCTCGGAACCGAAGATCGATCGCGACGCCCTGCGGGAGCTTTTCCTGCTCACCGCCAAGCCCTTCCTCTACGTCTTCAACGTCGACGAGGACGTCCTCGCCGATCCCGGTCGGCGCAAGGAACTTGTCGGCTCCGTCGCGCCCGCGGACGCGATCGTGCTGTGCGCCAAGGTCGAGGCCGAACTGGCCGAGCTCGACGAGGCCGACGCCGCGGAGCTGCTGGCCTCGCTCGGCCAGGAGGAGAGCGGCCTTGCCCAGCTGGCCCGGATCGGTTTCCACACCCTGGGGCTCCAGACGTTCCTGACGGCAGGCCCGAAGGAGGCCCGGGCCTGGACCATCAGAGCCGGGGCGACCGCGCCGGAGGCCGCCGGGGCCATCCACACCGACTTCCAGCGCGGCTTCATCAAGGCCGAGATCGTCTCGTACGACNCCCTGATCGCGGCCGGTTCGATGGCCGCCGCCCGCGCGGCCGGCAAGGTGCGCATGGAGGGCAAGGACTACGTGATGGCCGACGGCGACGTCGTGGAGTTCCGCTTCAACGTCTGATCAGGGGCCACTTCCGCAGGTCCCGCAGGGTACGAGTGATCGTGTTCCACACCGGTTACACCGGACCACGCCGTGTCCACCGCCTTGCGGGTCCGATCCTCGCTATCCGGCATCAGGTGCCCGTACGTCGACAGCACCAGGTTGGCGTTGTCGTGCCCGAGCCGTTCCGCGACCGCGATCACGCTTTCCCCCGCAGCGAGCAGAACCGACGCGTAGTGGTGCCGAAGATCGTGGGGCGTGATGCCAGCCGGAAGCCCCGCCTGGCGGACGGCCCGGACGAAGATCTGTGCCCCGTAGTAGTCGTGGCGGTACGGCCGCCCGAACCGCGTCGTGAACAGCGAACCGTCCGCCCCCGGCGGGAAGACCTCCGAGTGCTCCGCCACCGCGTCACGGACGACGTCAGGCAGCGGCACGACCCGCCGGGAACGGGGCGTCTTGGGTACGCTCCGGACCTTCGAGCCGGGTGCAAGCTGCCATTCGATGCGCNCCNCCCGCCCGCCGGTGTCGACGTCCTCAGCTCGCAACGCGAGCAGTTCGCCGATACGGAGCCCGAGCCCGGCCTGAACGATCACCATCGCCCGGTTGCGAACCGGGATCGCGTCCGCCAGGAGCCGCACTTGGTCAACCGTCAGCGGCACCACCCGTTTCCGCCGGGTGGACGGCATGCTGAGCCGTACGACGGGTGAGACGGCCACCAGGCGATCGAGCACGGCCGCCGCATAGATCGACCGCAGCAGCGACACGAGGTTACGCAGCGTCGTAGGCGCCAGCAGCCGTGCCCGGTCGGACACCCACGCCTGAACCTCCGACGGCCGGACCGCCGCGAGCCGACGGGTGCCGAGGGAGGTCCCCTCAATGTGCACTTTGATCGTTCCTGCGACCCGGCGGGACGTCGTCGGCCGGTGGACCCTGCCCGCAGCCCATCGCCGGGCGTACTCGGCAACCGTCGTCCGGTCGTGCGGGTCGATGTACTGGCCGTTGGCGAGATCCGAGACGACGGCAGCCCGGAAGCGCTCAGCATCACCCTTCTTCGCGAAGGACTTCGAGCGTTGCCGCCCATCATCGTCGCGCCAGCGCGCTAGGTACACCGCCTTACCGTCGCGAACCCGCTTTTCCACACTGCCCACGGCTATGCGGCCCTCTCAGCGAGCCACGCGCGCACGTCCGTGGGGTCGTAGCGAAGCCACTTCCCGACCCGGTACGCCCGAGGCCCGACCTTGCGCGTCCGCCACTGATACAAGGTCGCCACAGGAACACCGAGGAAGCGCGCAGCCTCAGCAGCAGTCCACAAGCGATCAACCTCCGCAGACAACATCCCCATTCCCAACCTTCCACTACGCAGCAAATTTCCGGGCCGAATGTGCTTCCTCTCTCCGTGACCGGGCTTGGTCTGCGGCCATGGATGCGAGCCATCGGTCGCCGTTGTTGGNGTAGCCGGAGGAGNGGTACCGCCAGGTGGGGATGATCACGGTTTCGTCGGTGTCGTCGGGTCGGNCGAAGGCGTCGAGGGCCGGGCGTTCCTCGCCGTTCACGTGGGTGCGCCGCCAGGTACGCCGGGCCGTCCGGCGTGCCGCGAAGGTGGTGGAGTAGCCGCGTGATTTGGTGAGCCAATGGCCGTTGAAGCCGAGTTGGTGCGCCCATTGGCGCAGCCGTAGATCCTGAAACTCCGGGTGCGGACCGAGACGCCACGCGGTATGGACCAGCCGGGCGTGGAACTCTCCCAGGAACGG
>NZ_JPGU01000008.1:0-18269 GCF_000732115.1 Frankia sp. CeD
AGCCACGGGCCCTCCCGCGCTTCTTGAACCGGGGAAACCGACCCGCCGGCCCTTCCGCTTCCCTTACCGGGAGTCGGTGAAGTTCTTCAACCCCCGGGCAAGCTGATCCAGGCCAGCGCGGAACGCCTCCTTCGAGCACCGCGCCCACCACGGGGCCAGCTTGTGTTTCGCAGCGTTCCAGGCCAGCCGCAACGCGGGCAGCGTCCACGACACCGGGGTGAGCAGATCACCGGTCAGCCCGTAGGACTGTTCGGCCTCGCGCTGCGCGAACGCGGCTTTCACCCGGACCAGACCCCAGTTGTAGGCGAACCGCCCTGCCCCGGCATGCCGGCGCAGAGCGGCAAGCCGGACGGTGTTTGGATCGAGAGCGAACCCTCTCCACCTCCCGCGACGCCAAATCATGGAAGGGTCGGCTAACGAACCGCTTGTTCCAGCAGGTAGGTACAGCGGCGGAAGAGTGGTCCGTCGTGGTGGAGCATCGCCACGATTGTTACTTCAACCGGAATGTCCGAGTAGTGGACAAGGCCGGGTCGCCGGGCCGAAGCCGCAGCTCCCCGAGCTCCGGTAACAGGACTGCTGCCGCGACCGTGCGCTCCCGCCGGACGTCGCCGTTGTCGGGCACCCGGATGGGTGGGGCGGACAGCAACGCGAGGTGCTCCTCGGGCTCCTTCCCAAGGGTCGCGAGCACCGCCGTGGCAGCCTCAAGCCGGCGGACGGAGGAGTTGCGGGCGAACACGTTGATCTCGTCGTGGGGAACGAAGTCGGGATGGAGGAAGTGGTTGGTGTGGACGGTCTGTGGCGCTTGCACGGTCCGTAGCTCGTCACCGAGGATCTCCACCCAGACCGCCCGGGTGGCATCGCAGAGCGTCAGCGACCGGGAGCTGGCCAGCCGCAGGCCGCGGAGGACGTCGAGGGCTTCCTCGACGTCCTCCGCTGTGTCGAGCAGGTGCCGGATCGCCAGGTACGGGGGCAGACCTGCCCGCCAGTCGCCACCCAGGACGAGGTTGAGCCCGATCGCGAGGCCGCGGCTGTTGAGGCCGAGGTATCCGAGCAGGCCGCCGAAGCTCAGCACGAGCGAGCGGCCGATCGGCGAGGCCAGGTCGAGGACGGCGATCTGGTCTTCGAGGTCGCCGTTGAGGTCGACGGTCTGGGCGAGCAGCGGGCCGGCGACCCGCGCGTAGGTGGTGCAGTCACCCGCGGTGGGGATCTTGGTGTAGCCGAGGATCTCGCGCCGAAGCTGGAGCAGCCAGGCCTCGTCCTCGTCCAGGCCCGCGCCGGACGCGAGCCCGGCGACCTCGGCCGCGAGCCGCGGCGTGGCGTGCTCGATCTCCGTACGGTACCGGGCGATCGTCGGGCGCAGTCCGTCCAGCGTCACCGGGTCGGGCAGCAGCCGGCCGAGCCGGCAGACGTGGTCGTCCACAAACGACCGCAGCCGCCCCGCCAACGCCGCCCCGTGGGCCTTGCCCAGCTCCGACGGCTCCCCGTCCGCCCTGACCAGGACGGTCACGGGCACGCCTTAGGGCGCTCGGCGAGCGTCTTCTTCACGATCGGCCATTCCTCGACCAGCACGCTGTAGTAGATCGCGTCGCGACGGCGCCCGTCCGGCATGGGGTTGTAGCTGCGCAGCACCCCCTCCTCGACGGCGCCGATGTTGCGCAGGCCGCCGCGGGCCTGGGTGTTCAACACGTCGGTCTTGAACTCCACCCGCAGCGCGCCCAGGCGCTCGAAGGCGTGCTCCAGCAGCAGCACCTTGGCCCACCGGTTGATCCCCGTGCCGCGGAAGTCTCGGCCGAGCCACGACCAGCCGATCTCCAGCCGAGCGTCCGGCTCGGACAGGTTGCTATAGCTCATGCTGCCCGCGACCCGGCCGGTGCGCTTGTCGGTGATGACGAAGACACATCGCCGGCCGGCCCGATGGTCGGCGAGAGATGCGTCGAAGAACGCCTCGAAGTCGGCATCGGATTCCACCCGGAAGACGAAGTACCGCCAGATGTCCGGGTCGAAAGCGATCGCCCGCAACGCTTCCCGGTCGGCCTCGGTGACGGGTGCGAGGCGGACGTGGTCGTTGTCCAGGACGGCCGGGCCGTCCGTGCGCCAGNCCACCGGTCAGGCCCCCGCTGGAGCGTGCCGGGACAGGATTTCCACGCAGTCACGCAGGGTGTGCATCCCGGCCAGATCGTCCTCGGTGAAATGGGCCATGTCGATGCCCGTGTCCCTGCACANCGAGGTCAGGAACAGGACCTTGTTCAGCGAGGTCAGCCCGTAGGTACCGGTGAGGGCGGCAGCGGGCTCCAGGTCCTCGGGGGCGATGTCGATGGTCAGCACCGCGGCCAGGTTCTCCCGGACGACGGTCTCGATGTCAGGCAGCACAGAGTCGGGCAGCACAGAGTCAGGCAGCATGGAGTCCCTTCCTCGGGTCGCCGAGCTGGCGCAGGTACACCGCTCGGATCTGCTTCCGCTTGGGTTTGTACTGAGATGTGAGCAGGCCGTTGTCGATGCTGAACGGCTCGTCGGCCACCACGGCCCGGTGGATGTACTGGTCACCGCCGAGCGCCTTGTTGGTGGCCGCGAGCTGTGCGGAGATGGCAGCGGTGTCCGCCGGCACCGACGCCGGCGAGACGACCGCCACCAGCTCGGTCTGGGCCGGGCAGTAGAGCACGCACTCCGCGATGGCCGGGCTGGCCTTCAGATGCTCCTCGATCTGCCTGACGATGATCTTCTTACCGTTGTCCAACACGATCGTGTCGTCGGCACGACCGAGAACGAACAGGAAGCCGTCGGCGTCAAGGTATCCGAGGTCACCGGTGCGCACGGTGCCGTCGGGGCCGAAGACCCGCTCGGAGTCGCCGGGCTCGCAGTAGGCGTACCGCCCGTTCACCGGGTGCTGGGCACGGACGCTGATCACCCCGTCATCGTCGATGAGTACCTGCTTGCCCGGCAGCACCCGGCCTACGCTGCCCTCCCGGTGCGCGCCCGGGTGGTTCTTGGCCACGATGCACGTCTCGTTGAGGCCGTAGCCCTCGTAGATCGGCAGACCGAGCCGGTTGAAGAAGGCAAGGGTGGCGGGATCGGCGGGCGCCGAGCCCGTCCAGAGGTAGCGGATGCGGTCGCCGAACAGGTCGCGGGCCACATCGGCGAGGTCCCGGCCGGTGCGCTGGGTGCGGCGCTCGATCTGGCTGCGGGCACCTTCGAAGAAGCCGGGCACGCCCATGACGACGGTCGGCCGTACCTGGGTGAGTGCGACAAACGCCGCCTCGTAGGTGCAGACCGTGACGTCGTGGCCGTGCAGCAGCGCCGAATACACCCAGTAGCGCTGCTGAAGCAACGACAGCGGCAGAAACACCAGCAGATTGTCGCCGGGGCCGTGGCCGAACATGCCCTGGACGGCGTCCAGCGAGCTGTCGATGCTGCCGACGGTGGCGCCCAGGCCCTTGGGCGTGCCGGTGCTTCCCGAGGTGAACTTGATCGTGGTGACCTCGTCGGGGGCGTACCTGACCGGCGGCGGGGGCACGTCGGGCAGGTCGTCGAGCAGGTCGTCGGGCAGGTCGTCGGGCAGGTCGTCGAGCAGGTCGTCGAGCAGGTCGTCGAGCAGGGCCGCGAGTTGCTCGACACCGGATTCGTCGGACGGCCGGTCGGTGAACAGGAGGGAGAGGCCGTAGCGGTCCATGAGTTCGCGGGTAGGCGCGAACTTGCCCGGTTCCAGGCCGGCGGTCTCGACCTTGAGCCGCAGGGCGGCCAGGTCGAGCACCACCCACTCGAGGCTGTTGGCGGAGAGGATGCCGATCCGGTCGCCCGCGCCGAGGCCGCGGGCGCGCAGCCTGGCCGCGACCAGGCCGGACAGTCGCCAGACCTCGGCGAGCGGGACCTCGCGGGTGCCGGCCAGCCTGGTGATGTACAGCGTCCCGCGGTCCGGGGTGGACGCCAGGAGTTTGTTGATCATGACAGGCTCCTGCTGGTCGGGCGGAAGAACGTGGTGTGGGCGAGGGTGACCTTGCTGCCCGGCGGGATCAGCTCGACCGTGCTGGGCCACTGGTCGGGCGCCGGCTGGCCAAGGGCTTCGGCCAGCCGGACGGCGAAGCGCGGCATGACCGGCGCGGCGCCGTGCGCGAGCAGTGCGGCGGCGGCCAGCTCCAGTGCGGTGGCCGTGCGCACCTCGTTCGGCATGCCGCCGGCCCGCGCCAGCACGCGTTCCCGGCGGCTGAACCGGAGCGCGTCGGCCACCAGGGCGTCCAGTTCGGCGGCGGCCTGGTTGAGCGAGAACCCGCCGGGCCGCAGGCTGGCGGTGAGCGCCCCAAGCCGGGCAGCGAGCTGGCTGAGGAACCCGGCGTGCTCGGGGGTCCAGTTGCCGGCGTCGGGAGCCACCCCGTCGTAGTGGTCGGCCACGTGCTGGCCGAGGTCGTTCAGCCAGGCCTGCCAGGTGCCGATCAGGGTGGTCGCGAGCGTGTGCTCGTAGGCGTCGAGCTCGAAGTTCGTTCGCTGCGCCTCGGGACGGCTACGGGCGAGGAAGTAGCGCACGGCGTCCACGCTACCGGCGTCGAGGATCTGCTTGCCCCAGATGGCGTGCCGGCGGCCGGTGGAGAACTTCAGGCCGTCGTAGAGGAAGAACTCGTTGACGTGGTAGTCGATGTCCGGCGTCCAGCCGGGCAGGGCGAGCTGGTAGAGCACCGGGTAGAGAATCGCGTGGTAGAAGCTGTTGTCGTAGCCGAAGAAGTGGACGATCTTCCAGTCGTCGGTCGGCTCGGCGGCCGTCCAGTCGCGGCCGATGCGCTCGCCGAGCTTCTGGATGCCGTGCAGGAAGCCGAAGGCCATCTCCGGCCATACCCAGATCACCTGGCCGGCGCCGTTCGCCTCGTGCGGGGTGATGCCCCAGTCGCTGGGGTGGCTGACCGGGATGTCGACCCGCTCCCGGCGGAACAGTCGTGCGGCGAGCTCCCGTAGCCGGGCCGGGACGCGGCCCCGGCGGTGATGGTCGAGCACCGTGCCCGCGTGCTCATGCAGCGGCAGCACGTAGCGGCGGACCGTGCCGGCAGCGGGTGCCTCGCCGGAGGGCTTGGCGACCGGATCGGCCAGGTCGACCACGGTGTTCGGCTCGCCGCACTCCTCGCAGATGTTGCCGCCGGTGATCTCACCGCAGCCGGGGCAGCCGCCGCGGACGTCGACCTCGTAGAGGTATTGGCCGGTTTTCGGGTCGAACAGCGCGGGGCCGTCGCTCGGGGCGATCGCGCCGGAGTCGACCAGCCTGGTGAAGAAGTCCTTCAGCGCGGGGACATAGCTGGGGTCGGCGTTTGTGACGGTGTACTGGTCGAGCGGGATGTCCATCAGTCGCAGGGTTTCCGCGATCTCGGCGCTGTAGTGCGCGGCCGTTTCGGCGTTCGACCTGCCTTCCCGGCGAGCGCAGTCGACCACGTAGGACTGGAAGTCGTCGCTGCCGGTCAGGTGCCAGATGTTGGCGCCGTTCATCCGTTGGAACCGGACGTAGGCGTCGGCACCCAGATACGGGCCGGAGAGGTGGCCGAGGTGGAGGTCGCCGTTGGGGGTGGGCGGCGTCGAGAAGACGAACACCGGGCGGTCGCCGTGCTCGCTGGTCACCGGGGTGGCCGAGGACACCGCGCGGGCGCCGTCGCGCCAGTACTGGGTGAGGAAGACCAGATCCTGATCCCCGGTGTTCTCCACGACGTGAGCCTCGAACGGCTCGAACAGGACGACGGTGCCCGGCGCGACCGGGTGGCGTTCGGAGCCCACGACGAACTCGCCGCGGCCGGCGACGATGACGATCAGCTCGGTTTCGTCGTGCCGGTGGTGCGCCGAGGCGACGCCCGGTGCGACCCGGCCCCAGGCGGCGCCGGTGCCCAGCCCGTCGACCGAGACCATGTCGATCCCGAATGCTTCGGAGAGCGCGGCGACGCCAAAGCGGTCGATGATCATGCGGTGTCCTTCTCGTCGAGCAGGTCGGCGGCCGCCGCGGCGATCGCGGGGGCCAGCCGGTAGCCGGAACCGCCCGCCGCGCCGGCGAACAGCACCCGGCCGTCGGCGGTGACCGGGCGCACGATCGGCGTACGGTCGGGGCTGTAGGCATCGCAGAACACGCGGCCGGAGACACAGTACGGGCTGAGCTTCGGGGCGTAACGATCCAGGATCGCCCGGCCGCGGTCGAGGTCGTCGGCGGACAGCTCCCCGGTCAGCGCGTCCGGGGTGACGTCCCAGTCGGGTGAGGTGTAGCTGAACAGCCAGTGGCCGCGGTGGGCCAGCGGTAGCAGGAACGCGTCCTCGTCGTGGAAGACGGTCGTGCGGTCGCGAGGGGTGGCGGGTCGTTCGATGTGCAGGGCGACCACTTTCTTGATCCGGACGCCGAGCGGGGCAAGCAGCTCCGGCCAGGCCAGCCAGGGACCCGGTGCCAGCACGACGCGGCCGGCGGTGAGCCGGGCACCGGTGCTCAGCGTGAGGACGACGCCGTCCGGTGCGGACCCCACGGCGGTGACCGCGGTGCCCTCCCGAAACGCCGCGCGGTCGCGGAGCCGAGCGGCCAGGAGTTGGGTGAGCGCTCCAACGTCGGCGTAGTGGGCGCCGTCGCCCTCCCAGCCCTGGTCGGCCGGACGCAGCCGCGCTTCGGGGAGGTAGTGCTCCCGGACGGCGGCTTCGTCGGTGCTGACCACGGTCAGGCCCACCGGGTGGATCGGCACCTGTGGGTCTCGCCGGCGCAGGTCCTCGTACCAGCGATGGCTGTAGGCGGCCAGCGCCCGCACCCGTGGGGTGGCACCGCGCGGGAAGTGCAGGCCGGCGGAGAACCGGGACACTCCGCCGCCAACCACTCCCCTGTCGATCACCGTCACCCGCCGGTGGGGCGCGCGGGCCAGTGCCTCGGTGGCCACCAGGCAGCCGACCACTCCGGCACCGACCACCACGACGTCGGCGTCCACATGATCGCACGCCCTTTGGCCCAGGATTTTCCCGGAAAGAAAGGCCTCCGGGCGTGCAGCTTCGCCATAATCGCACGCCCTTTGGCCCATTAGCGGGCCCCTGTCTTGGGTGACCACTCGGCGAACGCCGGGTCCTGTCCCCTGCTCCGGACGCCGCGGATCCGGTCGACGATCCGCTGGCTGCGCCAGGCGGTGAGGCTGAGGTTCGGGTCGGCGAGGCCGCGCTGCGTGCGGACGGCATTTTGCAGGAACAGGTTCCGGTCGGCCGGGCCGTCCCAGTTGGCGGCGAAGTCGGCGTCCACCTGATACTCGTCGTCCTCCCGCGCCAGGCGTTGCTCCAGGGGTGCCAGGAAGTCCATCCGGGCCGGCTGGAACCCGGTGGCCCAGATGATCACTTCGGCCTCGAAGATCTCCAGGCCGCCGGCCAGGTCGTTGTGCTGGACGGAGATGCTCCAGCCGTCCGGCGAGCACGCCTCGACGCTGACCACCTCGCGGTTGGGGTAGAGCCCGGTGAGCTGCGGGGCGCCCGTGATGAACCGGTGGACGTAGATCTGCTGATAGATTTCCCGGGCGGTGGACTCGGAGATGCCGTCGCTGGTCAGCACCTGCTGGCTGTTGAAGTCGGCCCGTACAGCCAGGTCGAGCTCGGCAAAGTAGTCGGAGTGGCAGGGCATGTAGAACTCGTTGGTGAACGGCGAGTCGTCGATCGGGAAGTAGTTGCGCCGGCGGGACAGCCACGACACCCGGTGCGGCAGTTCGCTGTCGGGCCGGGAGATCAGGTCGAGGAACGCCTCGGCGCCGGACTGGCCGCCGCCGATCACCGCCACCCGCTTGTCGCGCAGGCGGACGGCTTTCGACCTGAACTCGCTGACGTGGAACTGAGTGCTGCCCAGGTGCGGGCGGGCGAACATCGGCACCCACGGCACGGTGCCGACGCCGACCACCACGTTGTCGGCGAGGAGAGCGCGCTTGTCGGTCTGCACGACAAACGCGTCGCCGGTGAAGTCGACGGCCTGCGCCTCCTCGCCGAACACAACGTTCTCGTTGCGACTGCAGGCCCAGCCGAGGTAGTTACGGAACTCCTCGCGGGGCACTTTTTCGAACTGTGCGTTGAGGTAGTGGTAGATTCGCCCGCGGTCGTGGAGATAGGCTATGAACGAGAATGGACTGGTCGGGTCGGACAGGCTCACAAGGTCCTTGAACAAGGACACTTGGAGGGTCGCTCCAGGGATGAGCTGATCGTCGTGCCAGGTGAATTCGGCCTTCCTGTCGATGACCAGGTTCGGCATCCCTGGGTCACCGTGCAACAGGGCTGCCAGGCTCAGGTTGGCCGGTCCGGCCCCGATTCCGACACAGCGGTACCGCGGAGACTTACTCCCCATGAGAAGAGCTCGCTTTCAGCGTTCGGACAGACGAACTTACATTCGCTCGTGAAACCGGCCGCGCGGGCCCAGGGCGTCAGCGATGGCGAGGCGCAGCACCTCGGAGGCGCCCTCGTAGATCCGCAGCGACCGGATCTGCCGGTACAGCCGCTCCGGCAGGCTGTCGTGCACCAGCCCGGCCGCGCCGTAGACCTGCACGGCCGCGTCCACGACCTGCTGGGCGGCCTCGGTGGCGTACAGCTTCGCGATGCTGGAGTGCCTGGCCAGCGGGGCGCCCCGGTCGGCCTCCCAGGCGGCCCTGGCCACCAGGAGGGCGGCGGCGTTCAGCCGTACCTCGACATCGGCGAAGCTGGCCTTCACCGTCGGCAGGTCGAACAGCCGCCTGCCGTACGCGGCCCGTTCTCTGGCCCTGGCCAAAGCGGCGTCGGCGGCCCGGCGGGCGAAGCCAAGCGCCGCGGCGCCGACGGTGAGGCGGAACCGTTCGAGCAGCTCCATGGCCACGACAAACCCGCCGCCGCGGGGGCCCAGGACGGCGTCGGCCGGGACCCGGCAGCCGTCGAACTCCAGTCGGGCGATGTCGCGTTCGGCCACCATGTCGATCGGCTCGATCCGCAGGCCCGGGGTGCCGGCCGGGACGAGCAGCGCGGTCAGGCCCAGCGCGGCCGGGCCGTCACCGGTGCGGGCCACCACGCAGAAGACGTCGGCGCCCGCGGCGCCGGCGATCCACATCTTGTTCCCGTCCAGGACGTACTGCGCGCCGTCCGGCACGGCGCGCAGGGCGAGCGCGGCGACGTCCGAGCCGGCCTGCTCCTCCGACAGCGCGAACGCACCTGCCAGCTCGCCGCAGGCCATGCCGGGCAGCCAGCGCCGCTTCTGCTCGTCGGTGCCGTGGCGCTGGATCGGCCAGGCGGCCAGGACCTGGATCGAGAACGCGAAGTCGGCCAGGTCCTCGGTGTAGGCCAGGGCTTCCCTCGTCAGACACAGGCTGCGCAGGTCGGCGGGCTCCAGCAACCCCGCGGCCCCCAGCTCGCGCAGCACGCGGGCGCCGTACTTCGCCGGCGCGCCGGTCCGGGCTGCCGCCGCCAGATCGGCGCGGGTGTCCCAGAACCTGCCGAGCGCCTCGGCCAGCTCGCGGTGTGACTGCTCGTAGAACGGCAGCGCCACCAGCTCCGGGTCCAGGCTCATGCGGCGGCCCGCCCTGCCATCAGGCGCCTGGCCAACTGCGGCTCGACGAAGAACGCGAACGAGGCGTAGCCGCGCCACACCCGCTGCCAGGCTCGCTCGACGGCAACCGGGCCGGCAGTGCGGCCGACGTGGTCGAGGTAGCCGACGATCAGGTCGGTCGCCTGGCGGGCGTGGCCGGCCGAGACGTTGTCGATGGACAGATGCGCCGCCTCGTAGGCGATGTCGAAACGGTGGTGGCGCATCTTCTCCATCTCATGCAGCCGCAGCTCGCCGAGGCCGAACATCTCTACCCCCAGGCTGTAGCCGAGGATCTCCTCGTAGCGGGAGTCCGGGAACAGCGCCAGGCTGAGCTGGTAGGTGGCGTACGGGTAGGTCAGGTCGGGCAGCTCGGCCTGGGTGAGGAACTCCTCCGAGCGCGGGTGCGGCAGGTGGATGTCCATGCTGGCCAGGGCCTGCTGGATCAGCGTGATGTGGTTCTTGGCGATGTCGCCGCGGCCCATCTCGTCGGCGTAGATGGCGAACAGCGGCCCGTCGCTGGGGCGGTGGAAGCGGCCGGTGTTGCCGATCCGGTGCATGCAGGCGCCGTCGACGAGGTTGCCCAGCGCGAACCGCTTCTGGTTGTTGATCACGTTCTTCCTGGACGGGATGTCGGTCAGCGGCCGGAAGGGCTCGACGAGCTTCGTCCAGTAGAGGGTGTCCACCCGCTCCCACAGCGCCTCGGGGCTGTAGTCGAACCAGCTGGCGTCGGTGTAGCGTCCGGCGGCTCCCAGCTCGAACATCCCCTCGGCCTGGGCGAGCACCCGCTCGACGCGGCTGCGGGCGGCAGCCAGCACGCTGGGGAACCGCTCGACGTTGACCAGGCGGTACAGGAACTGACGCTCGTCGAGAGCCGGCGGCTCGGCCGCGAGGACGTCGCCGGGGTCGCCGGCCACGAGCGCATGCTGCCAGGCAGCGGCACCCTCGTCGCCGGCGGTGCAGGCAGCCAGGTCGGCGCCGGGTTCCTCACCCGCGGCAACAGCGGCCGCCCACCGCCCGATCGTGCGCGCTTCGGCCTCGTCGAAGATCCCGAACATCGGCCCACCGAACGTGATCGCCCTGGTGAAGCGGCAACCGCCGGCCCGCAGCGGCTTCAGCTGGCTGGAGGAGCGGAACTGACGGATGAACGCCGCGGCGTCGAACGCCGGGTCGGCGAACAGGTCGCGCAGCGGGGTACCGGAGATCTGCACCTTGTGGTGCTGGCGGCCCGCGTACGGTGCGTGCCTGGCGACGATCAGCGCCACTCTGGCGTCGAGTGACAGGCCCTGGTGCCAGCTCGCGAGATCGTCGAGCATCGCCACGTGCGCGCTCTCCAGACGCACGACGAGCTGGATCGCCGCGAGCAGCCGCGCCCGGTCGGCCGGGCCGGTAGGCGACTGCTCGGTAAGCGCCAGATACTCCGCCAGCAGCGGCGCCGGATCGTACCCAGGGCCGTCCACACCGGGTGGGCCGTCCACACCGGATAGTGCGGCGTCGGTGCCCAGTGCCCGGAAGGCGCAGTGCACGCCGACCACCTCGGGCAGGAAACTGGCCGGCAGCCGGGACAGCGACAGGTAGAAGGCGGCCGTCACCACGGTGAGCGGCCGGGCCTGCGCCGCGGTCAGGAAGTCGGTGGCTGCCAGGTCAGGGAGCACCACGCCGTGCTCCGCCAGCAGCCGGCGGCGCTGATGGGCCAGGGTGCGCTCGGCCACGCCACGACCCAGCAACTCCAGCTGCTCGACGCCCAGCCGGTTGACAATCACGGCGGGNTGGGNAGCTGGCTGCGACACGGTGTCCAGCCAGCAGCCTTCGATCAGCGCGAGCGGGGCACGCTGCCGCAGCACCGCGGCCACAGTCTCAGCCGAAGCGGTGCGAAGCCGAGCGGCGACCCCCGCAATCGCCACGCGGGAGCCGGCCAGCTCGGCGAGCACGTGCTCCCGGTCCGGACCGGCCTCCCTGGCCAGACCGGCTTCCCTGGCCAGGGAAGCACTGTCCGGCAGGAACGCGGCGAGCACCCGGCGGGCGGCCACCAGCGTCGCCTCGGACTCCTGCTCGACCAGCAGCTGGCGGTACAGGGCGGCCGGCGGCCCGGCCACGGCCGCGGCTGCCTCGGCGGCCGCGGCCGGGCCGCACTCGAACGGTCCCAGCGGCAGCGAGGTCGTCAGGTCGGTCATGCGGCTTTGCTCCTCGCGGCCAGGTGAGCGGCGAGTCCGTGCATCTTCCCGGTGGCCTCGAACGCCTGACCGCGGCAGTTGAGGTGCAGCCTGTCGCTGCAGTAGATGCCCGCGTCGGCGCAGAGCGGATGGTCGGTGAACGAGACGAAGATCGCGCCGTACTCCTGGGACACCTCCCGCGTGATCCGGGTGACGATCCTGGTCGCCTTGCTGAACATCTCCCCGTACTTCTCGGAGACGATGCCCGCCTGGCTGATATCGAGCATCCCGATGGTGAGGATGTCGGCACCGGTCACCCTGACCCTGGAAACGATCTCGGTCAGCTCGGCGCGCACGGTGACCGGATCGAAGCCCGGCCTGATGAAGTCGTTGCCGCCGCCGGAGAGGAACACCAGGTCGGGCCTGAAATCCAGGGCCGGCCGCAACTGCGTCTGGCGGATTTCGGTCAGCGTCAGATCGCGTTTGGCCAGTCGAATCTCGTCGAGGTCAGGGTGAATGCGGTGCAGCACGGCACTGATCCGGTCCACCCAGGACAGATCCTGGTAGCCGGGCACAGCTTCGNGTATTCCGGTCGAGATGCTGTCACCGATCACCGCGATCCGCTTCCACGGCGCGCCCGCCAGCAGCTCCACACCGGCTTCGGTGGAGATGACGTATGGGTCGGTGGCTTCGGTCAGTTCGGTCATCCCTCGTCCTCGCAGTCGTCGTCGCCGTCGTCGGACCCGGCGCCGACGGCTATGACCGCGGACACTTCCCGCTGCCGAGTGGCAAACTCCAGCCTGGCGATTTCGTCGGCGATCCGCTCGTCCTCGGCGCTTATCTCGGCCCCGTCGACCCGGCTGAACCCGAGGACGCCCAGCTCACGCAGGCTCTCCTGCATCCTGGGGCCGAACAGGTTGATGTCCTTCAGCGTTGGGACAATCCGGGTGAACACCCGGCGCCGGAATTCGCGCTGGGCGGGCGAGCGGTTGGCCAGCGCGATGCATTCTTCGGCGCCGTAGTCGAGTTTGCGCCACATCTCCTCGCCGACGAACCGGTCCTTGAGCACCCAGCACGCCTCGACCGCGAAATCCTCCCGCTCACGCAGTTCGGCGGTGCTGAGCTGACTGTAGTAGTCGCGCAGTGCCAACCGTCCGAACGCGACATGACGCGCCTCGTCCTGCAGCACGTAGGCGTTGAGCGCCTGCGCCAGCGGATCGCGCATCCGGTCGCGCTGGATGCTGAACGCCGCCAGCGCCAGGCCCTCGATCATCACCTGCATGCCGAGGTAGGTGATGTCCCAGCGGCTGTCACCGATGATCGCCTCAAGCAGGCCGCGCAGACCGGTGGAGATCGGGTAGTGCACTTTGATCTTTGCCTGCAGCATGCGCTGGTACGCCTCGACGTGCCTGGCCTCGTCCATCACCTGCGTGGCGGCGTAGAACTTCGAGGCGATGTCCGGCACGGCCTGGACGACCTTAGCCGAGCACACCAGGCCGCCCTGCTCACCGTGTAGAAACTGGGAATAGAGCCACCCGGCTATGTGCTGGCGGACGGTGGTCCGCTCCGCCTCCGGCAGGCGCTCCCATACCCGCGTCCCCGCGATCCAGATGAACTCGTCGGGCAGGCCGAGCGGGTTGTCCGGGTCGACGTCGTGGCTCCAGTCCAGCTGCGTCTCGGCGTCCCACTGGCGCTGCTTGCCGCGGGAGTACAGGTTCAGCATCTGTTCGGTGCCGGCGTCGTAGTCCCAGGTGAACAGCGCGTCCCCGCCGAGCGGAACGGCCCAGCCACCAGCCAGCTTCGCCATCGTGTCTGACTTCATGACCACTCTCTTCAGGTCTCTTCAGATCTCTTCAGGCTCGGCTGACGACAGCGCGCCGAAGACGTGAGGACACGGCCCCGAAGGCCCACGCCGCCGGCGGCGTGCCGTCCGGCCGCAGGAACAGCGCGGCCGGCTCGGCCACGGCGCACGGCAGCAGGCGGTTGAACCGGCTGCCACGGCAGGCCGCCCGGAACTCCGCCCCGCCGTCCCGGCCATGCTCGGCCGCGAGGTAGGCGAACGCCGGGTCCAGGGCGCGCCACTGACCGTCGAGGTGGACCTCGCACCAGCCGTGGTCGTTGCCGACGAGGCCCAGCAGGAAGCCGCGGCGGGCCCGCGCCTGGAATCCTNCGNCCCGCNGCNGGNNGGNGAGGNCCCNCCCCGCCACGACGCAGTCGGCGACACCCAGATCCCAGGACCGTCGGTGGTCGGTGCGCAGCGGCTCGGCGATCGCCTGATAGCGCACCGCGCCGCTGTCGAAGGCACCGAGGACGTCATCGAACGCCGCGCGGATCCGGCGGTCGGCGATGTCGAAACGCTCGCCGGTGAGCCGGACGCGCACCTGGTACGGATCGACCTGATAACCCTCGGCGACGACCGGCCGCGGCAGGTCGGCAGCCGGGTCGTCCAGGAGCTCGACGCCCTCGGCGTCGAGCTCCGGGACCGCCACCTGGAAGGTCTCACCGGTNGGTGCCCGGTGTACCGCAACCGTCCAGTCCAGGGGCACGAACCAACTGTCCGGCTCGGCCGCCACGAACCGCATGAGCAGCCGCCTGGCTAGTTCGGGCACCGTGGTGCCGGTGCCCGAGTGCAGCGCCGCGTTGGCGACGTCGGTGTAGTCGAGCAGGCCGTCGACCTGCCGCAGGCCGAGCGCGGCGACCCCGGCTTCGTCGGTGCACAGCACGGTGGCCGCGTCGGCGAGGGTGGTGTCGAAGACGGCCAGGTCCGGCGGGGTCGGCTCGAAGCGGAGTCTCACATGAGTTCCTTGATGAGCTCGGCAAGGTCACGCGCGGTAACTGCCGCGAACGGGACGTCGTCGGGAATCGCCACACTCAGTGCGTCCTCGAGATCCACCACCACGCTGAGGATCACCACCGACTCGATCTTCGGTAGCAGGTGCATGGGGAGATCCAGGTCGATGTCGGCCTTGTCCATCTGCAGCCGGTTGGCCAGGGCGGTGGCCACCGCGTCCTCGACGGTCTGCATACTCATGAGGCGTCCTTCACGGTCTTCTGGTAGAGGTCCCTGGCGGCTTGGCGGCGAACCTTGCCGGAGCTGGTGTGCGGGATGGAGCGGACGGGCACGGGGTGCACGAACGCCACCCCGGGGCCGAGCTCAGCGGAGATGGCCGCCTCGACGGCACTCGTCAGAGCGGCGGCCTCCGCACCCTCGAGCGGCGTCTCGACGAGGACCGCGAGGTGCTCGAAGCCGCCGTCCCTGGCCTGGAGGGCGGCGCAGGCCCGGACGTCGAAACCCTGGACGCGGCGCGCGATCTGCTCAACGTCTTCGGCGTAGTAGTTCTGACCGCGGATGATTGCCATGTCCTTGAGGCGGCCGACCAGGAACAACTCGCCCTCGGCCTCGAACCCGAGGTCGCCGGTGCGCAACCAGCCGTCGGAGGTGAAGGGCTGTTGGTCGGCGGGCAGCCCGAGGTAGCCGCCCATCACGGCCGCGCCACGGATCTGGACCTCACCGACCTGACCGGCACCCGGGGCGTCGATCCGGAAGGCGATGCCCGGCGCCGCCGAACCGCAGGCGACGACCTCACGGGCGTTGTCGGCCTCCGGGGCGACGCGGGCGACCTCGTCGCCCGGCGCGAGGGCGAACCGGTCGACGGTGAGGTGCCACGGCAGGTCCTTCGGCGTCGCCCAGCTGACGACGAGCGTGGCTTCGGCCATGCCGTAGCACGGAAGCATCGCCTCGGGCCGGAACCCGTACGGGCCGAACACCCGGTTGAATGCCTCCAGCGTCGACCACCGCACGGGCTCGGCGCCGTTGCAGGCGGCCCGCCACCCGGACAGATCGAGTCCGTCGGGAGCGCCGCCGGCTTCGACCGCGTCGACCATGCGCTGATAGGCGAAGTTGGGCATGGGCAGCACGCTGGCGCCGGACGCCGCCGCGCCAGCCAGCCACCCGCGGGTGTCCCGGAGGAAGTCGGTGGTGCGCCAGAGGTTGACTGAGCAGCCCCTGGCCAGGTGCGCGAGCATGCCGAACAGGCCCATGTCGTGGAACAGCGGCAGCCAGATGCCGATCTCGTCGGTCTCGGTCAGGCCCAGGCCGTCGGCTATGGCCGCCAGGCCGGCCAGGATGGTGCCGGCGGTCAGCGCGACGCCCTTGGGCGCCGAGGTGCTACCGGAGGTGTACTGGATCACCGCGAACTCGTCGGCCGGGTTCTCACCGACCGGCCCGGCCGGCTCGGGTACCTCCGTGATCTCGGGTACCTCCGTGATGTCGTCCAGCCGGACGTTCGGCAACGTTCCGAGCCGGCTGAGCAGGTGCGCGCTCTGGCCGTCCACCAGCAGGGTCTCCAGCTCNGCGTCCTCGATGACGCGGCGCAGGTGCTTCTGGTAGCCCTCGCTGCTCCCGAACGCCACGGGGAGGGCGATGGGCACCGCGGCAGCCCCGATCCGGAAGCACGCGAGCAGCCCGCGCAGCCAGGGTTCGCCGTTGGCCATCAGGATGCCGACGCGACGCCGGCCGGCGATCACTGTTGCCGTCCGCTCGGCGTCGGCCAGCAGTTGCGTGACGGGTACGGATCGTCCCTCGAACGGCAGGTGCAGTGCCGTCTTCGGGCGGGCGTTGGTGCCTACCGCATCCCAGAGCGCGCTCACCAGGTCTCCCCCTTGCCCGAATAAACGAAATAACGCCCCAAATCGGGAGATTGACGGAATCAATGGAAGCGAAACACAAGTTACGTCAGAGCGCAAGAAGGTTACTAATCTTCAATCAATCGTTCGATTTCGACGATCTTTGCCGTGTTCCTTGAACCGGTATCTGGGTGTGCGGAGCTGGTGCGCGCGACCCGTGTCGGGTACGCGTGGGGAAAGCGGCGCTTCGCTCGCGCCGCGTCACCCAGGGCGCCGCGAGCCACCTCACAGCACGGCTACAAGCCGTCACCGATCACAACGTAGCGCGATCTCTGCGCGGCCCTGGGAGTTCGGGTACCCGTTCGCGCTCGGCCTGATGGCCTTGGTGTCCATTATGCCGTACGTGATCTTCAGGCAGCGGCGGTGGCCGTGACCAGCGCGCGGAGAACGAGGGCGTCGGCTGGCCCACGTAGCGTGAGGTTGCCGCCGGTGTGGATCGCGCAGCCCGCTCCGACTGCCTCGATCAGCTGGTCACGTATCGCNCCGCAGGCTCGTGAGCGGCGGCTCGTACGCGGAAACTGGGACGTATGGCGAGCGGCAGACTGCGGATCTACCTCGGCGCGGCGCCCGGGGTGGGCAAGACCTACGACATGCTCTGTGAGGCTCAGCGGCGCAAGGCACGCGGAACGGACGTCGTGGTCGGGCTGGTGGAGACCCATGGGCGACCGCGGACCGCCGCGTTGCTGGACGGATTGGAAATCATGCCCCGCCGCACGGTCTCCTACCGCGGTGCCACCTTTACCGAGATGGACGTGGATGCGATCCTGGCCCGCGCGCCAGCGGTGGTGCTCGTCGACGAGCTGGCGCACACGACCGTCCCGGGGTGCCGGAACGCCAAGCGCTGGCAGGACGTCCACGAGCTGTTGAACGCGGGCATCGACGTGCTGTCGACATTGAACATCCAACATCTGGAGTCACTCAACGACGTCGTGGAAAGGATCACCGGAGTCCCGCAGCGGGAGACCGTGCCGGACGCAGTGGTACGCGCCGCCGAACAGGTCGAACTGGTCGATATGACACCGGAGGCGCTGCGGCGGCGGATGGTCCACGGCAACATCTACGGCCCAGACAAGATCGACGCCGCGCTGGGCAACTACTTCCGAGTCGGCAATCTGACCGCGCTGCGGGAGTTGGCGCTGCTGTGGCTGGCCGACAAGGTGGACGAACAGCTCGATCACTACCGCACCGAGCACCAGATCTCCGGCATCTGGGAGACGCGGGAGCGGGTGGTTGTCGCACTGACCGGCGGCCCTGAGGGCGACACGCTGATCCGCCGGGCGGCGCGGATCGCGGATCGCGCCAAGGGTGCGGACCTGCTCGCGGTCCACGTCACCCGATCCGATGGCCTGGCCGGTGCGTCGCCCGCGCACCTGGCCCGGCAGCGGGTGTTGGTGGAGAGCCTGGGCGGCAGCTACCACCAGGTGGTCGGGGACGACATTCCCATCGCGCTGCTTGAATTCGCCCGAGCGGAGAACGCGACCCAGCTCGTGCTAGGCGCGAGCCGGCGCGGCAGGCTGGCCCACATGATCGACCCTGGTATCGGCGTCACGACAACGAAACTGTCCGGGCCGATCGACGTGCACCTGGTCACCCATGAGGAGGTGGGCAAGGGGCGGCTGCTGCCCCGCCGGGCCCGTGGGCTGACCCTCCGGCGGCGGCTTGCCGGTGTCCTGGCCGCGGTCGTGCTGCTGCCGCTGCTGACCCTTGCGTTGACGCACCAGCGGACCGGTCTCAACCTGACCAGCAACGTGCTGGGGTTCCTGATCGTGGTGGTCGCTGTGGCGCTGGTGGGCGGCCTGCTGCCGGCACTGCTGGCCGCGGTCGGCGGCTTGCTGCTGCTGAACTACTACTTCATCCAACCAGTACACCGCTTCATCGTCGCTGAGAGTAACAACGTTCTCGCGCTCCTGGCGTTCCTGGCGGTTGCGGNG
>NZ_JPGU01000008.1:18274-81616 GCF_000732115.1 Frankia sp. CeD
GAGCAGCGTGGTCGACCTGGCCGCCCGGCGGACCAGCCAGGCGGTACGCGCCACCGCGGAGGCGGAGATGCTCTCGACCCTGGCCGGGAGCGTGCTGCGCGGCGAGCAGGCACTGCCGGCGCTGCTCACGCAGGTGCGGGAGACGTTCGGGCTGACCTCGGTCGCCCTGCTCGAACGCGCGGCCGAGGGCGGTCAGAACGGCGCCCGCAAGGCAGACCGCCACGGCTGGCGGGTGGTCGACAGCGCCGGGCCCGACCCATGCCTGCGGCCGGACGAGGCCGACACGGAGGTACCGGTCAGCGAGAACCTGACGTTGGTCCTGCGGGGCCGGCCGCTGCCCGCGGCGGACCGCCGGGTACTCACCGCCTTCGCCGCGCAGGCCGCGGTCGCCCTCGAACAGCGACGGCTGGCCCAGGTGGCAGCGGAAGCNGGNCCNCNCGCCGAAGCGGNCCGCNCCCGCCGCGCCCTGCTCACTGCCGTCAGCCACGACCTGCGCAGCCCGCTCGCCACGGCCTCGGCGGCAGTCGCGAACCTGCGCGGCAACGAGGTCGAGTGGAGCGCCGAGGAGCAGGCGGAACTGCTCGCCACCGCTGAGGAAGCGTTGGACCACCTGGCCCGGCTGGTGGAGAACCTGCTCGACATGAGCCGGTTGCAGGCTGGACGCCTGAGCGTGTTCCCCGCCCCGGTCGGGCTCGACGACGTGATTCCCGGCGTGCTGCGCGACCTGGGCCCGGCGGCTCGCGACGTGGCTGTGACGGTCCCGGACGACCTTCCGCTGGCCTACGCCGACCCGGCGCTGCTGGAACGGGTGATCGCCAACCTGCTGTCCAACGCGGCCCGCTACTCNCCCCCGGGCCAGCCCCCGCTGATCACCGCCAGTGCGTTGCACGACCGGATCCAGCTGCGGGTCATCGACCGCGGGCCTGGACTGCCCGCGGAGGACCGTGACCAGGCGTTCACGCCGTTCCAGCGGCTGGGCGACACCGACAACGCCAGCGGCATCGGGCTGGGCCTCGCGCTCTCCCGAGGCCTGACGGAGGCGATGGGCGGCACCCTGACACCGGAGGACACCCCCGGCGGGGGCCTGACCATGGTGGTAGCGCTGCCGGTCGCGACGGTCGGCGATTCTACCCAGCCGGCGGACGGTGCGGCCTGAGATCGCGGGACGGTCAACAGACAACGAGGTCATAGTTTGACAACAAGGTCATAACTGGACAACAAGGTCATGACTGGATAACAAGGTCATGGTTGGAACCGGTAGCCCATGCCTGGCTCGGTGATGAGGTGGCGGGGCTGTGCCGGGTTGAGTTCAAGTTTGTGGCGCAGCCGGCCGATGTACTGGCGCAGGTAGTGGCTCTGCTCCTTGGGTGCGGGCCCGCCGGCCCGGGGCAGCAGATCCCGGTAGGTCAGTAGCTTTTCGGGGTGGCGGACCAGGACGTCGAGCAGGTGCCATTCCGTGGGGGTGAGCCGGACCTCGGCGGGGCCGTCCGGGCGGGCGCTGTCGGGTTTGCGGGTGACGCGCCGTGCGTCGAGGTCGATCAGATAGTCGCCCAGGGCGACGGTGAGCGGTTCGGTGGGCGGCGGGGNGCGCCGGACGACGGCGCGCAGCCGGGCGAGCAGTTCGTCGACCCGGAAGGGCTTGGTGACGTAGTCGTCGGCACCGGCGTCCAACGCTGCGATCTTATCGCTGCTGCCGGCGCGTCCGGAGAGCACGATGACCGGGGCGGCGGTCCAGCCGCGCAGGGCGTGGATGACGTCAACGCCGTCGAGGTCGGGAAGCCCGAGGTCGAGCAGGATGATATCGGGTTCGTGTTCGGCGGCGGCGGCGAGCGCGCGGCTTCCGTCCGCGGCGACGGTGACCTGGTAGCCGCGGGCGCGCAGGGTGATGTGTAGCGCGCGGAGCAGCCGTGGGTCGTCGTCCACCACGAGTACGCTGGTCACGCGTCGTCTCCCGGCAGTGAACCGAGCGGTACGGCGGGCAGGGNGCGAACCATCGTGAGGCCTCCGCCGGGGNGTCCTCGGGGCTGAGCGTTCCGTCCATAGCTTCGACCCGGGAGTTTGTCTGGGAAAGTGCCCCGGCCGCAGTGGGCGGTGCGCGGGACGGGTCCTGCGCACCGCCCCCGGGCCAGCGTCACCCGGGCCAGTCCAGCTACCTGGTCGTCCTGTCGAGGGCCAGGTTCAGGGTGAGGACGTTGACCGTGGGTTCGCCCATGAAGCCCAGCGCCCGACCGTCTTCGTGGTCGTGGACCAGCGCGTGGACCGTGGCCGGGTCGAGACCGCGTTCCTTCGCGACCCGGTTCACCTGCAGGTAGGCGTAGGCCGGGGAGATGTCGGGGTCGAGGCCGCTGCCGGAAGCGGTGACCGCGTCCGGCGGGACCGGGTTGTCCGTGCCCTTACCCGGCCCCTTGACCGGCGCAGTGACGCCGGCCGAGTAGTCCTCGCCGAACCTGGCGCACTCGACCTTGACGCCTTGGTACGTGGCGACGAAGGGCGCGGCCGGGCACTCCTCGTTGATGCTGACGACCCGGGTGACCGGTCCGGTGGTGCCGCCGGTCCGGAACACCGACAGGACCGCGCCGACGCCGTTCGCGGTGCAGAAGGGACGCCGGCCGTCGACCCCTTCCAGGTCACCGATGGCCTTGCTGCGGGCGCAGACCTGGGTGAGCAGGCTCTGGCTGCTTTCGTCCTCGTCCTTGGTGGCCGGGTCGTCGAAACTGTCGACGATGTTTTCCGGGCCGAGGTTGNACGCGGACGTCGACGTCGGGTCGTACCCGTCGCCGGCCGCCGAGGGGCGGGACTGGAAGTATTTGGGAATCGGGTTGCCCTTGTCGTCGGTGAACAGTTGGCCGATCTCGGCTGAGCCGACGATCTGGCCGCTGGCGTTCGTGACGAACGAGCCGTTCGCCTTATCCTTCAGCCCGGGAAGCTGCGCGATGGCCGTGATGACCAGCGGATAGGCGATGCCGGTCAGCACGGTCAGCACGAGCAGTGCGCGGAAGGCGGCGAGGTGCTGCCGCACGAAGGAGGGAAGTCGGGTCGCAGGCATGGTTACCGGGCTCCCGGGATGAACTGGATGACAAGGTCGATGAGTTTGATCCCGACGAACGGGATGATCAGACCGCCGACGCCGTAGATGTAGAGGTTGCGACGCAGCATCGCCGACGCGCTGGACGGGGTGTAACGGACGCCGCGCAGCGCCAGCGGGATCAGGGCGACGATGACGAGCGCGTTGAAGATGACGGCGGAGAGGATCGCCGACTGCGGGCTGTGCAGCCGCATGAGGTTGAGCGCGTCCAGCCCGGGGTAGATCGCCGCGAACATCGCCGGGATGATCGCGAAGTACTTGGCGATGTCGTTGGCGATCGAGAAGGTGGTNAGCGCCCCGCGGGTGATGAGCAGCTGCTTCCCGATCTCGACGATCTCGATCAGCTTCGTCGGGTTGGAGTCGAGGTCGACCATGTTGCCGGCCTCCTTGGCGGCCGACGTGCCGGTGTTCATCGCCACGCCGACATCGGCCTGGGCGAGCGCAGGGGCGTCGTTGGTGCCGTCGCCGGTCATTGCGACGAGCTTGCCGCCGGCCTGCTCTCGTTTGATCAGGGCCATCTTGTCTTCGGGCGTGGCCTCGGCGAGGAAGTCGTCGACGCCCGCCTCCTCGGCGATCGACCGGGCGGTCAGCGGATTGTCACCGGTGATCATAATGGTGCGGATGCCCATCCGGCGCATCTCGTCGAACCGCTCACGCATGCCCTGCTTGACGACGTCCTTGAGCTGGATCACGCCCAGGACGCGGGCCAGGCCGCCATCGGTGGCCTCGGCGACGACCAGCGGGGTGCCACCGGAAGCGGAGATGCCGTCCACGATCTCCCCGGTCTCCGCGGGCACGGCGCCACCAAGATCGCGCACCCAGGTGATCACCGCGCTGGCCGCTCCCTTGCGCACCTGCCGGTTCGCCCCCCCCGTCGATCGCATCGAGGTCGACCCCGGACATCCGGGTCTGGGCGGTGAACGCCACGAACCGGGCGTGGCTGAGCTCGCCGGGACCGCGCTCCCGCAGGCCGTAGGTGTTCTTCGCGTGCACGACGATGGAGCGGCCCTCGGGGGTCTCGTCCGCGAGCGAGGACAGCTGGGCCGCGCTGGCCAGGTCATTCTCCGATGTGCCGCCGACCGGGACGAAGGCCCGTGCCTCCCGGTTGCCAATGGTGATCGTCCCGGTCTTGTCGAGCAGGAGGGTATTGACATCGCCGGCGGCCTCGACGGCCCGGCCGGACATGGCCAGCACGTTGCGTTGGACCAGCCGGTCCATGCCGGCGATGCCGATCGCGGACAGCAACGCGCCGATTGTCGTCGGAATCAGGCAGACCAGCAGTGACACCATCACGATCCCGGACAGGCCGTCGCCGTTCAGCGCACCGGTGTCCGGCACGCCCGGCAGCTGCGCCTTCGAGAAGATCGCCAACGGCTGCAGGGTCGCGACAGCGAGCAGAAAGGTGAGCGTCAGGGCGGCCAGCAGGATGTTCAGCGCGATCTCGTTCGGGGTCTTCTGCCGATTCGCCCCCTCCACCAGCGCAATCATCCGGTCGATGAAGCTCTCGCCCGGTTTCTGAGTGATCCGCACGACGATCCGGTCCGACAGCACCCGGGTGCCGCCGGTCACCGAACTGCGATCACCGCCGGACTCCCGGATCACCGGCGCGGACTCACCGGTGATGGCCGACTCGTCAACGCTGGCAATCCCCTCGATGACGTCGCCGTCCCCGGGGATGAACTGACCGGCCTCGACGACGACGGTGTCGCCCTGCCACAGCCGCGGCGCGGGCACCTCCTCAAGCCGGCCGTCGTCGCGCAGCCGGTGGGCGATCGTGTCAGTCTTGGTGCGGCGTAGCGCGTCCGCCTGGGCCCTGCCGCGGCCCTCCGCAACCGCTTCGGCGAGGTTGGCGAACAGCACGGTCAGCCAGAGCCAGACCGTGATCAGCCAGCTGAACGCGGTCTCGTCCCGAATCGCCAGGACGGTGGTGAACACCGCGCCGATCTCCACGATGAACATCACCGGGTTGCGCCACAGCGTGCGCGGGTCGAGCTTGCGCAGCGCGCCCGGCGTCGACCGCAGGAGCATCGTCGGGTCGAGCAGCCCCCCCTGCACTCGCCGGGGAGCCGGCGGCGGGGTCGGCGCGGGCGCCGGAACCGGCGTACCCGCAATGGTCGAGGTGGACATCTAGTGCAAACCCTCCGCAAGCGGCCCGAGCGCGAGCGCCGGGAAGAAGGTCAGAGCGACGATGATCACGGTAACGCCGGTTAGCATGCCGACGAACTGCGGGCGATGCGTCGGTAGTGTTCCCGCGGTTTCCGGCACCGGCTGCTGTTTCGCCAACGATCCGGCCAGCCCCAACACGAAGACCATCGGCAGGAACCGCCCGAACGCCATCGCGAGGCCGAGCGCGGTGTTGTACCAGTCGGTGTTCACCGTGATGCCGGCGAACGCCGAGCCGTTGTTGTTCGCCGCCGAGGTGAAGGCGTAGAGCACCTCGGACAGGCCGTGCGGCCCGCTGTTGAGCATCCCCGCCCGTTCCCCCGGCAGCGCCATCGCCAGGCCGGTGCCGACCAGCACGATGACCGGCATCGTGAGGAAATACAGCGAGGCGAACTTGATCTCNCGACTACCGATCTTCTTGCCCAGGTACTCCGGCGTTCGTCCGATCATCAAACCCGCGACGAACACCGTGATCACTGCAAGGACCAGGATGCCGTAGAGTCCCGATCCGGTGCCGCCGGGCGCGACCTCGCCGAGCATCATGTTGAACAGCAGCGTCGCGCCACCCAGGCTGGTGTACGAGTCATGGAACGAGTCGACGGACCCGGTTGACGTCAGCGTCGTCCCCGTGGCGAACAGCGCCGAATCCGGCACACCGAACCGGGTCTCCGTAGCCTCGCGGGCCGCCCCGACCGCTGTCGGCACCGTGCCGTGGTGGATCGCCTGGAACACCTCGTTGGCTCCCAGACTGCCCAGCGCCAGCACCGCCATCACCGCGACGATCGCCAGCCCCTGCCGGGTGCTGCCGACCATCTTGCCGAACGTCCGCGGCAACGCGAACCCGATCGACAGCAGCAGGTAGATCTCGAACCAGTTCGTCCAGGAGGTCGGGTTCTCGAAGGGATGCGAGGAGTTGGCGTTGTAGAAGCCGCCGCCGTTGGTGCCGAAGTCCTTGATGGCCTCCTGGCTGGCGACCGGACCCCCGGTGACCGCCTGCTCCCCCCCGGCCAGGGTGGGGACCGTGGTGTTCCCGTGGAAGTTCTGGATCGCGCCGCCGACGATCAGCACGATCGCCGCGAGCGCGCAGACCGGCAGCAGGATCCGCACGACGGTGCGGACCAGGTCCACCCAGAAGTTTCCCAGCTGGTCGGTCTTCTTCCGGGCGAAGCCGCGCACCACCGCGATCGCCACCGCGATGCCTACCGCGGCGGACACGAAGTTCTGCACCGCCAGACCGGACATCTGGACCAGATGGCCCATCGTCGACTCACCCGAATAGGCCTGCCAGTTCGTGTTCGTGGTGAAACTGACCGCCGTGTTCCACGCCAGGTCCGGCTTGACCGCCGGCAGGCCCAGCGCCAGCCACAGGTGGTTCTGCACCCGCTGGAACAGGTACAGGAACAGCACCGATACGAGCGAGAACGCCAGCACGCTGCGTGCATACACCGACCAGCGCTGCTCGGCGTCCGGATCCACCCCGACCAGCCGGTAGATACCGCGTTCCACCCGCAGGTGCTTCCCGCTCATATACACCCGGGCCATATAGTCGCCAAATGGCCGGTAAGTCAGGGCAAGAGCCAGCACCATCGAGACGATGAAGATGACGCCTGCGGCGTTCGTGCCCATCTAGAACCGCTCCGGGGACAGCAGAGCCGCCACGAGGAAGATCGTGAGAGCTACGGCAAGGATCAGGCCGGCGATGTTCTCCACGCTCACAGCTTCTCCACCGCCTTGAGGGTTAGCCCGAGTACCGCGAACACCGCAAGGGTCAGCAGTACGAAGACAACGTCACGCACGGAACTCCTGCCTTCTACTTTGGATGAGATCGGATCTGGATGAGATCGGAACAAATGTCGCCGCCTTGGCCGGTGTCCTGGCCTGATGGCAGGTGCCAGTATCGAGCCCTTGCCGCCAGCGGACCAGCGAAGCTAACGGTCCAATGACGCCCAATCCCGAAAATTCAACACGGCGCTCACACGGCATCCGACCCGGACGAGATCCGCACCCGCGTAAAACTCGGTGTGCACAACCCGGATGAGACGCAGAACACCTCTCGGTGGTCCACGGACAGCCGCCCGGGCGGGGACCAGGCCGGTCCGCCCCGCCCTGTCCAGGTGATCCCCGCGAAGGGTGTCCGGACGCCGGGGTGTCCGGACGCCACCGTGAGTGCCAATGAGGCGTGGTGGTTACGGCTGGTAGCGGTAGCCCAGGCCCGGTTCGGTGGTCAGGTAGCGGGGTCGGGTCGGGTCGGGTTCGAGTTTGCGACGCAGTTTGTTGATGTAGAGGCGGAGCGAGGAGCTGTCGTCCGCCACGCCGGGACCCCAGACCTGGCTGATCAGCTGCTGATGGCTGACGAGCTTGCCGGGGTGGCGTACCAGTGCTTCCAGCAGCCGCCATTCCGTCGGGGTGAGGCGTGGACCGTCCGGCTTGTCCTCTCCACCGGTCGCGGATGGATCCTCATGACCGCTGCCCGCGTCGGCGTCGGCGTCGGCGTCGGCGCTGTCTCGTGAGCTGNTTCGCTTTTCGCCGAGGTCGATCCGGTACCGGCCGAGGTCGACAACGGTCACCGATTCCGCGCTGGTGGCGCGGCGGGTCACGGCCCGGACCCGGGCCAGCAACTCGTCGATCGAGAACGGCTTCGTGACGTAGTCGTCGGCGCCGGCGTCGAGCGCGGCCACCTTGTCGTGGCCCGAGGCGCGACCGGACAACACGATGATGGGAACCCCGGTCCAAGCCCGTAGCCCCTGGATGACCTCAACGCCGTCCATGTCGGGCAAGCCAAGATCCAGAATGACCAGGTCGGGTGGGCACGACGCCGCCTCCGACAGCGCGTGCCGGCCGTCCAGCGCTGTGCGTACCTCGAACCCCCGAGCGCGCAGGGTGATTCGCATGGCCCGCAGCAGCTGCGGTTCGTCCTCCACGAACAGAAGACGGGTCATATCCGCCCCGTCCCCTCCAGCCACCTCCGGACCGGCGGCGCCTCCTAACCTGGCATCATCCCTCATCCTCGCCCCCTGCGCCTTCGCCCGTCCGGATCAGAAGAGGGTCAGGGGCTCGGTCGGTATCGGCTGAGGCAGTGCATCGAGCTCAGGNACCCGTACCCGTACGTCATCGTGGAAGCAGCGGGCGAGTAGTAGCGCGTCGGCGTTGTCCGGGGTGTGAATAAACACGGTGGGTGATCGACCCTCGCGCAGCCACTCGATGGCAGTGTCAATCCAACGCTGCCAGCCTTTGATCGTCTGCGTGGAGGCGTCGCGGCCGAGGTAGCGGACGATCGGCCGGTCGGTCAACGCGAGCGATCGGAGCGGCACGCGCGGTTTCCTGGTCCAGGCTTCTCGTTCGGCATCGCTGCCTGGCGGGCTTTGAAAGAATGTGGTGGTGTCGAATGGAATCCATTCGGCGGTCGCGGCGGCAAGGACTCCTTCGAGAAGTCGCGCTGCGCGAGGGTCGTTGAAGAATGCGGGGTGGCGGACCTCCACAGCGTACCGGTGGGACCTGGTGAGCCGGCGCAGAAAGCGGGCAAGCACGGGGACGTCGGCCGGGGTGAACGATCCTGGTAGCTGTATCCAGAGGGCATGGGCCCGTGGGCCGAGTGGCTCGATCGCTTCCAGGAAGGCGTGTAACGCTTCGTCGACGCCCGTCAGGCGGCGTTCGTGCGTGATGGTTTTTGGCAGCTTGATCACGAATCGGAAGTCGGCGTCGGTCTGCTGCGCCCACGAGGCCACGGCGCTCCTGGCCGGAGTCGCATAGAACGTTGCATTCCCTTCGACCGCGTTGCACCAGCTGGCGTAGTTTCGCAGGCGTTCGTGAGGCGGGAGCGGATGCGCCAGAAAGCGCCCTTGCCATGACTTGTGAGCCCACATCGCGCACCCCACATGAAGACGCATGACCCAAGCCCTCCATNAACAAACTGCNCCCGAGGCAGCCGGAACCGAGTTCGCCCGCCAAGTCGCGACCGTGCCACAGGTACTGTAGTCCGGGCGTCGAGTCCGCCCCCGGCGTCCGGTGCGCCGCGGGCCGACAGCCCGCGCTCCAGCGATCCACTATCCTTTCCGTACTGGCGAAGTCTAGTTGACCTACGGATCTGGAGCCCTTCAAGCTCCGGAGCTGGAGGGCCCGCAGCCACGGATCCGGCAACTTGGACGAGAGAACTGATACCGCCGGGCTGCTGGGCTTCTCCGAGCGCGACAGCTTTCCTGTGACCGGGTCCNGGCGTCGGCNCCANCNCCGACCCGCCTCAAACGCCCTGACCGGAGACGGTTCGCCGAGGTACTGGGCAACGGCGGCTTCGGATGACATCCGCTGACATCCGCGGTTGCACCGCCGACGAGAGACCGAGCGTATGCGGCGACTGCTCGACGACGTCTTGGGGATCGGCGGCCTTGGGGAACGGCGGCCTGTTCGTGCGGCGGTGCGTGGAGACCGCCACCGCATGAGGGCCACACAGACTGGTCGGACCCCGGGGGCCGTTCGTCAACCGCGGGCCTCGATCGTGGTGTGTGGGTGCTGGGCGATGCTGGTCTGGCTGAACCTGACTATTCTTCGGCGGGACTTCCGCGACGTCCCCCTGTGGCGCCAGGCGGTCAGCGAGATGCTCCGTCTTGCTCTCCAGGGTCCCGAGGACCCGGTGATCGCGCCGATGACCATCCTCGATTCCGACCTGCTCGCCGAGCTGACGGCCTCGACCCGCGCCGCCGGACACCGCGCCGCCGGACACCGCGCCGCCGGACACCGCGCCGCCGGACACCGCATCGCCGGACACCGCGCCGCTCATGTCACGCTTCTTGCCGACCGCACGACAATGATCCGCCGCATCCACCGACGCGGGGATGCGGACGCCGGAGTCGCGATCATCTCGCCCGGCCTTGTGGGGGGCGAGGTTCCAGACCCGGAGGAACATCGCGCCCTGGCTGGCGAGGCCTCCGGCGATGGGATCACAATGGTATCGTTTTCCCATGGAAGCCGTTGTCGATCAGGCGGGCCGGATCGTGTTGCCCAAGCTCCTCCGCGAGGCGCTGGGCCTGTTCCCGGGAACGAAGGTGGACATCTCGCCCTATGGCGCCGGTGTCCAGATCGTGCCTGCCGGCAGGACCGCGCGCCTCGTCGAGGAGGATGGTGTGCTCGTGTCAGCCGGCGATACGCCCGTCGACGACGACATCCTGTTCGGCCTCATTGACGCAGGCCGCAGGTGACCATTGCGGTCGACACGAGTGTCGCGGTTCCGCTCCTGGTACGTTCGCACACGCACCACGCGGATGTGGTGCAATGGTGGGGCGGGCGGGAGCTTGCGCTGAGTGGGTATGCGCTGGTGGAGACCTATTCGNTACTCACCAGAATGCCCGGCGACGCGAGACTGTCCGGGCCGGACGCCGCGCGTCTGCTCGACGTGCGCTTCACTGCACCGTTNACGTTGAGCGGACCGCATGCGCGGAAGGTTCACGCGACGTTGAGTCGCGTCGGTATTGTTGGGGGCGCCGTCTACGNTGGGCTGGTGGCTTTGGCTGCCAAGGAGCACGGCCTGGCCCTCGCGACGAGGGATGCTCGCGCACGCGGGACCTATGACGCGCTTGGAGTCAAGGTCATTGTTGTCGCTTGAGGTGGCTCGCGACTCCGAGTACGTTTCACTTCCCGATCCTCGCGGACGCGCCGCGTAATCAATTGATGGATCCGACTTTCCGGTAGTTCTGCGACGTCGTCTACTATTCGATCTTGGAAGCTACGATCGGCCGTCCATACACCCTCTACGCCCATGGCGACAGCGACACGACCGGAGCGGTCCGCGGGGTCAGCANGGACGCCGCCCAGATGGGTCCTGAAATCATCATTCGCCCGTCGGGACCCGGGCGCCGACCAGCGGCGGTGCCCGATGACCGCCCAGCCGGCACCATCCGTATCCGAGTCGAACGTGCGTTCCGCAAACCTGGTGGTTCCGGCGGCTCCGGTCCGCCTCGTCACCATGATCGTGGGGATCGTGGTGATCGAGGCGCGGCCGGTTACGCGGATTCGAGCGCGTCCTCGACGGCGAGGCGCTCGCAACGTCGTTTCCCCCATTCGCCTAGCGGGCGGAGGGCCTCGTTGAGTGAGATGCCATGCTCGGTGAGGGAGTACTCGACCCGGGGCGGGACCTGGCGATACACCTCGCGATGGACCAGGGCGTCCTCCTCCATCTCGCGCAGGTGCTGGATGAGCATCTTCTCGCTGACGCCGGGAAGGCCGCGCCGCAGCTCTCCGAACCGCCGGGTTCCGTGGTTGTTCAGCTCCCAGAGGATCAGCGACTTCCNCTTCCCTGACACCACGTCCATACCGGCGTCTATGCCGCAGACGTAGGGACCGCGCCTCGCGCTCGTCGCCATCAGACCCTCAACCTCGCCTCAGCTGGCCACTTACTTCCTGGTAAGTATTGAACAAAATTGTAGGTACTTGCCGGTGGGGAAGGTTCGGGCGGAGAGTCGGGACGGCACGCCAGTCAGACCACCGAGCGGAGCGAGGGCAATCCATGACGACCTGTACGACCTTCCTGGGCNTGGGCGCGATGGGCAGCGCGCTCGCCGCCGCGACTCTCGACGCCGGCCGACCAACCGTGGTGTGGAACCACACTCCAGGCAGAGCACGGGCTCTCGGCGATCGTGGCGCCACCGTCGCCGAGACCGTCGAGGAGGCGATCATCGGCGGCGGGGTGGTCGTCGCCTGCCTGCTTGACCATCGGTCGGTGCACTCTGTGGTCGAGTTCACCGAAGCCGCGCTGGAATCGCTGGTGACGGCCAGCCTGGACCAGGGCGTCAATGTCGAGGTGCTGCGGCCCGTCCACGACATCGTGCGCCGGCAGATTACCGCCGGATACGGCCAGCAGGGCACCGCCCGCATCTTCGAAGAGCTCAGGAGCTCCCGATGAGCGGCGAGGGCGGTCTGTCTCCTGTGACGGTCGTCGGCCTTGGCCCGATGGGTCGGGCAATGGCCGCGTCCCTGTTGCGGTCCGGCCATCCGGTGACAGTGTGGAACCGCACCGAGGGGCGCGCCGACGACCTCATCGTCAGGGGCGCCACGCTGGCACCCACAGCGACAGCCGCGGTCGCCGCCAGCGAGCTGACCATCCTCAGCCTCACCGACTACCAGGCGATGTACGACATCCTCGACCCGGTCGCCGAAAGTTCGCGACCCTCCGCTGTCCTTGCCGGCAAGGTCCTGGTCAACCTCAGTTCGGACACCCCCGATGCCTCCCGGGATGCGGCGGGATGGGCGGCCAGACACGGAGCGAGCTTCGTGACAGGAGGCGTCATGGTGCCCGCTCCCGCCGTCGGCGGTCCAGGGGCACATGTGTTCTACAGCGGGCCCCGCGCGGTATTCGACATACACGAACCGACGCTCAGACTGATCGGCGAGCCCCGGTACCTCGGGGAGGACCCAGGCCTGGCCCAGCTCTTTTACCAGGCGCACCTCGACGTCTTCCTCACCGCCCTGTCAAGCCTGCTCCACGCCACCGCGCTCGTCACCGCCGCCGGTGTCCCGGCCGCCGACTTCCTACCCGGCGCGCTGAACACCCTCACCGACATCCCGACGATGATCGGAGACGGATGGGACCTGGCCCGGCGCCTGGAGGCCGGCGAACACCCCGGCGACCTCAGCACGGCACGGATGATGGGCGCCACAGCGAACCACATCGTGTGGACGAGTGAGAAGGCCGGCATCGACACACAGCTGCCCAAAGCCGTCAAGGCGCACTACGACCAGGCCGTCACCGCGGGCCGCGGCACCGAGAACTGGACCGTTCTCTACGAGATGCTCAAAGGCTGCGACTGAGGAACGACCAGAACCACGGTCCTACCACCGGNCCACGCAAGCTGCGTACCTGGCACAGGGTAGCTGTTCACGTCGGTTGCGCGGCGGCCTTGTAGATCTTGTTTGGTGATCGTGTGGCGTTCGCGGGCCGGTGGGTGATGATCGGATAGCGTCACGAGTCGTGGAGTCAACCGGCCGCCCGACGTACCCGGATCATCCGCAATCCGGCAAGGGGCGTGCGGCTCCCACCGGCCCGGATCCCGGACAAGCTCTTCCTCGTCTACGCCGGGCGGTTCCGCCCGTTTCCAGGCCGCCCGTTTCCAGACCGCCCGATGATCGTGACCGCTGGGCGTCGTGGTCGCGTCGACCTTCCTGCGATCGAGGGGAGGGCGGCCGGTCGGTACCCCTCGCAGCCAGTGTCGACCGTCCCGCCGTCGATCTTCCATGTTCTCCGATCTTGGGGCGCGAGCCACAACCGCCAAATGTAACCGCCACACGCCAAATGTAACTCCGTCGTGGTTACATTTGGGTGTGCCACGTGACGTGAGCCAGACGATCGCCTTCCTGCGCGCGGCGGGAGGCGACACCACCGAGGTGGAGGTCAAGTCTGCCGCCGGCGGGTTACCCGCCTCGTTGACCTCTACGCTGAGCGCGCTGGCGAATCAGCCCGGGGGCGGGACCATCATCCTGGGACTCGACGAGCGGGCCGGGTTCCGCCCCGTCGAGCTCAGCGACCCGCAGGTACTCAAGCAGGGCCTGGCTGCCAGGGCCCGGGCATTCACACCGCCGGTCCGTCTCACGATCGAAGACGGGGAGGTTGACGGGGCCGCGGTCGTGGTTGCGCAGGTCCAGGAGTGCGACCGGTCGACCAAGCCCTGTCGCGTCACCGCGACCGGCAGGGCGTACCTACGTGGCTACGACGGCGACTACGCCCTGTCTGACGTGGAGGAACAGGGGTTCCTGGCCGCTCGCCAGCCACCGCTGTTCGACCGTTCACCTGTCGAGGACGCCACCATCGACGAGCTGGACACCGAACTCGTCGATGCTTTTCTACTCGCNGTCCGCGAACGCGACCCGGCCGGGCTCGGCCGTTTTCCCGACGACACCGAGCTCCTACGCCGGGCTGGGGTCACGATGGATGGCGGGCAGCCAACTGTCGCGGGACTGCTCGCTCTCGGGGTCCATCCCCAACAGTGGTTCCCTCGCTACGTCATCCAAGCCGCCGCGCAGCCCTTGCCCACCGGCTCCGCCGCAACGCGGGCCCGCAACCAGGTCACCATCAGCGGACCGGTCCCGCGGATGCTCGACGCGGCGCTGCTCTGGGCCCGACATACCTTCGACACCGCCATCGTCGCCGAGATGGACGGCAGCGTTCGTGACCGTCCGATCTACCCACTCGTCGCCTTCCGTGAGCTGGTCGCCAACGCGCTGATCCACCGCGACCTCGATCACTGGTCCGCCGGGCTGGCCGTCGAAGTGCGGCTTCTGCGGGACCGCCTGGTAGTGACCAATCCCGGCGGCCTGTANGGCATCACCGTCGACCGGCTCGGACGCGACGCGGTGACCTCCGCCCGCAACGCCAGCCTGGTCGCGATCTGCCAGCACGTCCGCTCTGCGCAGACCGGAGCTCGGGTTATCGAAGCCCTCGCCAGCGGGATTCCCACCGTCACCGAGGCTCTCGCCGACTGTGGCCTGCCGTCAGCCCACTACGTGGACAGCGGCATCCGGTTCACCGTCANCCNNNNCNANTNCGCGNCCGCCACGCCCGTGGCAACCGCCGAGCCCCCGCTGGGCGCCACGGAGCGTCGCGTCTACCAGGCCCTGACCCGTCAGGGACGAACAGTCAGCGACCTCGCCGAAGAGCTCGGGCTGTCCGCTCCGAACATCCGCAAGGCCCTGCGAAACCTGCGCGGCCGCGGGCTGATCCTTCAACTCGGCGGCAGAGGCAGGGCCACCACCTACCAGCGGACGGACTCATAGCCGATCGATCCTTACCCGCCAACCACTACACGCCCTGGACCATGCCTGGCCCANCCCCATGTTCCNCCCGGCCAGATGACGCCGAGTCCACCGCGCGAGCCAGATGAATCACGTCACCGCCGCTGGTCACGGTGAGAAGCATCGGCGCCCCATGCGTGGTCCTTTGATGTGCCCCGAAAGCCACGCATGGGGCGAAACGGCCTGCACTCCGCGTGGTGTGGCCGCGCGATCAGTCGAGCCACAGCGACGGAACTCGTGGACGCCGATGTACACGCAGAGTCATCAGAGGATGAGTGGGTTCATGGCCTGCCGCAGGCATCTGACGACCCTGCACGGGCACGCTCCGTGATCCCCGCGCCGACCTTGGACGGCGGGTGACCTTGACGGAGGGATCCACTTCCCGGTCTCGAGTGCGGGCGCGGCGGCGCGGGATGACCTTGCTCGACAGAAGCCCCGGCGGCCCTAGATCTGGGCATCTACCTGCGGGTTTGGTCGTCCAGGCGGGGCTCGGACCACCTGTCGAGGTCCTGACCAGGATCGTTCCACAGCCCTGGATCTCAAAGGGATAGATCGTAAACCGCATCCACCCAGGTCGGAGGAATGATCAAAAAATTGGTGGGGCTCGAACCCACGACCGGAGGATTATGAGGACTATCCGGCTATGCGGTGTGCTGAGCTGCATCGACGCACGTCACGCGCGACCGTGAACGTCGAATACTCCTCTGTACAGAGATCCGTCTGGTTGCAATCCTGTCGAGGAGATCACACCACCCAGCGGTGGTCACAGACCGGCGCGGCCGTGGCCGGTCCGGGGCACGGCCCTGCCGCGGAGGGGCGCCCCGACGGCGGCTGCGGCTTCGACGCGGTCGCGTTGCCTTGCGATGCGCGTCCACGCGAGCCCAGGATCTACGCTGGGATCGGATGGTCGCGTCCCACCGACGTCTTGGACGCGTGACGACTCATCCGCCCGGGAGGCGATGGTGACGACGGCCTTGCCAGAGGACAGCTGGCTGCGCGACCTGCGCCCGCAGCCCGCGCGCGTGACGGCAGCCGAGTACGAGGCGCTGTCGGAGGAGATCGCCCGGTCGATCGAGATCGTCGACGGTTACATCATCTTCTGTGAGGCTCCCGCCCCGGACCACCAGACCGCGGGACGGCGGCTCGCCAACCTGCTGGAGCGGCACGCCCGGAACGCCGTGAAGTCAGGCCGGTACGGCTGCCTGACGGTCAACAACGACGTCGACCTGCGGCTCCGCGACATCCCCCTGCTCAACCGCCGGCCCGACGTCATCCTTTACCGCTGCCTCGATCGTGACCGCGGCGAACGGCTCCGCGCCGAACACGCCCTGCTCGTCATCGAGATCGTCTCGCCCGGCTCAGAGACCCAGGACACCACCGACAAGCTCGGCGAATACGCCCGCGCCGGCATCCAGCACTACTGGATCATCCGACTCGACAACGACGGCGTCACCAGCATCGAACGCTACGCCCTCGACCGCGCCAGCATGCTCTACAAACACCTCGGCACCCTCATGAAAGACGAGGCCGGCGGACCACCGGAAATCACCAACCCCATCCCGATCACCATCACCTGGGATGACCTGGCTTTCTGAGCGTCCCGACAGGTCGACAGGACCAATTTTGGCCCTCCCAGTCATTTGTTACAAGCCGTGCGAGACGATCTTGGCACGGTTGGATGTCGCGGATCAGCGTGGCGCCATCGCTTCACTCGTCCCGGGGGTGCGGGAGTTCGGCCCGCCGGGGGTCCCGCGGGTCGAGGAAATCGAGGATCCCAAGCCGTCGGTCGGCGAGGTGCTGGTCGCTGTCGAGGTGGCCGGGGTCGGCTACGGCGACGTCATCGTGCGGTCCGGCCGGTATCCGTTTCCGAAGCCGTACATCCCGGGCCTGGAGGTTGGCGGCCGGGTCGCCGCCGTCGGACCGGACGTCGATTCGTCGCTGACCGGCAAGCGGGTGGTGGCGAGCACGGCTGGGATGACCGGCGGGNACGCGGAGCTGGCCCTGGCCGAGGCCGACAGCGTCTACGAGGTGCCCGAGGGGCTCACCCTCGGGTCCGCTGTGGCGGTGTTCCAGGCCGGCGCCATCGCCGTCGGCCTGGTGTCGGCCATCCAGGTCCGGCCCGACGAGTCCGCTCTGATCACTGCGGCGGCGGGCAGGATCGGCTCGCTTCTGGTGCAGCGGGCCAAGGCTGCCGGGGCCGCGACCGTGATTGCTGCCGTGGGCAGTCCCGCGAAGGCGGACGTCGCGGTCGAGTTCGGGGCCGATGCCGTCGTCGACTACACGACGCCCGGCTGGGTGGCGAAGGTGCGCTGGGCGGTCCGGGCTGACCCTGGAGTCGGCCAGGACATACCCGATGGCCGGAACTGCCCTGGTCGGCTTCGCCTACGAGGGTGTCGCGTCGAAACCGGCCTGACGGCCGGCGGCGGGAAACGCGCCCACGTCGAGGACCCGGCCTTTGCGACCCGGCCCCCGCGGACCCGGCCTCTGCGACCCGGCCTCTGCGACCCGGCCCCCGCGGGGACAGCCGGCACCGCCGAGCGCCACCACGCCCGACGGCGCCACCCGGCCGACGGCGCAGCGGGCCTCCCCGGGCCCCGGGACAGCACGGGACACCCGCCGCCTCATCGGCCACCACGCCACCGGCCACCACGCCACCACGCCATCGGCCATCGGCCATCGGCGACATTCCCGGCTGGAAGTTCGGCCGCGGTGGGGCGTAGGCAGGGGCGGTCGGTGGTGCGCAGTAGGCATGGCCGGCCATGCCGGCGCAACCACTGCGGGACCTTGTCGAGCCAGGCTGGGCGCATGCCCTCGAACCGGTGGCGGGGCAGATCAGCGCCATGGGCGACTTCCTGCGGGCGGAGATCGCCGCCGGGCGCGGCTACCTGCCGGCCGGCCCGCATGTCCTGCGGGCCTTCCAGCAGCCGTTCGACGACGTGCGGGTGCTGATCGTCGGACAGGATCCCTACCCGACCCCGGGAATGGCCATCGGCTACAGCTTTGCGGTGGCACCCGAGGTGCGCCGGCTGCCGGGCAGTCTGCTGAACATCTTCCAGGAGCTGTGCGCGGACGTCGGCGTGCCGAGGCCCTCGACCGGCGACCTGACCGGCTGGACGCGCCAGGGGGTGCTGCTGCTGAACCGGGCGCTGACGACGGCGCCGCGCCAGCCCGGGCTCGCACCGGGGCAAAGGCTGGGAGCCGGTCACCGAACAGGCCATCCGGGCGCTGGCCGGGCGGGGCAGGCCGCTGGTCGCGATCCTGTGGGGTGCCGAGGCCCGCAGCCTGCGGCCGTTCCTGGACGGTGCCGCGACCATCGAGTCCGCCCACCCGTCACCGCGGTCGGCCGACCGGGGCTTCTTCGGGTCCCGGCCGTTCAGCCGGGCCAACGACCTCCCGCGCCGCCAGGGTGCCGAGCCGGTCGACTGGAGCCTCCCGTGACCCGCCCGCCGCTCGGCCCGGAAGCTCCGGGACACGGCGCCTGACCGTGGCCGACACCGGCGCCCCGGCAGACGTGAGATGCCCTGCCCCGCGGGCTGCGGTCCGGGAGGGTGCCGGTCAGCGTTGCGCGGGGGCACCGGCGGGGGNGGGGCCGCGGCGCAGGGCGGCGCGGACGAGGAGGCCGGCGGCGAGGGCCCAGAAGGCGGCGCCGACGCGGGCGAGGGTGACGCCGCTGGCCGCGACGACGAAGGTGACGACCGCGGCCTGCCGCTCGGCCGGGTCGGCCAGGGCCGACGTCAGCGCCGAGGCGAGTGTGCCGACGAGGGCGAGGCCCGCGAGGGCCGTGGTGACGCCGGTGGGGGCGGCGGCCGCGACCGTCACCAGGAGCGTGGACAGCAGGGCGAGGGCGAGGAAGGTCCAGGCGGCGAGGTGGGCGACGACCCAGCGTCGTCGCGGGTCGGGGTGCGCGTCGGGGCTCGCGGCGAGCGCCGCGGTGATCGCGGCCAGGTTGATCGCGTGGCCGCCGGCGAACGCGCCGAGAACGGTGCCGACCCCGGTCACCGTCATCGCCTCCCGCCAGGGGACCGCATACCCGTAGGAGGACAGCACCGCGACACCCGGCACGTTCTGCGAGGCCATCGTGACGACGTAGAGCGGAACCGCGAGCGAGAGCATCGACGCCCAGTTCAGCGTCGGTGCCGTCAGCGCGACCCGGGGCAGCAGCGGCCTGTCGGGCCCGCCGTGCCGGCCGAACCAGATCCCGACCGCCACCACCGCGGCGGCGAACGCCGCCGGCACCGCCCAGCGCGGCGCGACCCGCAGCAGCACCAGCCACACCACGACCTCCGGCGCGACGAGCGCCGGATGGTCCACCAGCCCGTGGACGGGCACGAGGCACAGCGAGAGCAGGACACCGGCGAGCATCGCCTGCGCGATCGGCGCTGGGATCGCGGCGATGAGCGTCCCGAGGCGGGGCCACAGCGCGGTCAGCAGGATCAGGCCGCCGAGACCGCGAAGGCCCCGACCGCCGCCGCCCAGCCACCGTCGACCGCGCCGGTCGAGGCGAGTAGCGCCGCGCCCGGCGTCGACCAGGCGAGCAGGATCGGCATCCGGTGCCGGCGGCTGAGCCACAGCGTCCCGAGCGCCTGGGTGACGGTGACGGCAAGCAGGCCCGAGGCTGCCTGCGCGGGGTCCGCCCCGACCGCCCGCAGCCCGGCCAGCACCACGACGGCCGTGCTCGCGAACCCGACCAGCGCCGTGACGGCGCCTGCGCTGACCAGATGGGTGCCCCGAACCCCCGAAGCCGCCTCGCCGTCCGCGGGATCCGGCGGATCCGACCGGCCTGAACCGCCGTCGCTCACGGTGACAGCGGGATCGGCGCCGACGGTAGGTCCGGAAGGTCACGATCGCGCTGTTCCATCCCCGGAACACTACTGTCGGCCGTTCGGCGGCGGACCATGAAAACGGACCGCGGATACGGCACCCGTCACGAGGCCACGGCCGCCACCGGCACCCGGCCGCGGGTGACCAGCCCGGCCCCGGGCTCTCCCGGGGCGCGAGCGGTGGGGGTGTGGGGCGGCGGGATCGTCCGCTCACACGAAGTTCCCGTCTCCACAACCTGGCGCCCTGGAAGGTGCTGCCCGACGGACGTTCGCCGGACAGCGTCACGACCGGGCGTCCCCACCCCTCCGATGCCCAGGCCCGCCGGGAGGCGCTGCACGTCCTGTCACTGCACGTCCTGTCACTGCACGGCCTGTCACTGCACGGCCTGTAGTGGGAGGATGCCGCGGTCCGGACGCGGGAAGGTGGTGCGCCGGGCCGCCGGGCCGGGCCATCCGGTCATCCCCGCGCGGGATCCGAGGGTCNGCATTCGGCGAAGAAGGCGAGCATGTCGGCGGCGAGCCGGTCGGGAACCTCCACCGCGGGGAAGTGCCCNCCCTCGTCGTGCACCGTGGAGCGCACCACGCGGCACAGCCGTCCGACGAACTCGGGCGGGGGCGGGCGAAGGTCATCCAGGCCGTTCCCGAAACGCCCGAACGCGGTGGGGGCGAGGACCCGGTCACCGACCGTCATGCCCTCCTGGACCTGGCGGTTGTCGTGGAAGTCGCGCAGCGTGCTCCCGACGCAACCGGTGGCCCAGTAGAGCGTGAGCGTGGTCAGCAGGAACTCCCGGGACACTCGGGGCACCCGGCCTTCGGCGCAGTCCGACCAGGCACGCCACTTCTCCAGCAGCCATGCGGCCAGCCCGGCGGGCGAGTCGGTCAGCCCGTACGCGAGGGTCTGGGGCCGGGTGGACGCGATCGCGTGATAGCCGCCTTCGGTCAGCGACCACCGTTCGCCGGCGTCCAGATACGCACGCTCGGCCGGGGACAGCGGTGTCGGGTCGACGGCCGGGTCCAGGACGGGGTCGAGTTCGAGATCGGTCAGGTACAGCCCGGCCACCGTGTCGGGATGGTCGAGTGCCAGGAAGGTGCTGACCCCGGAACCGAAGTCGCTGCCCGCGGCCAGGTACCGGGGATAGCCGAGCCCGGTCATCAGGTCGTGCCAGACACGCGCGGTGTCCCGCAGCGTGTGTTCCCCGGCCGGACGCTCGGAGAAGGGATACCCGGGCAGGGACACGGCGACGACATCCCGCGCGGGAGCGTCGATGCCGTACGCCGCGGGGTCGCGCAGGCGGTCGACGAGCGGGAGCATCTCCACGAAGCTGCTCGGCCAGCCGTGGGTCAGGATGACCGGCGGACCGTCGGCCCCCGGCACCCGATGATGGACGTAGTGCNCCCGCAGCCCGGACNCCTCGGCGACNAACTGGTCGTNCCCGCCGTTGATTCTCTCCTCGGCCGCACGCCAGTCGAAGGTGGCCCAGTCGGCGAGCATTCCCTGGAGGAACGCCAGGTCGGTGCCCTGGGACCAGGCCGGGCCGGGGGCCGGTTGCGGCCAGCGCACCCGCGCGATCCGCTGCCGCAGTCCGGTCAGGACGTCCTCGGGCACCCGGATCCGGGACGGTGTGATCAGCACGCGGTCCGTCCGGCCCGGGCGAGCACCCGTTCCAGGGCCGCCACCCGGGCCGGGTCGCTCAGGGCCCGCAGGCAGAAATCGCAGATGTTGGTGAACCGCGCGTCGGCGAGGTCCTGGAACTGCGGATCCTCGGCGACCATGGTCCGGAAGTAGGCTGGGGACTGCGGGTCGTGGAAGGCGTGCACGAGCCGTTCCCGCCGGGCCTGCTCCGCCGGGTCCGATCCCGGGCCGCGCACGGGCCCCAGGAACACCGGCGTCCGCTTCATGTCGTCGACGCCGATGTCGAGCTGGCAGCATGCATAGGCGTCACCGGTGGCGTGCACGGTGGTGGTCAGATCGTCGCAGTCGGGCAGCTCGGTGACCGGACGTCCCCGCCAGATCCGGTGCATCTCCCGGGCGCGGCCCCGATCGAGCAGCTCGAGCACCACGAACGGCTCGCCGGCCGCGATCAGGGCCGCCCTGATCTGCTCGTCGGCCTGTTCGTCGGCCGAGGTGCAGAACTGGATCTCGGTGGCCAGGCCGCTGGCCCGGGCCGCCCGGGCGGCGTTGATCGGTCGCTCCACGGGGAAGTACCGCATGTGGTGGACGTCCGCGCTGAGGGACAGGCCGTGGATGCCGGCCTCGACGAAGGGCCGCAGTCTGGCCTCGGCCTGGGCGGGGTTGCGGGCCCAGAAGGCGTTGGACTCCACGTCGACGACATAGCCGAGCCGGACGCCGTGGGCGATGGCCTGGCACATGACCTGTGGGTAGAGGAAGACCTCGCCCCCGCTGAAGGTGACGTGTCGCTTCCCGGTGCGCTGCCCCTGCTCGAGTACGGACCGGACCTCGTCGAGGGTCAGCCGCTCCCGGCGGGTCGGATTCGACTCCACAATGCAGTGATCGCACGCAAGATTGCAGGTCAGAGTGTAGTTGATGACCATTCTCTGGGTCGGGGGGAAACGGTCCCAGATCGCGATGCCGCCGGCCACATCGGCCCCCACGTCATTCTTGGCCCCCGTGTCATTGGCGCTCCGTGTCATTGCCCCCCCACGTCGGTCCACCCGAAGCACGTCCTTCTCCTTTGGCACGGTAGCCAGCGGGGAGCGAAACGTCCACCATTTTTTCTCCTGCAACCATCTCGGGTCGGGACTGATGCGCTCGGGCANCATGGTGGCACCGGCCCGAACGTCGGCTGAAAGAGCCTGGTGGGCGGGCGGGATCGGTAGGGTCCCGGTGTCGCGTAGAAGACGGCGCCCTTGACGTTCGATTCGAGGCGTAGGTACCGTCGGGACCAAGTTGGCTGGGGCGGACCGGTTGGCGGTAAACGCTCCACGGACCTTCTGGCTGTCGGCCGTCCGTGGAGGCGCGCTCCGCGCTCTTGAACCTCGATCTGGCAGATTGTCATGGAGGAATTATGGGCGTGGACGTTCGTCGTGTCCTGAACTCTTTTGTTCCCCGGCGGCAGGCCTGGGCCCGGCTGGACGAGACCGTCCAGGACACGGGCCTGGCCGATGACACCACCGGAGTCCTCAATCCCGACTTCCTGGCCCTCGGCCTGGGCGCCACCAACATGATGGGAATGCTCTGGTCGCTGGCCCTGGGCCGGCGGGTGGTGGGCGTCGAGCTGCGGGGTGACCCCTCGCTGGGCGTGCACTGGAACATTCGCGAGGACCTTTACCACCACCTCGGCCTGATCGACCAGATGATGCTCGAGCGCTACGGCGAGGCGGGNATCCCCCNCCGGGGCGACGGGAGCCTGTTCATCCTGGCCGAGTGCTTCTACCGGCCGGACACGCCCGCCGGCGCCGTCACGGCCGACGAGGTGGTCAGCGGATTCCTGGACGCGCTGGTCGGCGAGCCCGCGCGGATCGGCGGCCGGATCTTCCACACCGAGTTCATCGACGACCGTTGGAAGGACGGGAAGCCGCACCGCACGGTGACCGTGCTGACGCCGCCGGAGCCCCCGCGCCGGCCCGACCCCACCCGGGTGGGGCGCAGCACCCTCGAGGCGCTGGAGGGGCCCTCCACGTTCCAGAGCGCGGCCTCCGAGGTGATGGTGCTGATGCGCCGCTACCTCGAAGGGGTCGAGCGGATGGACCTGGCCCGGGGCGTCACGCCGCGGGTGCGGTTGTTCCTGTCCCACCGGGTGGTCACCACCGGGACCGGGAGCGACGCGGGCTATCTGAAGTGGCTGCGCCGCGAGGAGGGATTCGGGGACGCCTCCGGCGGTCGCAAGTCCATCCGCATCGAGCAGGTAAGGGAGCTGGACTACAACGGCAGGTTCCACCGCGTGCGGGTGCCGGGCAGCAAGGTGATCGACATCGGGATTCCCGAGCTGTTCATGATCGCGCAGGGTTTCAACAGCACCGACGCCGACCGCCTAGGCTTCAGGCAGGAGGACGTGCTGGTGGACCACCACGACGGCCGCGGGCCGGTCGTGGCGCAGGCCGACTANCTCGCCGGCCTGCTGGAGGTGCTGGTCGACGGCCGGCTGCGGCGCAGGATCGCCTCCGACTTCGACAAGGAGGGCAACGAGTACTGGGTGCGGCAGATCGCGGTGGGGCATGAGGACGACGCCGAGGTCGGCTGGATCCTGGTGCAGGTTCCCGACTACAAGACGTTCGACCCGATCCTGTCCGGCCTGGTGCCGCCCGGTACCTACCGCAAGTCCAAGCAGTACCGGGCCGGCGTGCAGCACCTGATGCGGGAGTTCTACCTGGACCAGGTCTCGCAGATCTGCGAGATGCCGGTGTCGGAACTGGAGAGGATCCAGATGCCGTACGGTCCGAAGCTGTTCAGCCTGGTCGAGCGGGCCGGGGTGGACGCCCAGGTCGCGGCCAACGGGGTCGTCGCCGGGGACACCTTCGGCAACGGCCATTTCCTCACCAGCGGCGGCGCCATCACGGGCATGATCGGTCACGGGCACCGCGTCAAGCTGTACTGGGAGGCCCGGGACGCCGGAGTGCCCCACGAGCAGGCCATACGCGGCCTGGCCGACGGCATCAAGCAGGACACCGACGACTGGTTCGCGGTGAGCGCGCAGGAGTTCAGCACCGCCCTGCCGATCAACTTCGGCTCCGAACGGATCGCCACGATCGAGGCGGCCGGCGGACACCGGTCGTCCGCCCGGGCGACCACGATCGACGCCACCCGCCGTCACCGGCACACCCTGGTGCCGCTCGACCCGTCGGACTGGCGCCGGTTGCTGGTGCGCAGCGGGCGGATGCACGCCCTGGCCCTGCCCCCGATCCCGATGACCCACCCGGTCGTGCGCGGCGGTGGTGGGCTGCCTGATCCTGCCGACGCCCAGCAGGACGGTGCTACGGCCGGGATGGGGGCCGGGATGGGCGGTTGCATGGTCCAGCCGGGCGGTGCCATGGGCGGGATGGACGGTGCGATGGCCGAGGTGGCAGCTCAGTGAGCATCTTCCAGCCGAAGGGCGACTCGTTCGGGAGCCTGAACGAGACCGTCCAGTCGCGGCGCCTGATCGTGAGCCGCTACCGCAGCCTGCGTGAACGGCAGTGGGCCCTGCTGGTGCTCTGCACCGGCGCCCTCGCCATCGTGATCGACACCTCCATCGTGAACGTGGCCCTGCCCTCCATCGGCCAGGACCTGGGGTTCTCCGCCGCCGGGCTCTCGTGGGTGGTGAACGCCTATCTGATCCCGTTCGGCGGACTGCTCCTGTTCGCCGGACGGCTGGGCGACCTGGTCGGCGCCAAGCGGATGTTCCTCGCCGGAATCGCGCTGTTCACGCCGGCCTCCCTCGTCTGCGGCCTGGCCCAGAACCCGGAGACGCTGGTCGCCGCCCGTTTCGTTCAGGGGGTGGGGGGTGCGCTGGCGGCGGCTGTCGTGCTCGGTCTGGTCGTCTCCACCTTCCCCAACGCGATCGAGCAGGCCAAGGCGATCGGCCTGTACGCGTTCGTCTCCTCCGCCGGTGCCGCCCTGGGGCTGCTGCTCGGGGCCTGGATCACCGAGGCGCTGAGCTGGCACTGGACCTTCTTCATCAACGTTCCGTTGGGCCTGCTGGTCCTGCCGCTCGGCGCGCGGCTGGTGGACGACGAACGAGTGGTGCTCGACGACCGCAGCATCGACGTCCCGGGCGTCCTGCTGATCACGAGCGGACTGATGCTCACGGTCTACACGATCGTGCGCTTCGCCGACGGCGCGACACCGCTGACCTGGGCGCTGGTGGGGATCAGCGCAGCCCTGCTGGCGGCCTTCGTCGTGCGGCAGCGGACGGCCCGCAATCCGCTCGTCCCGTTGTCGATCTTCCGGGCGCGGAACGTCGCCTGGGCCAACATGGTGCAGGCGCTGATGATCGCCGGCATGGGCGGCATGTTCTTCCTCGGGACCCTATACCTGCGCCAGGTGCTGGGGCTCAGCGCCATGGAGGTCGGGCTGGCCTTCCTGCCCACCGCCCTCATGGTGGCCGTGATCTCCCTCAAGGCGACGCCGCGACTGATGGAGAAGATCGACCCCAAGACCGTGCTGGTGCCCGGCCTCCTGCTCATCACCGCGGGCCTCGCCCTGCTGGCCGTTGCTCCGGCGGACGGTGACTACTGGCGCGACGTCCTGCCCGCCATGGTGCTTCTGGGCGCCGGCGCCGGCCTCGGGTACCCGTCCTCCCTGACCATGGTGATGGCCGATGCCACCGCCGCCGACCGGGGACTGCGCTCCGGGCTTGTCAACACCACCCAGCAGGTCGGACCGGCGATCGGCCTGGCCGTCCTGGCGACCGTGGCCGCCGACCGCACCACGACGCTCGTCTCGCGGGGGAGCACGCACGCCGAGGCCCTGACCGGCGGATATCACCTGGCCTTCTGGATCGGGAGCGGGGCCAGCCTGGTCGCGCTGGTGCTGACGGTGCTGTTCCTCAGGCCGGCGGTGCCGACGAGCGTACCGAAGACCCTCGACCGGGCCCGGGCCTCGCAGCGTCTGACCCAGGACCACACCGGCCTGTCCGACCCGGATTTCCTGGCTCTGGGCCTGGGCGGAACCAACATGATGGCCATGCTCTGGTCGGTGGCCATGGGCAGGCGTGCAGTGGGAGTGGAACTGCGCGGCTCGCCCTACGTGTCGGTGATGCGCTGGACGATGCGCGAGGAGATCTACCACCACCTCGCGATGATCGATTCGATGATGCTGGAGCGGTACGGCGAGGATCTGCTGCCGCGCCTCGGCGACGGCCGGCCGTTCAGACTGGCCGACTGCTTCTTCTCCCGGCACACCAGGGCAGGATCCGTGCGGGGCGACGAGGTGGTGACCGGCTTCGAGTCGGACGCGCACATCGGCGGTCTCGCCCGGCACTACGAGACCATCGACGACCGCTACCGGGAGGGCCGGGCGCATCGTGAGATCAACGTCCTCGACCCCCTGGAGGGCCCGGAGGGGCTCGACCCCGCGGCGTTGGAGCACGACCTCTCGGACGTGCTGGGCAGCCAGTCGATGTTCCAGGTCGGGGCCGAGGAACTGCTCGTCATGCTCCGCCGGTACCTGGAGGGGCTGGAACAGATCGACCGGGACCGGGGCGAAGCCCTGCCGCGGGTGCGCGTCCTGCCCTACCACCGGGTCGCCACGTCGGAGTCCTCCGACCGCGAGCGCCGGTGGCTGCCCTCGGCGCTGCGCCGGACCCCGGTCGCGGAACGGGGCTTCGAGCGCACGGCGGACGGCCGGGTGCGGGTCCGGGTCGAGGCCGTGCGCGAGCTGGACTACCGGGGTGCCTTCCGCCGTGTGCGGGTGCCGTACAGCGAGACGGTCGACCTCGGCACCCCCGGGCTGATCATGATTGCCGAGGGGCTGGACAGCCCGGACGCGGCCCGGCTGGGATTCCGTCAGGAGACGGTGTGCGTGGACCGGGGCGACGGGCGGGGCCCTGTGCCGGCCGAGGCCGACTTCCTGGTCGGCAACGTCGACATCTACCTCGCCGACCGGATCCGTGTCCGTCGCGCGTCGGAGTTCGACCAGGCGGGCAACGAGTACTGGGTCCACCAGCGGTGCGTGGGGCACGAGGAGGACGCGCAGATCGGCTGGACGATGCTGGAGGTCCCGCCGTACAAGACGTTCGACCCGATCCAGGCCGGCCTGGTCCCGGCCGGGACGCCGAAGGACTCCAAGCCCTACTTCGCCGGGCATCAGTTCCTGCTCCGGCGCTACTTCCTGGACCAGACGGCACAGCTGACGGAGATCCCACGCCGGGCCATCGAGTACAACCAGCTCTCCTACGGCCCCAAGCTCTTCACCGTGACGGAGCGGATCGGGCTCGACGCCCTGGTGGCCGCGAACGCGGTCGTGGCCGGCGACTCCTTCGGCAACTCCCACCACCTGACCAGCGGCGGCATCAACACCGGCATGCTCGGTCACGGCCTGCGGGTGCTGCGTTACTGGCAGGCCAGGGAGTCCGGTAGCAGCGCCAGCGACGCGGCGCGTGACCTGGCCGACGGGATCAGGGCGGACACCCGGGCGCTGATCGACCTGTGCGAGCAGGACTTCCGAGCGGCGCCGCCCGCGGCGCCCCCGAGGAAGCAGCAGCGGCTGCTGGCGGGAGCCACCCGTCAGCGGCGTTCGATCTTCCCGCAGCGCTACCCGGACGAGTGGAGCCGCATCCAGCTCCGCACCGGCAAGATCTTCGCCTACAACCTGCCCATGCTCGATCCCGAGCNCCCCGACNCCCGCGAGGCCCAGCCGGTCGGCGCCATGTCGGGTGCCCCGCCGTCCGCCAGCGAGCGGAAGGACCCGCTCGGCGCGGCTCGGGCATGAGGCGAGGCATGGTCCCACCGGGCTACGGACCGGCTCCCACCCCGCAGGAGCTGGCGGACGAGTACGACATCTGCGTGGTGGGCAGCGGGGCGGCGGGTTCGGTCGTCGCCTGGCTGCTCGCCCGGGCCGGGCTGTCGGTGGCCGTGGTGGAGCAGGGTGGGTTCGTCACGGACGAGGACAGCTACGACGACGTGCTGGCCGCGGGGGAGTCCGCCTGGGTGCGGCAGGAGAACGGCACCTGGGCCAAGGTGGGCTCACCCTGGACGACCTGCAACGTGGGTGGCGGCACGCTGTTCTTCGGGGGGGTCCTGTTCCGCCACCGCCCGCTCGACTTCGACCCGGAGACCGTTCTGGGCCGGGCCGACCTGCCGCTGCGCTGGCCGCTTGAGCCGGCGGAGCTGACGGACTACTACGACGCCGTCGAGGATCTGATCGGCGTCGCGGGTGTCGCGGACGGCGACCCCAGCCTGCCGGTCCGGTCCAGGCCGTATCCGCTGCCCCCGGTGGCCACCACGGCGGAGGGGCGGCGGCTGACGGAGGCCGCGAGGTCCATGGGCTGGGCACCGTTTCCCACCCCCCTGGGCGTCAACAGCATCGAGTACCGCGGTCGCCCGGTGTGCGCCGCGGATGCCCCCTGCATCTCACGGCGCTGCCCGATCCACGCCAAGGGGGACGCGCTGGACCGCTTCCTGCGGCCGGCGATGGCCGCGGGCGCACGCCTGTTCACCGGGCTGAAGGCGGAGGCCCTGCTCGGGGACGCGCGTCGCGACGCCACCGCGTTGCGGTGCGTCCGGATGCCGGACGGCGAGCGCGTCGTCCTGCGGGCCCGGCACTTCGTGCTGTGCGCGAACGCCGTGCAGACTGCCGCGCTGCTGCTGCGTTCGACCACCGTGCGGCATCCGGCCGGGCTGGGCAACTCACACGACATGGTCGGCCGGGGGCTCTGCTTCAAGATCGGTGAATATCTGGTCGGGTACTNCCACGAGCCGACCTCGGCGCCCGCCCGCAGCCGGCTGATGGGCCTGGGACCCATCTCCACCTGCTGCGTGACCGACCTCTACCAGGACCCGGCGGCGCCGGGCGGGCTGGGTGGCCTGCTCTACGAGAACCGGCCCGAGCGGACCTACCGGTTACGGGACACCGAACACCTGCTGCGGATCGAGGCGCTGGTACCGGACGAACCCCAACCGGGCAACCGGGTCCGGCTGGGGCCGGGGACCGACGCCCACGGCGTGCCCGACGTCCTGATGGACTACCAGGCCCATCCGCGCGACCTCGCCCGCTCCGAGTACATGCTCGGGCAGGGCGAGGCGCTGCTGCGGGCCGCCGGCTGCGACGTCATCGTGCGGGAGGCGTCCGGGTGGGCGCTCGGCAGCGGGCACCTGCACGGCACCTGCCGCATGGGTGAGGACCCGGCCACCAGCGTGACCGGGCCCGACGGCCGCCTGCACGACGCGGACAACGTCTTCGTAGCCGACGGCGGCCTGTTGCCGTTCCCCGGCGGGGTCAATCCGACGCTGACCATCCAGGCGCTCGCGCTACGGGTGGCCCATCGGCTCCTCGCGGAGCGCTACGCCACCGGTCGCGTCCCGATCGGGGAACTGGTCGGGCCGAGCGTGACCGCGGCGAACCGGTCGCCGAGGTAGTCCGCCACCTGCTCCAGACGGGCGACCTGGTACGGATGCCGCCGGGCGCCGACCACCACCGTGCGGGGGGAACAGCCGAGTCGGTCCGGGAGATCCCGGTACACCCGGTGCACCAGATGTCCCGACCGTCCCTCCGCCTCGGTCAGCGGAAACCGCAGCACGCCGACGGCGTCCAGCCCGCCGTCCTGCACCGACCAGGCCAGTACCCCGGCGAGCAGGACGTCGATCCAGTAGCGCTGGAAGGTCCGCCGTAACAGCGGCACGTGCGANCCCCNCCGGGCCGCCAGTACCGTGGTGTCGCCGTGCACCNCCTCCTCGCCGNCCCGCACGTGGGTCCGCCCGCCGTGGGCCTGGAAGAGATAGGCGTAACGGGCGGCCAGGTCACTTTGCAGGCCGGCCAGGTAGAGGGTGTCCCCGTGCCGGACGCCGTAGCAGTAGCCGAGGAAGCCGTCCCGGCCGGCGTCCATGAAGTTCCAGTCGGCGGCCTCCAGCATCCCCCGGGGCAGCAGCCCCGGGGGGTCGAGGAAGCAGCGCAGCGTCACCGGGCTGCCGAAGCGGGGAAAGCGCCCGCCCACGATGTCGTCGCACNCCCCCGCCATGCCGACGACGGCGTAGCCGGTGCGCCGGTAGCCGAAGCGGACCGGCTCCTGCAGCGGGGCGGTGTCGTTGAACGAGTACAGCAGTCGTCCGAGCGGGACAGCCAGGCGGGCAGCGATCTCCTCGCGGTCCGTCGGATCGTCCAGCCACCGCGCCAGCAGCGCCTGCCGTGCGCCCAGCCACGGGTTGCGCGCGACGAACCGGCCGAGGAAGTCCTCGTCCGGGGGATGGATGAACGCGCTCATCCGCGGCTGTGGGCGAGGACGAGCCGGTAGACGTCGAGCAGGCGGCGCGTGACCGACTCCTGGTCGAACTGGCGCGCCCGGTGCGCCCCGGCCGCACCGAGCCGGGCGCACCGCTGCGGCGAGTCGAGCAGCTCCGCGACCGCCTCGGCCAGGGCCGGGGGATCGCAGGGAGGCACGATGATGCCGGCCATGCCGTGGCCGACCACGGTCGGCAGTCCGCCGACGTCGGTCACCACGACCGGCCTGCCGGCCGCCATGGCCTCGATGACCGTGCCACCCATCTCCTCGTGCCGGGACGGGATGACGACCACGGCCGCCTCCCGGACGACGTCGGGGAGGCGGGAGCGATCCAGATGACCCGGCAGTTCGATGCGATCGGCGATGCCGAGCCGGCGTGCGCGGGCCCGGCAGCGTTCCAGCTCGTTGCCGTCGCCGCACATCACGAAGCGGGCCGGGACGCCCTTGGCGACGATCAGGGCCGCGGCGTCGACGAAGTCGGCCCATCCCTTCTCCGGAGCGAACCGGCCGCAGTACAGCACGACCGGCGGTTCCGAGGGCGGNTCGGACGGCGCTTCGGCCCCCGGGCGCTGGAAGTCGGCCAGGTGAACGCCGTCGGTGACCACGTGCACCCGGTCCGGCCCGGTCAGGCCGCGCTCCAGGTAGGCCCGCCGGACCCGGTCGGTGAGCACCACCACCGCGTCGGCCCGCCGGACGGCGTGCNGTTCGAAGAACCGGGCCGGGCCGATCAGCACCCAGCCGAGGGGCGTCTCCGGATGGAAGGTCGCGATGGCGCTGCAGTGCACGGTGAGCACCAGCGGCCGCCCCAGGAGCAGCCTGGCCAGCACGGCGAACAGGAAGGTCCAGGGCAGCTCGCTGCAGTGGACGTGGATCAGGGAGTACTGGCGACGAGTCCCGCGCAGTCGCTTGCCGACGCAGGCGACGACGACGGCGAGTCCCCAGGAGACGAGTAACCCGATGTAGCCCTTGGAACGGGTGGGAATCGGCGCCACCGGCAGGGTGAGCAGTTCCAGCCGGGTGCGCGGGTCGAGCATCAGCGAGCGGGGCATCCCCGGCCGGCGGGGCAGCAGCACGGACTGGCGCACGCCGAGCGCCGACATCTGCTCGGTGGTCTGCATGATCTGGACCTGCATGCCGCCGATCGGCTCGTACTGCAGCTCCCGATGGGTGAGCTCCCGGTCGGCGAGGAAGTAGTAGGGCGTCAGCCGCAGAACGTGCGGCGGACTCCCACCGTCGGGTCCGGCCGCTGCCTGCCGGGGCCCGGTCGTCCGGGTGGTCACTCAGAGGTCCGGGTGGCGGTCGCGCACCTTGGCCAGAGCGGCCACGATGTCGTCCGCGTCGGTCGAGTCCCCGAGCAGCGCCGAGTGATGGAACAGGAGGGTGGTCTCGCAGTAGCGGCGCGCGCCGCCGAAGTCACGGGAGAACGCCCGGTCGCGGGCGGCCTCGGTCCAGGCGGCCGCGAAGCGGCGCTTGGTGTGCGGGCGCAGCATCACGCTGCGGTGCAGGGGAGCGTCCGGTGGATACCAGGTCATGCCCAGCTCGGCCGTCAGGGCCTGGGCCACCCGGTCCAGCGGCACCGCGCCGAAGGTTCCCGCGGGGAAACGGACCCCGTACTCGTAGATCGAACGCAGTTGTACCTGCTCGGGCACGGGGATGGGGCCGAACCCCCCGAGCCGGGCCAGCCCCTGCTCGAGGTCGGCGGCGGTCTTCGCCCGGTGCCGGTGCTGGTCCTGCAACCGGGGAAGCTGGTCGAGCAGGAGGGCGGCCGTCAGCTCCGACATGCAGTAGTTCGCCCCCATCACCTCGCCGTCCTCGACCAGTTCGAGGGTGCCGGCCACCGGGGGGCCGGGGTGATAGCGGCGCGAGTCGGCCCGCAGCTGCTGGGCGCGCCGGTACAGCCGCTCGTCGGCGGTGATGACGGCGCCGCNCTCGCCGCCGGCCAGGACCTTTCCGTTCTGGAAGCTGAACGCTCCGATCGCCCCGAAGGAGCCGACGGCCCGGTCCCCCCAGCGCGCACCGTGCGCCTGCGCACAGTCCTCGATCAGGTGGATGCCGGCGTCCTCGGTCAGGGCGGTGATGGCGGGCAGGTCGGCGACCGTCGCGGCCAGGTGGACGACGATCACCGCCTTCGTCCGGGGGCCCATGGCGTCCCGAATGCTCTGCGCGGTCAGGCAGCCGGTCTCGGGGTCGCTGTCGGCGAGCACGGGCAGCGCCCCCACCCGCAGCACGGCCGTCACCGGGGCGACCCAGGTCAGCGTGGGCACCACGACCTCGTCGCCGGGACCGATGTCCAACGCCTCCAGCGCCACCACGAGGGCGCTGGACCCGTGGTCGACACTCACCCCGTAGGGAACGTCGCTGTAGGCGGCGAAGGCCTCGGCGAACCGCCGCTCACAGGCGTGGGTGCCGTCGCTGGCCCAGCTCACCGCCCACCGGCGGGATCGCAGCGCGTCGAGCAGAGCCTGTTCGCTGGCCGCGTCGTACTGGGGCCACTTCGGCCAGGGACGGTCCCGCCGGACCGGCGTACCACCGAGAAGGGCCAGTTCACTCATGCCGTTACCCCCTGCTCCTGGCTGGTGGCGCCGGCCGTCCGGTCGCCGCCGACGTGGAAGAAGAGGCGCAACGGTGCCGGTCCGTCGCGCTCGAGCACACTGCGGTACGAGGTCAGCGGGACCGGGTCGCCGGTCAGGGGACCCAGGCGGACCTCGCCGGCAACGACCTTGGCCAGGGCGGTGCGCAGCTGCCCCTGACCGGACAGCACACCCTGCACGGTCAGTTCGCGCAGCATCACCGTGCTCGGTTCGACGGTGACCGCCTCGGCTCCCGAGTAGCCCACGAGCACGTAGACGCCGCCGACCGCGGTCGCCGTCAGGCCACGGGGGAACACGCCGGCCGCTCCGGTGGCGTCGAAGACAACCTCCGGCAGGTCCGGGTGCCAGCCCTCGATACCCGGGTCGGCGTCGACGCCGAGGTCGGCGGCGATCCGCCGGCGGGACTGCAGGGGATCGGCCACCCGTACCCGGGACGCCCCGGCGCCGCGGGCCAGCTGGGCGACGAGCAGGCCGATCGTTCCGGCGCCGATCACGCCGACCGACCGGCCGGACACCGCCCCGGCCCGTTCCACGGCGTGCAGGGCCACGCCGAGCGGCTCCAGCAGGCAGGCCTGGGGGCCCGGGACCTGTGGCGGCAGCGCGACCAGGTTGGCGGCGGGGATGGTGAACAGCTGGGCGAAGGCACCCGGGCGGGTGAAGCCCACCTCGTCGATGTCGGTGCACAGGTTCGGCCGTCCCGCGAGGCAGGCGGGGCACCGGCCGCAGAGCCGGAAGTTGTCGCCCACCACCGCCCGGCCCACCAGCTCGGGGCGGTCGGGGGCCGCCAGCACCGTGCCGGACCACTCGTGCCCGGGAATCACCGGGTACTCGGCGTCGTGCAGGGTCCCGTCCAGCAACCGCAGGTCGGTACCGCACATGGCGGCGAAGTCGGTCGCGACCAGGGCCTCGCCCGGACCGGGCTCGGGCCGGGGACGCCGCTCCAGGCCGTGGTCACGGTGCCCCCGGACCACCAGGGCCAGCATGTCGTCATCGGTCATGATCATGCGTCCGGATTCGGGCTGTCGCCCAGCCGGTGGACGAAGAACGCGCGACCGTGCCATCCATAGCGCAGGAACTCGCTGTAGTCGTAGAACCCGTCGGTGCGGGCGAAACACTCGCGCATGGCCCGTCGCATTCCGAACCGGGGATTCGCGCGGTTGCAGTTGTAGTCGTCCATCAGCAGCACCGCACCGTCGGGCATCAACCGGTGGGTCAACAGGTGGTCGAGCACCTGGGACGTGGACGCGTAGAGGTCGCAGTCCAGGTTGGCGATGGCCACCGGGCGGGTGATGGGTGTGGACAGCAACGTCTCCTCGTACATCCCGCGCACGACGGTCCAGTCCCGGTCGCCGAAACGGGCGGTGAACTCCCGGCGCAGCATCTCCTCGGTGCCGGGTGGGGCCGCGTCCTCCGATTCGCGCCAGTAACCGGTGTCGGCGACCTCGTAGGAGGCGACGTCCACCGGATCGACGCTCTTGGGGAAGCCCGCGAAGGAGTCGTACAGGTACAGATTCCGGGGATGCAGGACGTCGTAGAATTCGTGCATGGCGTTGAACTCCACGAGGAGATCGGCCAGGAGCAGCGAGCTGAATCCCTGGAAGCAGCCGAACTCCGCCACCGCACCGGGGATGTGGCACCCGTAGACGTACTCGAAGGTGGCTCGGAAGGCCTCGCCGTAGATTCTCCGAGCACGATCCTGGTCGTGGTAGGTGGCGTTTTCTATACGGTCGGGCGTTGGCATGTGTTCCACCTCGTCAGATCGCTCACCGGGCCACCGCGTCGTACAGGGTCGGGTCCACGTCGATGTCCATGTTCAACTCGCAGCAGCGGTAGCAGATCGGCTGCAGCCCCTGCCGGAGGGTCTCCCGCATCCGGGTGTAGGTCTCGCCGTGGAACACCTCCCGCAGGGATCCGTCCCGCAGCGACCCCATGACCGTGTCGGCGAACGTGGTGCAGCTCACGACCTGGCCGTTGGGAAGCACCGTGGTCTGGGCCCAGAGCTTCACACAGGTCCGCTCCCGGACGGTCTGGTGCCACCGGGGGGTGAAGAACCTGCTCTTGTCCTCGTTGCTGTAGCGGACGGGGGGGACCAGGACCGACACCGAGTCGGAGGTGTTCATCGCCTCGTCGAGCAGGTCGCGCAGCCGCTGCGGATCGAGGTCGGNGTGCTGGTGTTCGTTGCAGTACCCGGCCCAGGACAGGAAGGGCCGGCCTGTCACGGCCTCGAAGGCGGCCCGGGAACCCTCGCCCTCCGTGCGGGTGAAGAAGCTCGACAGGCCCACCGTGATCTCGGACAGGCCCAGCCGTTCGGTGAGCCGGACCATCTCGGGCAGGTGGGTGTAGTTCATGCCGGTAACCACGAAGTTGATCGCGACCTTCGGCCCCCGGCCGGCGCGCCGCGTCTCCTCCTGCAGGGCGGCCAGGCCCCTCATGGCCCGCCCGAAGGCGTTGCGCCCGCGGATGGGGTCGTTGACCTCGGGAGAGGGGCCGTCGACGGACAGGTAGACGTCGTCGATGCCGCTGGCCACGATGCCGGCCGCATGCCGGTCGAGCAGCGTGCCGTTCGTGCTCATGTCCAGGTTGCAGGACGGCAGCCGTTCCTTGGCGATCCGCATCAGCTCGACCGCGTGATCGTGCATGAGCGGCTCGCCGCCCATCATGGTCAGGTAGGTCGTCTCCGGGGTGCCGGTGTCCGCGGCGAGCTCGTCGACCAGCGCGGTCCACATCTCGAGGCTCATCTGGTCGCGGCGGACGTCCGCCAGCCAGCCGCTCTCGGCGGCCGAGTCCCCGTACATCCAGCACTCACGACAGGTCAGGTTGCACGACCAGTTCACGAACACCGTCACGTACCGGGGCATGGTCCTGACCACCGGGGTCAGTGGAATCATCGCTGGGCTCCGAATCTCGTGTCCGACAGGTCCGCTCGACCGAGCAGGTTGGCCAGGGCCTCGGTCGCCCATGGTTCGTCGGTGCGCAGCCGCTCACCGCCTTCCGCCGCGAGGTACCGGTGCAGGACGGGCAGGTGCTCGCCGGGCAGCTGGGAGGGGTAGTACAGCNCCCCGCGCTCGATGGCCCGCCGGTACGGACCGGCCGCCACGAGGGTCCCGGCCCGCGTCGGCGCCGGGCCGGTCGCCGCGGCGTAGGGCAGGTCGGCGTACCAGACCACCGAGGGTTCCGGGACGAGGCAGGGGGCCACCGCGTCCACCGCCCGGCGGACCACCTCGNGATCGACATGGCCGCCGACGGCCATCGGGGCCAGCAGGAACCGCGGCCGCACGGCGGCCGCCAGCGCGGCCAGCCCGTCGGCCACCCGGCGGACCAGCCCGGGGTCGGCGGCAGCACCCATCTCCGTGTCGTCCGTGTACCCGCGCAGGCTGGCGTCCGGTAGCCGCAACGACACCAGGGCGGCGCCGGCATGCCGGTCGGCCCACGCCGCGTCCTCGGCCGTACGCAGCGCGGTGACCGAGGCGGCGTCCCCGTGCGCCGCCGACCCCGGCGCATAGCGGCTGCGCCCGAAGACGGTCACCGCGTGCAGGTCGTGTCCCGCGCCGGCCAGCGTGGCGACGGTCGCACCGACGGACCAGGCGAGGTCGTCCGGGTGCGGGGACACCAGCAGCACCGTCGACCCCATCAGATGAACTCGTCCAGGAGCCGGTAGTAGTGCTCGCGCACGGGATCGGGCTGTCGGCCGCAGCGGGCCAGCAACCGGGCCGCGTGGCCCGGACCGTAGCCCCAGCGGGTGCATTCCTCGCCGATGTTGCGCACCGCCACGGCCAGGTCCAGCCACACGTCGGCGACACCGCAGCGGCCGACGTCGAGCAGCGCGGTCGGGGCCAGGGTGTCCGGGTCGAGCAGCACGTTGTCCAGGCAGAGATCGCCGTGACAGACCACGAGCTGCTCCTGCTCCGGTGCCGGGGTGGCGTCGAGTTCCCGCTGCAGGTCCTGCGCACTCCAGCCGCGGTGGCGTGGTTCCAGGTCGNCCAGGTCGACGGTGCCCGTCCGCACGGCGTGCCGGGCGGCCGGGAGGGTGATCCGCAGGGTGCGGTCGAAGGGACACCGGGCGGCGGGCAGGCCGTGCAAGGCGAGGACGAGTTCGGCCNCCGCGTCGATCNCCCGGTCGAGCCGGTCCGCCGGCCAGGGTCCCGCCGCGGGGACCCCGGGCACCTCCCGGGTGACCAGCCACATGTGCGTCTCGTCGGCGCCGACGTCGACCACCTCGGGAACCGGAATCCCCTGCCGGGCCAGCCACGAGAGCCGCTCGGCCTCGGCCTCGGCCTGAAAGCGATGGTCCTCGCGCCCGCGTCGCGGCGCCGACTTCAGGTAGTGCCCGTCGAGCCGGTACACCCGGGTGCCGTAGGAGCGGGTCACGACGTGTGCCCAGGCCCGGTCCGGGCCGGGTCCCGGTGCCGCGACGGGTCGGGACGGAGCCTCAACCACAGGNCGGATCCAGCCGGCGGGCCAGGGCCGGGTCCCGCTCCACCACCGCCTGCACGGTCTGTTCGATGCGCTGCCGGACCACCTCGTCGTCGAGCTCACCGCCGAACGCCTCGGCGCGGAACTGGGCCAGGCGTTCCGGCGACAGCGCGTCCGCCTCGAAGGTGTGCCGTTCGGCGACCTCGCGGGCGCCCTTCTCGAAGGCGGCCAGGGCATGATCCACGTCGGCGTCGGTGAAGGCGGTGGTGACCATGTGGGTCCCGCTGTCCTCGAAGTAGGCGCCGTGGTCGAAGGCGGCCCGGTAGACGTCCCACGAGATCTGCTCGGAGGGCATCACGACGTCGAACATCATCGGCGGGCCGGCGACCACGGCCGGGATACCGACCGCGGCGAGGACGTCGCGCATCCCGTCGCGCAGGACCCCGCCCAGCCGTTCGGCGTTGGCATGGGCCTGCGTGCCGTCGATCTCGTCCAGCACCGCCAGGGCGGCGGCCATCGGCGGTACCTCACGGGNGTACGTGCCCGCGACCCCNGCGGNGTCGTAGGCGTCGATCACGTCCCGCCGGCCCACCACCGACGAGATCGAGTGCCCGTTGCCCAGGCCCTTGCTCATGGTGATGAGATCCGCCGGGACGTTCCCGGTCCCGTTCAGCCCCCGCACCCCCCACCGGAAGGCGGTGATCACCTCGTCGATGATGAACAGGACGCCCTTGCTGGCACACAGCCGCGACAGGCCGCGGTAGTACTCCTCGTCGAACCAGGCCGGCTCCGGTGTGACGATCACCGCGGCCACGTCGTCGCCGAACGCGTCCAGCATCCGGGCCAGGGCGTGCCTGCTGTAGCCGAAGCAGCCGATCCGGTTGCCCGCGTCATAGCCGATGCGCAGGTAGGACAGGTGCCAGTCGTGCCAGCCGTGATAGCCGGAGGTGAGGATGACGTCGCGTCCGGACGCGGCCCGCGCCAGGCGGATGGCCGCCGTGGTCGCCTCCGACCCGGTCTTGCTGAACACGGCCTTCTCCCCGGCCGGGTAGCGCTCGCACAGTCGCTCGGCCAGCTCGATGCGGGGCAGCGAGAGGGTGCTCGCGAAGACGGTGCCGTGCTCGGCGATGCAACGGGTGATCGACTCCACCACCCGCGGATGGCGGTTGCCCAGCAGGAGGGCACCGCTGGCGGCCGTGACGTCGAGGATCCGCCGACCTTCGACGTCCTCCATCCAGGAACCTTGGGCCGAGACGAAGACCGAGGGAAACCGGGTGCCGATGTCGTAGTCCTCCGCGGCGGTGCACCGCCGGGCCCGCTGGATCGTCTCCTGGTTGGTCAGCGCAGTCACCCGAGAACCTCCATGTTCGTTGTCAGCGCCGTTTCCAGTTCGGTGAGCACGGTGGCCGCCACCGCGGCGCCGACCGGATCGGCCAAGGTCGTGCTGATGGTGAAAGCACAGGGGGAACCGGTCCCGGCGTTCTGACGCCCACCGTGCGCGACACCCGTGTGGAGGGTGACGGCCGCGGCGATGACGTCCCCGGTGAAGGTGCAGGAGTCCGCCGGTAGCCGGGCCGGGTCCAGGCGCTGCATGCTGTGGAAGCACCCGTCGGGATGCACGCGCACGGTCTGCCGGTCGACCGCCACCGGCACCGCCGGGACCTCGAGCTCGCCGTGCGGGCCGAACAGGTCACCGCTGTGCTGGACCAGCCGTTCCAGGGCCTGCTCGGTGGTCGCCGCGGCTCCCCGGCGGCGCGCGTGCGCCCCCTCCAGGAGATAGCCGGTCCACTGGGCCATCGCCTGGGTGACCACACAGGCCCAGTACAGCTCGGCCGGGCTGAGCCGGTCCGAACCGATGGCGAAGTTGAACTGGTCGTACAGCGCCAGTTCGGTGGTGGGGGTGATCAGTCCGGTGCGCAGGCAGCGCTCGAAGTCGGGGGAGCCGGGGATCGGGTAGAAGGGGTTGGTCCAGAAACGCACCCCGGCGAGCATGAGGTTGACCGAGTCGCGGGCGAGCTCGCTGCACTCCTGGCCGAGCAGGCCGACGATCAGCGAGGCGCCGACGTCCACCCCCTGTTCCCGGAACAGGGCCGCACCGTCGTTGACCTTCTGCAGCGAGGTGAAACCCTTGCGGATGCGGCGCAGGCGGACGGGGTCGGTGGTCTCCAGGCCCAGGAACAGGCTGCGGAACCCGGCCGACACCATGTCGTCCACCAGGGAGCCGTCCAGGTCGACCACGGTCATCCCGTTGGGCAGGTGCAGTTCGACGTCCAGCCCACGGCGGGTGATCTCGCGGCAGATCTCGCGCACCCTGGGCACGTCGAAGGTGAAGTTGTCGTCCTCGACGAAGAACCGGCGGATGCCGTGGTCGGTCACGTAGTGCTCGATCTCGTCGGCGACGTTGTGCGGGCTGCGGGCCCGGAACTTCCTGCCCACGGTGGCGTGCACCGTGCAGAAGGAGCACGAGAAGGGGCAGCCGCGACTGGTGATCAGCGTCGCGGTGGAGTCGTAGCTGCTCATCTCGAGCAGGTTGACCGCCGGCAGGGGCAGGCCGTCCAGATCGGTGAGGAACTCGGTACGCGGCTGCACGTGGACGCCAGGGCCGCCCGGCGGACACCCGCACAGGCCGGTGCCGCAGCGGTAGGCCACGCCGGCCAGCCCGGTCAGGGGCGCTCCGTCCAGCAGGGCCTGCACGATCTCGACCACGTTCGACTCGGCCTCGCCCAGCACCAGCGCGTCGAAGGCGGGCTCGGTCATGGCGTGCTGGAAGGCGACCGTGGGGTGCTGACCGCCGAGCACGACCCGGGCGTGCGGCAGGATCCGCCTGGCGAGCCGACCGAGTTCGTAGGCCGGCTCGTAGTACGGGGTGAACATGCAGGACACGCCGACCAGGTCGTAGCCGCGGCGTAGCTGCTGCTCCAGCCGGTCCCAGCGCGCGCCCCAGTGGACCAGGTGCCCCCAGCGCGGATGTGCGGCGACCTTGGCACGGTCGGCCGCCGTGTAGTCGGCCGGGTCGACCACGTGGTTGTCCTCGGTGTTGGCCAGCGCGTCGAAGATGTCGACCTGCATGCCCGCCGCACGCAGGCGGGACGCCAGGTAGGCCAGGCCGATCGGCATGTGTCGACCGATCTCGATCATGCAGGCCCGGATCGGCGGTTTGATCAGAAGTATCCGAGGGGCCCCCTCGGCGGGCGTCCAGGTCATGGTTACCGATCCTCGGCGGGCGTCGCGGCGTTCTCATGGGCCGCGTAGTACGACAGCAACAGTTCGTGGATGTCCTCGTCGGCGAAGAAGAGCATCTCCGGGGGCGGCACGAACGCCGAGTCGATGCGGTCCAGCATGGTGGTGAAGGCGGAGCGGAAATGCTCCTCGATCATCGGAGGCCAGTCCTCCATGATCTTCCAGTCGTGCTCGTAGGCNGTCCCCATGGTGTGCAGGACGGCGGTCGCCAGGCACTCGTCCCGGGTCATCGCCTGGATCGGTGGCCGGATCGGGGTGAAGACGGACAGGTCCATCCCCACGGCGCCCGGGCCGTCGAGGATCAGGTCCGCCATGTGGGTGGCCAGTAGCGGTGACTGGTGCAGCCCGTCCCGGTAGGTCCCCGTCATGAGCCACAGCCCGGCCAGACCGGTCGAACCGAGCAGCGGGAAACCGTCGAGCGGGATGGGCCGGTTGCCGATCAGGGTGCGCTCGACCCAGCCGGCGTTCAGGTCGGCGCGCAACTGCCGGGTGCCACCGAGGAGCAGGTTGAGCTCGCCGATGGCGGCGGAGGTGCCGGGGTGCCGTTCGACCTCGTTGGTGGCCCCCAGGTAGATCAGGCCGTCGCCGCGCGGGACCACGTGCAGACCGCAGGCGAAGGCCCGGTTGGGCGTGCGGATCACCCCGGTGGGGATCGCCCCGGTGACGGTGCGGACCATCAGGGCGACCCCCCGTCCGGCGACCACCGGCGGGATCAGGGCGCGGACGTCCGGCGGCAGGCAGTCCAGCAGCCCGGTGGTGTGTGCCCCGGCGGCGAGCACCACCTGTCCGGCCGCCACGCTCCGCCCGGAGGCGAACCTGACTCCGGTGGCCCGGCCGGCGGAGACGACCACCTCGGTGACGAGGTCGTCGATCAGCGTGCCGCCGCGGCGCCGGATCGCCGTCTCCAGAGCGGTCAGCAGGGCCGGGCTGTCGACGGCGTGCTCGCCGGGGATGTGCATCGCCCGCAGGGGACGGGAGGTGGGGACCGGATCGAGCCAGTCGAGCGAGGCCGGATCCACCTCCTCGTAGGGCTCNTTGTNCTCCTCCAGCGCGGTCCGGATCGCCTCGTACCCGCCGGTGTCGATGTCGTGGACACCGATCGTGTTCAGGATGACGGTGGTGCCGTGCGCGGTCCGGATCGCGGTCTCGTCGGACTCCTCCNGCAGGGCCTGTTCCCAGTCCGTCCACAGGGCTGTGGCGCGGAAGTCCATCTCCAGCTTGAGCCGGCCGACCTCACTGCGCAGGAGCTGCGGGGTGACCTCCCCGAAGCACCCGTTCATGGCGCCGGCAGCCGCCGACGCGGCCCACGGCCGTGCGGACTCGCCGACCACCGCGACCCTGAGGCTCCGACGGGCGAGCACCAGTCCCAGTGACATGCCGACCGAACCGTTACCGACGACGACGACATCACACGNAGCCGACGGATCGCCCATGACTTCTGCTCCTCTCGCGCAACACTTCTCACCAGTCCGTACCGGTCGGGTCCCGGCGGGGGATCATGTGGGCCGCGGCTATGCTGACCGGTGGCGACCGGGAGCCGGCGTAGGGAGAACAGTGGCGGTCCGTGACGGTGGCGGTTCGGCCCCTGTGGGCTCGCAGGAGCAGGCAGTGGACCGGGNGCGGGAGACCGTGGCCCGCAGCCGCAGGTACGGGGCGGTGGCCCCCGAGACGGTGCGTCGTCTCGCCGAGCGTGCCCTGGTCGCCTCCCGGGGGGACGAGCCGGAGGCGGTGAAGCGCACCAAGCGGTCGCTGCACGAGATCTACGGCGCCTACCTGCCGGAGCGGGCCCCCGGCTACCCGGGGCTGCTGCGCGACATCGGTGCGGCGGTCGGGGGCGGGGATCCGGACGCCGTCGCGGCGGCCGTGTCCCGGGCGATGCGGGTGCACGCCTCCACCCGTGAGCGGCTTCCGTACCTGCGGGAGTTCTACGCCGCGGTGTTCGGCGCCGTTCCCACGCCGGCCGTGGTGCAGGATCTGGCCTGCGGTCTGAACCCGCTGGCCTTCGGATCGATGGGCCTGCCCGCGCAGACCACCTACCTGGCCTCGGACATCGACTCCCAGCAGATGGAGTTCCTGGACCGGGCGCTGGACCTGCTGGAGGTCGAGCACCGGGTCGAGGTGGTCGACCTCGTGTCGGGTGCCGTGCCCGCGCAGCACGCCGACGTGACGCTGGTGCTGAAGACGTTGCCCCTGCTGGAGCGCCAGCGCGCCGGCGCCGGCTGGGAACTCGTCGACGCGCTGAGGTCGCCGTTCGTGGTGGTGAGCTTTCCGACCAGATCGCTGGGGCAGCGTTCGAAGGGCATGTTCCAGACGTACTCGGCCGCCTTCGAGGCGCAGGCGGCCGAGCGGGGCTGGACCTTCGACCAGGCCGAGATCGCCAACGAGCTCATCTACATCGTGCGCAGGTGACCGGCCGGGGATTTCCCGGCCCGCGGCCGGATCGACCCGGCAGGCATCGGCCCGGCAGACACGGCCCCCGGGCGGTCTCCCGGTACTCGGAACAGGTCCACCGACCATGGTCACCGGTCCTCCGGGCGACGCAGCACCATGAGGACGTCCCGCGGACCCGGGCGGGTGGGGGCGCCGCGGCGGGCGGACCACCGGGCGGCGAGCTGCCCGGGGTCGACCGTGCGCAGGAGGCTCGGGTCGAAGGCGGGAAGATCCAGGCGGTAGTCCAGCTCGTGCGTGGCACTCACCTGCACCCAGTCCAGACCGGACCCGAGCGCGGCCTGCACGTAGTCCTCGAAGAACATCCGGTTGACGGTGTCGCTGTCGAACACGTGCCAGACCAGGAGATCGATGAGGTCGGCAGGCAGTGCACTGGCCAGCAACGCCCGCAGCTCGTCCCGGGAGTAGGCGAGATGGGCCCAGGGCGGTAACAGGGTGTCGCGCCAGAAGAGCAGGTCCTGCTCCCGGTAGCGCACGTACTCGAGCTGGTGCCCGTCCACCGCACTCCAGATCGGGCCGAAGTGCGCGTACAGCAGGCCCCCGGGACGCAGGACCCGGTGGACCTCGGCGAGCACGGCGGGNACGTCCACGAACTGGAAGGCGTTGCTGGAGAACACGGCGTCCGCGCCGCCGTCGGGTACCGGCATCTGCTCGGCCGGCACGGGCAGGACACGGTACCGGTCCCGGGCGTCCCCCCGGGCCGGGCGACGGGGGTCGACGGCGACCCAGGAAGCCACGTCGCAGGCCCGTGCGTGGTGGGGGGGAAGAGACCCACCGATCTCGACCACGTCCGCTCCGGCCAGTGGTACCCGGGCGGCGAAGTCGGCGAACACCGCCTCCTCGTCCAGGGCGAGCCCCCCGATGACGCTCATCGGGCTCCCGGTGCGGTGAGCGTCGCGTGCTCCAGGGCCACCGGGCGGCGGCGGAGACGGGACTGGGTCACCGCCTCCGCGATGCGCAGCGCGGCGAGGGCGTCGTCGAGCGTGCAGGGACTGGGACCGCCGGTGCTCACCATGGTCACGAACGCCTCCATCTCGGCCCGGTACGCCGTGGCGAACCGGTCCATGAAGGACGACCAGGGCTGCGCGGCGGGTACCGGCCCGTCGGGTTCGACCGAACGCAGCGGCACCCGGGCGTCGAGGCCCACCGAGATGCTGGCGGAGGTTCCGGCCAGATCCATCCGCACGTCGTAGCCGTGCCCGTTGTAACGGGACGCCTGCAGGGTGGCCAGGGAACAGTCGTCGAGGGTCAGCAGCACCACGGTCTCGTCCACGTCGCCGACGTCACCGAAGTACTCGGCGCCGCGCCGGGCACCTGCGGCGAACGCCTCGACCACCTCGCGTCCGCTCACCCAGCGCAGGGCGTCGAAGTCGTGGATCTGGCAGTCACGATGGATGCCGCCGGACACCGCCACGTAGTCGAACGGCGGCGGCTGAGGATCCGCGGTGACCATGTGCACGCGCCGCAGCTGACCCAGGGCACCGGATCTCAGGGCCTCCCGCCCGTTGCCGAACCCGGTGTCGAACCGGCGCTGGAAGCCCACCTGCACCGGGATCCCCGAAAGCCTGACCTCGGTGGCCACGCGTTCACCGACGCTTAGCTCCCGGAAGACCGGCTTCTCGCAGAAGGTCGGAATGCCCAGGGCGCAACACCGCAGGACGATGTCGGCGTGGGTGTCGGTGGGAGAGGCGATCGCCACCGCGTCCGGGCGGAGGGCGATCAGCGCCTCGAGATCCGCCGCGACCCGGGCCCCGGCCGCGCTCGCCCCGCGGGCGGCCTGCTCCTGGTCGACGTCGGTGATGACCAGTTCGTCCACCCGGGGGTCGTCGGCCAGCGTGCGGGCGTGCACGGCGCCGATTCGGCCGGCCCCGACGAGTCCGATCCGCATGTCAGGCCACTGGCCAGGGACGCGCGGTACCGGCGACGCGGTTCCAGACGTTGATCGCCGCGATCACCCAGACCAGTTCGGCCAGCTCCACCTCGGTGAGGACCACCGAGACCTCGCCCCACATCTCGTCCGTGACCGGCCGGCGGTCCATCTGGGTGATGGCCTCGGTGAGGGTCAGCGCCGCACGTTCCTGTGCCGAGAAGTGCGGCGACTCGCGCCAGACGGGCAGGGCCAGCAGCTGCTTCTGGGTCGCGCCGGCCTCGAGGGCGGCCGGGCTGTGGGCGCCGACGCAGAAGGCGCACCCGTTGATCTGGGAGGCCCGGGTGCGGACCAGTTCCAGGAGCGAGGCCGGCAGGCTGACCTTGTCGGTGGCGGCGTCGAAAGCCTCCATGGCCGACATGATGTGGGGAGCCAGGAGGTCCACACGGAGACGAAAAGAGCTGGAGGTTAGCGTTTTCTCCGCCATCGATGAATTCCTCTCGACCAGGCGTTGAATCGGATCGCGGATTACCGGCGGGCCGGCGGTTCCCGGCGGGGTCTAGACGTGGGGACGCGCGGGAGATCACCGGGTGGAACCTGCCGGGAACCGCTGTGCTGGCATGGGACGCGCTGGCATGGGACGCGCGGGTATCGGACGCGCGGGCGATGGCGCGCTCCGCGGCCGGCACGTTCTCGTCGCGCAGCAGGTCGGCGAGGTAGTCCGTGACGCTGTGATAGGTGCGATCCGCATACCGGTGCCGGTATCCCCCGCCTTCCTGCGGATCGGCGAGCAGCAGATCGTGCAGCGCGGCCGGCGGGTTATGATAGAGGAACTGCAGCACGGCCGTGTCCCGTTCGGCTTCCAGGAGCTGCTCGAACGGCGTCCGGGTGAAATCTCCGATGAACAGTGCGGTGCCGCGGAACTTCTCGTTGAGATTGGTCATCTCGCAGGTGGCTATCACATGCCCGCGCGGGTTGACGCCCAGTTGCAGACTTCCACAGTCGGGGAGCCGGTCCGGCGTGAACCGGCTGTAGTGCCTGGTGAGAGCCGCCATGACTTCCGGGTCGTTGCCCTCGGTGGTCAGGCTGTTGGGGTAGACCGTCTCACCGCCCAGGTCCAGGTCGTCCAGCAGCTGGGCGTCCACGTCGGGCAGGTGGGAGGCCACCCAGCTCAGCTCGTGCACCATGCCGAGGTCGGCGCAGGCCCGGCGGAGGTGGCGCAGCCGCTCGACCGGCACGAACGGCAGGTGAAAGGCGCTCGCACTCGGGAAGATCGCCTGGACCCCGGCCTGCTGGAGACGGCTCACGAGCGTACGGGCGCGTTCGGGGGTGCGGGCCCAGAAGCCGTTCGTGTTGAGGGAGACGTAGTACCCGAGATCCGTGGCGGCGCGGGCGAGCGCACAGGTGTCCTCCGGATGAAGCATGATCTCGCCGCCGCCCAGGTCGAGGAACCTGCGACCGAACCTGGCTGCCGTCCGCAGGATTTCTATCGCGGTGGCCAGGTCGAACCTCTCCCGGCGATGTGGACTCGATTGGACCAGGCAATGTGCGCAGGTCGCGTTGCAGGCATAGGTGTAGATCAGGTACACGCGCTCGTGGTTCCCGTAGGTGTAGCACACCCCGGTATGCGGATAGACCTGTTCCAAAATTCCCCCAAACCCATTGCTTTTACCTGGGCGGATTCGGCCGCGAACGAGCGATCTCGACAAGTGCGGGAACGCCGTCGGGAACTGTCGGTGGAGAGCAGGGTTGTCTCCCGGCAACGATTGCGTCACTGTAGGACAACATGGCGAGATTGGTCAACTGTGGCTCACCGGCTTCATCCGCGACGACGGCGGGNGACGTTGAGGNGGAACTGTGACTGGCGTAGCAACCAGTTCTGCGTTGCCGGGGTCCTGTGGAGGGCATGATTGTCCGGGATCAGGCACGGGTCGTACGCGGAGGTACTGAGGCGCCGATCCGCTTCAGGAAACGACGGGGAACTCCCCGTGTCGGCGCCGCCGGTCGGGCCGCGGGTTGCCCGTGCCATTGTTTGCGCTGGTCAGGTCGGGTCTTCGCGGTCAGGGGTGGGANGGGGNGGGGTTGTGGGGCGGCGGGGTCGGCGCCGGGCGGCGGCGATCCCGGTGTGACCCGCGCGGCGGACGGGGCCGATCATGTCGTGACGGAGCGTGAGTGCGGTGTGGGGCCGGTCGCCGGCCCGGGCTCGGGAAGCCATCTCACGGANCGTCACGTCCCTTACCTGTGAGGCTGCCGTCCCCCGTCGTGCTGTCGTCTTTCTGTCATCCGGCCCCTCCGGGGCGGGCGGCGCTACGGGCGGGAGCGGCCTGTGGGGGCGGTCACACCGGCGGTCATGGGAGACGACCGCCGCGGTCCTGACGCCCGGCCCGGCCTGGTCGTGCGGGCGTCGCGGGTGACCCGCGTCGCGCGGCGGTGTGGTGCTCGAGGTGCACGCCCCGTCCCGGGCAACCCCGGCAGGGCAGGATCCGCAGGGCGCTCCTAGGATGGCCGACGCAGGAACGCGGCGCCGCCGCGTCGGCGGCGGAGTCGGGCCGGAAAGCGGAGTCGGGCCGGAGAAAAGCGGAGTCGGGCCGGAGAGGAGTGCCACCGTGCCGGGCACGCTCTATCTGGTCCCGGTGCCCATCGGGGACCCCGGCGACATCACCGCCCGAGCCGTCGACGTGCTGCGGCAGGTCCCGGTGGTCGCGGCGGAGGACACCCGCAACGCGCGGCGCCTGTTGCAGCCGCTCGGGACGTCGCCCCGGTTGCTCAGCTACCACGACCACAACGAGCAGGAGCGGGGTCCCCAACTGCTGTCGCTGCTGCAGGAGGGCGCGGACGTCGCCGTGATGTCGGACGCGGGCACCCCGCTGGTCAACGACCCCGGCTACCGCCTGGTCGCCGCGGCCATCGAGGCAGGGATCCCGGTCCGCCCGCTGCCGGGGGCCAGCGCGCCGGTCACCGCGCTCGTCGGATCCGGCCTGCCGGTACACCGGTTCCACTTCCTCGGGTTCCTGCCCCGCCGACCGGCCGCCCGCCGGGCGGCCCTGGAGCAGGTGCGCGGTCTCGACGCCTCCCTGGTGCTGTTCGAGGCGCCACACCGGATGACCGAGTGCCTGGCCGACCTGACCGCCGTGCTGGGTGAGCGGCGGGCGGCGCTGGCACGCAACCTGACCAAGCCGGACGAGCAGTTCATCCGGGGGACGCTCGACGAGGTCCGTGCCGTGCTGGCCGGGGAGCAGCCGGTCCGCGGGCAGTTCACGGTGGTCGTGGAGGGGGCGGGGACGCGGGCCGCCGCCGGGGAGACGGAGCTGGCCGACCGCGTCGCCGAGGCGATGCTGCGGCACGGAGCGGGTGCCCGGCTGGCCCGCGAGGTGGTCCGTGAGGTCACCGGCCTGCCGCGCAACCAGGTGTACGCACTGGTCGGGGAGGCCGAGGGCCGGGTCCGGTCCGGTACCTGCCCGCCCGCGGGTGGACCGGCCGACTAGACTGGTTCTGAGATGCCGAGGATGAGTCCGCCCGTCATGCCTGTTGTGCCGGCTCCCGTGCTGGCGACGCCGCACGGGACGGTCGAGCTACCGACGTTCCTGCCGGATGGCACCCGGGCGGCGGTGCGCAGCACGGATCCCCGTGACCTGCGCGAGGTCGGGATCGAGGCGGTGATGTGCAACGCCTTCCATCTTGCCCAGCGGCCCGGTGTCAGGCCGGTGAAGCGGGTCGGCGGGTTGCGTCGCTTCATGGCCTGGGACGGCGTGGTGGTCACCGACTCGGGCGGGTTCCAGGTGCTGTCCCTGCTGCGGCGGCAGGGGCAGCACAGCGCGATCCGCCCCGGCGGGGTGGTCTTCCGCAATCCTGCCGACGGCACGAAGGTCGAGCTCACCCCGCAGCGGGTGATCGAGTGGCAGTTCGGGCTGGGCTCGGGCGTCGTCATCGCGCTCGACGACTGCACGGGTCCGGAGGACTCGCCGGCCGAGGTGGTGGCCTCGGTCGACCGCACGATCCGCTGGTTCCGCGACNCCCGTACCGCCTTCGATCTCCAGTGTCGGCAGCGCCGGCTGGAGAACCCGCCGCTGCTGGTCGGTGTGGTGCAGGGCGGTGCGGATCCCGACCAGCGCAAGCGCTGCGTGGAAGCCCTGGTGGAGGCGGGCGCGCAGGGGTTCGGCTTCGGCGGCTGGCCCCTGGACGGCAACGGCGTGCTCGAACGGGAGATGTTCGCCCTGCTCTCGGCGTCCACGCCGCCCGAGGCCCCGCTCTTCGCGCTCGGGGTGGGCAAACCCGAGCATCTCGTGGCGCTGTGCCAGATCGATCGCCGGTGGGTGTTCGACTGCACCATTCCCACCCGGGACGCACGGCATGGTCGCCTGTACGCCTTCAACAACGCCCCGCTGGCCGCCGACGGGTCGTTCTACCAGAACGTCCACATCCTGGACGAACGCAACCATCGCATCGACGAGCCGATCTGTCCCACCTGCGACTGCCCCACCTGCACCCGGTACGGCCGGTCGTACCTGCACCATCTCTTCCGGGTCAGGGACGGGCAGGCCGACCGGCTGGCCACGCTGCACAACCTGCGCTTCTACACTCGACTTATCGAGCAGCTGCGGGCGGGCGGGCGCGCGCTGGCAGCCGGCCCGGCCGAGATTGGGGACGACGACACGTGACGGTGAACCCGACCCGGGGCGCGGTCGGAGGGACGGACCCCCGACCCGCCGCGGTGGTGCTGTTGAGCGGGGGGCTGGACTCGGCAACCGTGCTCGCCATCGCCAACCAGCAGGGATTCGCCTGCCACGCGTTGAGCTTCCGCTACGGCCAGCGGCACGAGGTCGAACTCGCCGCGGCCCGGCGGGTGGCCTCCGCGCTCGGGGTGGTCCGGCATGTGGTGGTCGACATCGACCTGGGGGTCTTCGGCGGGTCGGCGCTGACCGACCCGACCATCGCCGTCCCGGCGGCCGGAACGGCGGAGGAGATCCCGGTCACCTATGTCCCGGCCCGGAACACGATCTTCCTGTCCTTCGGGCTGGCCCTGGCCGAGACCGCGGGTGCCTGGGACGTGTTCATCGGCGCGAGTTCGGTCGACTACAGCGGCTACCCGGACTGCCGTCCCGAGTACCTGGCCGCCTACCAGGCGATGGCCAACCTGGCGACGAAGGCCACCGTGTCGGGTGAGCGCACCCTGTCGGTCCATGCCCCGCTGATGCACCTGAGCAAGGCGGACACGATTCGCCTTGGTCTCTCGCTCGGGGTTGACTACGGGCTGACGCACAGCTGCTACGACCCGGGGCCGGACGGCCGGCCCTGTGGGCGGTGCGACTCCTGCTCGCTGCGGGAGCGTGGTTTCACCGAGGTGGGAGTCCCTGACCCGGCGGGGGGCTGACATGGTTTATCGGATCAAGGAGATCTTCTACACGCTGCAGGGGGAGGGCGTGCGGTCCGGCCGCCCGGCGGTGTTCTGCCGGTTCGCCCTGTGCAACCTGTGGACCGGGCGGGAACGCGACCGTCACCGGGCGGTGTGCCAGTTCTGCGACACCGACTTCGTGGGTACCGACGGCCCCGACGGCGGCGTGTTCGACACCCCGGACGACCTGGCCGACGCCGTGGCCGCGCGGTGGCCGTCCGATGCCCCCGGGGCACTGCCCTACGTGGTCTGCACCGGCGGTGAGCCGTTGTTGCAGCTCGACACCCCGGCCGTGTCCGCCCTGCACACACGAGGTTTCGAAGTGGCCGTCGAGACCAACGGCACCTGCCCGGCGCCGGCCGGGCTGGACTGGGTGTGCGTGTCCCCCAAGGCGGGGGCGCCGCTGCGGCTGACCACCGGTGACGAGCTGAAACTGGTCTTCCCGCAGCCCGGCGCCGGACCGGAGCTGTTCGCCGGCCTGGAGTTCGGCCATCACCTGCTGCAGCCGATGGACGGGCCGCACCGGGAGGCCAACACCCGGGCGGCGCTCGACTACTGCCTGGCCCACCCACGCTGGAGGCTCAGCATTCAGACCCACAAGATCCTGGGGATCCGCTGATGGAGATCTTCCGCGAGTTCACCTTCGAGGCCGCGCACCGCCTGCCGGAGGTGCCGGAGGGTCACAAGTGCGCCCGGCTGCACGGGCATTCCTTCCGGATCGCGATCCAGGTGGTCGGCCCGGTCGACCCCCGGGCTGGATGGGTGATGGACTTCGCCGACCTCCGGGCGGCGTTCGCTCCGCTGCACGACCAGCTGGACCACCGCTACCTCAACGAGGTGCCGGGCCTGGACAACCCGACCAGCGAGAACCTCGCCCGGTGGATCTGGGACCGGCTGGCCGGCGAGCTCCCGCTGAGCGCGGTCACCGTCCGCGAGACCTGCACGTCGGGGTGCATCTACCGAGGTGACGAGCCGGACCGGACACCGGCGTGACCCCGCCGGGCGCCGACCAGGAGGCCGTGGCGGCGGCCGCCGCCCGGATCGCCCGTTCGGCCAAGTACCGGGGCGTGCACCCCGAGACCATCGCCCATGTCGTGGAGCAGGAGGCGAGCGCCGGGGGAACCGGCCCGGTCGAGCACCGGGCCCGGGTGCGGCTGCACCGGGTCGCCGCCCTGCACCTGCTGAGCGGGCGGACAGCGGTGCTGCGCCGCGAGGTGGCACGGTTGCCGACCGGCGATCCGCAGGCCCTGAAGGCCGGCTGCCGGGCCGTGCTGGCCCGGCACGTCTCCACCGCCGAGCGCCTTGCCGACCTGGACGACTTCTACCCCGCGCTGCTGTCGATCCTGCCCGCCCCGGACACCGTTGTCGACATCGCCTGTGCGTTGAACGTCCTCACCGTCCCCTGGCTGCTGGAGACCTGTGACGCCACGTACACGGGCTACGACCTCAACGCCGACTTCGTCGAGATCGGCAACGCCTTCCTCGCCATGGTGCATCCGCAGGGCTGGGTGGTCCACCACGACGTGGTGGCCCAGGGTCCCCCACCGCGGGCCGATCTGGCACTGCTGCTGAAGACCTACCACTGCCTGGAGGACCGTCGGCGGGGCAGCGGCCTGCGGCTGGTCGAGACCGTCGACGCCCGGCACGTCGCCGTCTCCTTCCCCACCCGGGCGATGAACGGGCGGCCGGCCGTCTTCGCGCCGCCGATGCAGGAGGAGCTGGAGCGGCTGGCCGACCGGCGCGGCTGGTCGGTGGACCGGGTGCGGCTGAGCACCGAGGAGCTGGTCGTCCTCGGCCGGTCGCCGCAGGACATGTCGTCGCCCGAGGCGCTCCCGACCCGGGCGCACCAGGGCTGAGGATCGGCGGGTTATGCTCGTCAGCGGTGCCGGNGTGCGGGNACGGGAGAGGGAGCGTCGGTGATGCGGCAGTGGCCCTGACGAAGCTGGGCAACCCGGAGGCGAAGGCCGACCGGTCCCTGGAGACGTTCCCGATCGACGACACCTCGCAGGAGATCAGGATCGACTGCCGGGAGTTCACCTGCCGGTGCCCGATCACCGGCCAGCCGGACNGGGCGACGATCCGCATCGACTACCGGCCGGGCGGGCGTGGTCTGGAGACCAAGAGCCTCAAGCTCTACCTGGAGACCTTCCGGGAGGAAGGGATCTTCCACGAACACCTGGCCACCCTGATACGTGACGATCTGGTGGCCGCGCTCGCTCCGGTGCAGCTCACCGTCACCGTGAACTTCAACGCCCGGGGCGGCATCGCGCTGGCGGCCTCCAGCACCTACCGTCGCGAGGCCTGACCCCGCCCCTGCCGGACGGTCCTGGACCTCGGCCGAGCTCACCAGCGCCCCTACGACGGCACGCACCGTGTTCGTCGGACGGCGCTCCTGCCCGGAGTGCCTCCCGCGCGGAGCGCGGTCACCCTGGTCGACGGCTGCCGCGTTTTCGCCTCCGGACTCAGGGTCACTGCCCGGGGGTGCGGACCGCCGTCGGCATCGCGGCGTGGGAGACGCCACGATCGCCAGCGGCTTCTCCTTCTGAGCCACATGGCCGGAACGGCGCCCGGATGAACATCTTCCCCTCGTCGCTGACACCCCCACACGTCAGCTGATAAACCAGTCTTCCGTCAGAATCCGTGCCGACCCATACGGCCAGAGAAAAGTGGCATGTCAGCGGCTTCGCCACACCTGTCAGGGAAAAAGCCAGCCCGTCGGAGTTGGCTCAGAACTGCCTTTCGTCGGGCCGACGCCGGGCCGAAGGCAATCCCCGCCGCCTTCTTCCAAAGGAGCCGCTGTGCCATGAGCGTTTTCCATCCTCGGTTCTCCTAAATTCCTTCGTGCGTCAGGACGAGGATGGCTTGGGAAATTGTGCCGACGCGGCGGGGGCAGCCGCGGTACCGGTCGAGGACATGCCAGTTCTTGAGGACGGCGAATCCTCGTTCGCCGACAGCGCGGGTGGCCGAGAGGCTGCGGTTCTTCTCCTTGTCGGCGTCGGGTAGTTCGGCGTTCTGGGGTTTCTTGCGGGGGGTGAGGAGTTGTTCGCTCTCGCCGCCGACGTAGCCCTTGTCGGCGTAAAGGTAGATCGTCTCCGCCTGGTTGATCAGGTGGAGGATGTTGTGGGACCTCGCGGCGGTGATGTCGTGGGTGGATCCGGGCAGTCCGTCGGAGATCCAGATCATCCGGCCGTAGGGGTCCATCAGGCCCTGGAGGTTGACGCCGTGGTGTTTGTGTTTGCCGGAGTAGTAGAGCCTGTTGTGGGCGCGGATCCGGTTGATGCGGATGACGGTGCCGTCGAGGATGAGGAAGTTGCTCCGGCACCAGGCGAAGGCCCAGACGGCGGCGAGCAGGGTCCGGCCACGGCCGGCGAGCAGCGCGACGGCCTCGTGGACGTAGCGGCACACAGTGGCCACCCCGACCTGGAATCCCTCGACGAGGCGGGNGTAGGNGTCTCCGTTGCGCAGGTGGGCCAAGGCAAGAAGTGCCTGGTCACGGGCCGGGACCTTGCGCCAGTTCCCGTGGCGTTCGCGGTCGTCGGCGAGCAGCGCCGTCAGAAGGTGTTTGAGATCGTCGTTTAGATGATTCTCTGTAGCGGTCGGGGTCCGGGCCGCTGGGCGGGGGTGCGCCGGTCGATGCGGCGGACCATGGTGGCGATCATGGCCCAGCGGATGAGGGATTCGGCGTGGTCGGGGCGGCGTTCGTAGTCGCGGGCGTGCCGGCGGTAGCCGGTGATCCACGACCACGTTCGTTCGACGACCCAGCGACGTGGCAGGACGGAGAAGCCCTTCTGCCCGGCGGGTTTGCGCACCACCTGCAGGGNGAGGGTCAGGATCCGGGCGGCCCAGTCCATGAAGACNCCCGCGAACCCGGCGTCGGCGAATACGAGCCGTAGCCGCCGGCCGGCGAAGAAACTGTCGAGGAGGAGCTGCCGGCCACTGGCGGTGTCATGGGTGCTGGCCGGGACCACGAGCACGGCCAGCAGCAGTCCCATCGTGTCCACAGCGATGAACCGCTTACGACCGTTGACCTTCTTGCCGGCGTCGTAGCCGCGGGAGGAGGCGGGCACGGTGTCGGCGCCCTTCACCGACTGGGAATCGATGATCCCCGCCGACGGTTCGACATCGCGTCCTTCCGCCCGGCGGGCCTGCTCCCGCAGCACGTCGTGAACACGTTCGGTGACACCCAGATCGTGCCAGAGGGCGAAGTAGTAGTACACGGTCTGCCACGGCGGATAGTCCGACGGCAACGCCCGCCACGCACACCCCGAGCGCACCACATACAGGATCGCGTCCACCAGATCACGCCGATCATGCTTCTCCGGCCGGCACACCGCCGCCGGCGGCGGGAGCAACGGCCCGACCAGAGCCCACTGCGAGTCCGACAGATCCGACGGATACCGATGACGGTGAGCATGCGCCATCCGTCCACCGTCAGCCCCCAGCCACCCCCACCCGGCCATGATCCGACGAGTGCACCCCCATCGCGCACCCCGGAAGATCACACACCGTCACCAGCGGGCATTCTCAAACACCTTCTCAGCTTGTCGTTTAACCTTCGGGTGTCACTCTGTGTGATAGTCGCTGGTGGTTTGGGGTGGGCCGGCGTGTCGCCGTGACGTGAAGCGGCCTCCTGTTGATCCTGGTTTCTCACCAAAGACACCGTGATCAGACAGAAGGCCGTGGAGGACAGCTTGGCCCACGATGTCCCCATCGTCGAGCACCTTGGGGTGCTGTGTCGGTTCCGCCAGGAGTTCTATGGCTGTCTGACCCGGCGGGCGGATGCCCTGTTCGAGCTCACCGACGCCGTGCTGTGCGCGGACGGCCCGGTCCGTGACCTGGTCGGCCTGTCGCCGGCAGCGGAGCACCGCCGAGGGCACGGCGCGTTGTACGGCGCGATCAACCACGGCCGGGTCGAGATCAGCCGGCTGCGCCGCGCGCTGGCCGGGCTGCCGCTGCCGCGGGCCGCCGACGGCCGGATCGTGCTGGGTGTGGACGTCAGCCCGTGGCTGCGCCCGGCGAGGTTCCCAACTCCTCACACCAGGTGAGGCCACATGTGAGTCCGCGGGCAGCGCCGGGCGTCCGCGCCCGGCGAGGTTCCCAACTACTCCGGCACCGAGACCGCCGCGAACATCACAGGCAGCGCCGGGCGTCCGCGCCCGGCGAGGTTCCCAACCCCGTGGTGGCGGCATCTGCCGCGATCGCGGCGGCGGGCCGTCAGGGGCCCATTTCCCACCGAGGACGATGCGCAGAAGGCGCTGACGGCCTCGTTAGCGGAGCTTCACGGCGGCGACTGGCTGGAAGAGGCCTGACTCGAACCCACGACCGACGGATTATGAGATCATCGGCAGCCTGTTCGCCGGTCTCCATGGACGTCCGCCGGTCCTGATCACAGGTACACCCGGTCGCCCCGCCGCTTCTTGATGATCGACGCCACAATATGGACAATACACCCTTTGAAGCCATAATCGCACCGATCTGGCCACGCAACGGTGCAGGTCGACCGGCGTACACCAGATCGTCGATCATAGCCAAAGAGGATAAGTTATTCGCCAGCTAGGAAACTCAGGCTAGTCCAGAACATCCGCCGCGGCTACGACGAACTCGACGTCGAGGCCGATTCTCACCCGATACTGTCGCCCGTTCTCACCGAGCTCGCCCGCGCCATCTGACCGCCCGGCCGGCCAGAGCCTCGTATGCCCTACCCCTCACAACGCAACAGCCCCATGCCGAGGCCATGCCAGGGTGACGCGCTCGATGTCAATGTGGATGCCTGCGCCTGCGACGATGTCTCTGCCGAGGGCCGCGACGATGCCGTCTGCGATGGCACCAGCCCGGACCGTCGGTGCGCATGAATCGTATGCCCCGCCCCGTCCCACCAGCCGCGTCCGATGAACTTGGGCGCAGCTGCCCGTCATCCTCGGCCGCGGTAGCCCCCGGGACAGGCTGCCCGGATGGTGTCCAGTGAGGGGATCGGTGTTCAAACGGTGCGGCTGCCGCGATCCCCAGACAGGCAAGGATTACGGCGCCCGGTGTCCGAAACTGCCCCGGTCGGACCACGGTTCCTGGTTGTACATACACGACGTCCCACCCGGTCCCAATGGGCGGCGGCGGCGCACCACCGGCGGACCGTTCGAGACCGAGACGGAGGCCGAGGTCGCGTTGACCGGTTCCCTGGCCGAACTCCATGGCGGTGGGCGGCCCGACGACACCGGGCTCACCGTCGCCCGCTACCTCGACGACTGGCTCGATGGAAAGGCGAGTCTCGCCGCGTCCACCCGCCGCTCGTATGAGGAGCACGTCCGCCTCTATCTCAAACCCGGCCTGGGACACCTCAGACTCGCTGACCTGCGCGACCACCACATCGAACAGCTCTACGCCGCCATGCGGCTCATCGGCCGGGATCTGCACGGCAGGAAACGCTCACCCCTGCTCGTCCGCCTCCTCGAAGTCCGCAAAGACGACCCCAACCACCGCCGGCCCCTCAGCGCCTCCCGGCTACGCCGGGTGCACGCCACCACCATGAGCGCGCTCAACAGCGCCGTGAAACGTAAGAAACTTGGCGTCAATCCGGCCGAACACGTCGAACTACCCAAGGCCCGCAAGCCCCGACCGCTCGTCTGGACCGCACCGCGGATCGCCGCCTGGGAACGCACCGGTAAACGGCCCTCCCCCGTCATGGTCTGGACCCCGCAGCAGGCCGGTGCCTTCCTCGACTTCACCGTCGCCGACCGCCTTTACCCACTGTGGCATCTCATCGCCCACCGCGCCCTACGTCGCGGTGAAGCCGTCGCCCTCGGCTGGACCGAAATCGACATCGACGACGACAGTATCTACATCCTCGACAACCTCCCCGGATCCGTTTCCGGCGCCGACGACAACCTCGACCTGGACGGCGACGAATACACCGAACCCAAAAGCGACGCCGGCTACCGTACTGTCAGCCTGGACCCGGCTACAAAAAACGTCCTCACCACCTGGCAGGCGCGCCAAGACGAGGAACGCGCCGCTTACGGTAAGGCCTGGGTCGACAGCGGACGGATGTTCACTCATCCCGATGGCAGCAGGCTCACCCCCAACGGCGTCTCGCAACGCTTCGAACGGCTCATCACCCGATTCGCCACCATCCGCCATGAGCACGCCGAACACAGCTGGACCGTCGACCAGCTCGCCGCCCGGCATTTCATGCCCGAAGACGCCATTCAGACCGCGCTCGCCTTCGGCCCCCTGCCCCCGATCCGACTGCACGACCTGAGGCACACCGCCGCCAGCCTCACCTACCGGGCCACCAAGGACCTCAAGGTCGTCTCCGAACTCCTCGGACACTCCTCCGTCCACTTCACCGGCGACGTCTACACCTCGGTCTTCGCCGACGCGGATCGCGCCGCGGCCAAAGCCGCCGCCGACATCGTCCCCCGCCGACACCCACCCGGCCAGGTGGAACCCGACAGCTTGGACGACCCCACACCACCCCCCGCCAACGGACCTGGCCTCGACCTGTAGGACACCCCGGGTCAGGTTCGCAGCAAACTCCGGTCACACCGACCGCATCGGCTCTTGATCCACCAGCAGCGCGGGAGACCACACCAACCGCGCACGGTCAAGATCGGTCAAACAGCCGGTAGACCAGGCCATCCCCACGACCGCGGCGGGGCCGCCGAGGGCCACCAAGAGCTCGTCCGCATCGACCGGCACCGAGGCACCCTCACCAGCCACGGCCACTCTCCGCAACCAGCGGAGGAGGCTCGGAAAATGGTTGCGGTCGCAACGTCACCAGCACGTCACCACCAGGGCCCGTTGTTGATCTCCACGGCCACCTGGCCGCTGCAAAAGGCCAGGTCAGGAGGGGTGGGGCGGGTGGGGCTCGAACCCACGACCGACGGATTAGCAATCCCATTGATTCGTTATCCGTCGCTACTCGCGAAAACATGCTGATACCTGCGGATTATGCTTGCAGGCAAGCATCGTCATTTGCCGCCATTCACCCTTATTGATCACTCAAAGTACGGGGTAAGTACGGGACGATCAGGCTAGTATGAGGGCGTTCGTTCCACTCCCGAAGGATGCGGCGGTGTGGCATGGCTCGTCCCAGTCTAGATCTCGGTGTCGGCGGAAAGATCTTCTACAGCGCCACGGCGAAGGGCTCCCGGGCACGCTGCTTCTACCGCGACCATGACGGGGTACGCCGCGAAGTCGAACGCGGCGGCACCTCCAAGGCGGCGGCCACACGGGCACTGAAACTCGCGCTGCGTGACCGGCTGCGGGTCGCGGTCGGCGACGGCGACATCACACCGGAGACGACTATGAAGGTCCTCGGTGAGGCGTGGTTTGCCGAACAGCAGAAGAAAGACCGCTCTCCCAACACCCTCGCGGCCTACCGCACCACCCTCGACCGGCACGTCTACCCCGCACTCGGCGGAGTGAAGGCCCGACAGGTCACGGTCGGAACCGCGGACCGGTTTTTCAGCGCGGTCACGACCAAAAGCGGCCCAGGTGCGGCGCGGATCGCGCGAACAGTGCTGTCCGGCATGTGCGCGATGGCCGCCCGGCTCGACGCAATGGACCGCAACGTGGTCCGCGACGCCGGGCAGATCACCCGACCGGAACCGAAGCCGGTATCCAAGGCGCTCGGCGCAGCCCAACTGCGGCAGTTGCGGGCGCTGCTCACCTACGACGAACGGGCGCGGCGCCGCGACATCCCCGATCTTGTGGACATGCTCATCGCCACCGGCGCGCGCATCGGGGAGGTATGCGGGATCGTCTGGGACGCGGTCGACCTGGACGCGGGCACCGTGGAAATCCGGTCCACCGTGGTGCGGATTACCGGCCAGGGTCTGATCAACAAGCCTCGTCCGAAGTCGAAGGCGGGCCACCGGCTGTTGCTACTCCCGGCCTGGGCCGTGGCCATGCTGCGCACCCGCCACCACGGACAGAACAGTGACGAGGTGGTGTTCCCCGCGCAGATGGGCGGCCTACGCGACCCGAGTAACACTCAGGCCGACATCCGCGACGCCGTGAACGATGCCGGCTTCCCCGGCCTGACGTCCCACCTGTTCGGCCGCAGGTCCGTTGCCACCCTCCTCGATGGGGATGGGCATACCCCCCGCCAGATCGCCGATGTCCTCGGCCACGCCAACCCGTCCATCACCCTGTCCACCTACATGGGCCGGAAGGTCTCGAACCCCGGCGCGGCGGAAACCCTCGCGGTCCTGGCCATATGACCCCAACCGCTAATCTGGAGCCCTTCGGTCTCCGCGGGCCGTCCACCGTCCCGACCGCGTACACCCGCCCGATCCATGCCGTGAAGATGCCAGAGCCCTTTGTGAGGGAATCTTATGTGTTCACAACCTAAAGCGAATTAGCGATGATGTAGGTACACAACAAAGCGGCCCGGAACGGTGCGCCAACACCGCAACCCGGGCCTGAGCCCCGAACCCCTGCGACCACAGGAGTACGTGACCTATGGCCATCATGCCACCACCACATGACGGGTGGACACCCACCATCAACCCGATGATCACAATCGTTCCGTCGTACCGTCCGATTGCGGTCGACGTCCACACGTGGGACGGGCACGACGGGATGAAGCTCGAAGCTGTGCTGATGTTGCCGGGCCTCGACCTGCGTCTGATCGACGGTGTGAGCGATGTGAACGCGGCTGCCTACTGGCTGCAAGTGGCTCAAGCCGTGCTACTGGCGGCGGGACGCNTGCTCCGGCGTGCCCAGACCCCGATACCGGACGATGAGCTAGCTGCCCAGACTCACGCGTTGGGTCCGCTGGTGCGTCTACTCGGCCTGTTCCAAACCCCCCGGATGTCACCGGATGACTACGCCCATCTCTACACGCTGCTACGCACGGTAGACGACGCGATGACCGCTCGCCGTGCCGCGCTGCCCACCGAGAACGCCCCGACCGACAATGGAGCGGGGCAGACCTGGGCGACGATCGCCTGTGCGGCGCTCGACGCTGCGATGCGGGCGTACGGGACGACGGAGGATGTATCCGGCGACGAAACCCCGCCCGACCGCGGCCCACGCCGCGACGTGATGCACCTACTGTGGTCTCTGACACACATGGCTAAGGACACAGACACGACCCTCGACGAACTTGACACCATGAATCGTCTACTTCAGACCGTTCAACAAACGGTAATCCTCGGTCAGCAGCCCTAGGCCGCGTCTGTCCTGGGTAGCTGCCACACCCGGCGGCTACCCAGGACCCGGGTCCGTAGTCCTGGCCCCCGGTGAGCTGCGCTGGCTCTCGTCACTCGACCGGTTTCAGTGACCATCCTTGACGCCTGACCCGGGTTGCTCCGTGGGCAAGCCTGCTCGTCCTGCGGGTGCGCTCTGCGCACTCGTGGGGCGAGTGGGCGCGGCAGCACTGCTTCTAACCCACACCCCTCGACCGGTGACATTCCCTGATCTCCTCGACGCTCCGAACGGGTGGCCGNGCCGACGCGCCCGGGTGGGGTGCCGACCGAAGGGAGGCGGGGCCCCGCCCGGCGCGCGGCGGGTCCGGACGGGTCCTGTTCGGCGCGGCGCGTGCGGCACATGTGACACGAACCACCCGGCGCCCCGAAGGGGCGCCCTTGAGGAAGTACAGAACATTAGCGACGATCAAACATCGTTGCTGTTTATGCAGGTTATCCGGTTAGACGAGGTCGATGGGCCTGTTGCGGCTGATCCGCCAGGTGTGGGCCTCGTCGGCCAATGATCGAATCGCGGGATAGTCGCGGTCAGTCACGGCGAGGACGACGTTGACCCGGCTTGCGATGTGAGCGGTCTGGAACGGGCCAGCGAGACGCAAACTTTCGCGGGCAAGTGCGGCCACCCTGTCAAGATCCGGTGACTTGCTCCGTGCAACGGCTACTGCCTCATCCGCGCGGAACACGGACGTCCGTGAGCTACTGCCCTGCTCGATGGCGGGTCGGACGTCGGCCGTTACCTCCATGAAGCGGCCTATCTCGCCAAGGCGGGAATACACTCGGCCGACGTCGAGAGAGAAGATCGGCAATCCGATGCTGGTAAGGCTGTCAACGACGGTACGATGATCCTCTCGCGGGCCGCGCTCGTCTGGAGTCAGCCTGCTAACGATGCTTTCGGCCTCGCTGACGGCCGCGTCAACTCCTCGGATGTCGCCATGGGCGGCGCGGGCCCCGGCAAGGCTGCCCACCAGCAAGATAGCCCGTTGTGGTCCGCTGGGTGCGTGGCGCAGGCCGTCGAGCGCGTACTGTTCGGCTCCGGCGGGGTTGCCGGCGTAGTCCTCGATGGTGGCCTGCATGAAGCGCGTCCAGGCGATCAACTGATTGTCTTCGAGGAGTTCGCCTCTGCGGTGGGCTTCCCGCAAGGACAGCCGGGCGTCGGTGGTGTGTCCGGCGTTGTTCTCCAGCCATCCGCGGATGCCGGTGGCGACACCGGATACGCGCCAGACCCGGGCCTGGTCGGCGGGCCGTAGCGGGTATTGGGCGGTGATGGCGTCGGTGAGCTGCTGCAACGCGATGGCCCGGCGCAATGTCTCGGCGGGGGGATGGTGCAGGTAGTCGGCCACCACGGCCTGTAGGGCCCCTTCGGCCGCGGATGCCGCGCCGCTGCCGGCGGTGGCGCGTTCCAGGATGGCCAACCTGTCGGCGGGCGCGATCATCGCTGCGGCTGTGCCGGTGGCGGTGAGTCCTATGGCTGCGGCGGTGAGGCTGAGTAGGTCTCTGCGGTTCGCGGTCTCCACCCCCTCGGTCTGCGGCGTGGGCTGGTGTTGTGAGGGTATCCCGGCTAGCGGTGGTGTAACAGACCCCGCATGATCGTCTTTGTGTTCGTGGGGGTAGGGGTAGCGGAATCCGAGTTCGGGTTCGCTGGCCTGGAAAAAGTGGCAGTAAGCCGCCTGGTAGGACGTGCCGGGGAAGTTGACGCCCCGCTCGTGCTTGCTGATCATCTCGGGGCCGGCGGCCGGTGGGGTGAACCCCGCTTCCTTGGCCACGACAGGGTCAATGTTGGCGATCTTGTCGGCGAGGGCGGCCCGGCTCAGTCCGAGTTGTTCGCGGTGGCGGCGTAGCTGGCCGGGGTTCCATCCCGGGTGTGTGCTGGGCTGAGGGGGCATGACGTCTCGCTTCCCTGGTTACCGGATTTCCCGGGAGAAAGCGTAGCCGGATGCTTACTGCTATCCGGTGATGTCGGTGGGCCTTGTCTGGCGTGTTTCCTGGTGGACCACATGTTTTCTGATCGTTTGCCGGATGAATACCTGATCGTTTGCCGTTCGGCTGCCGGTTCGGGCGCGGGAACGGTCGTCTAGGTGAGCACGGCTGTCCGGCATCGATAACCGTCTGTTTGCTCTCGATGCCTCCGGCTTGACGCGGTGGACTTCTCGGCGGCGGTTCCTGCCGGGTTGGCCTTCGTGTCCTCGGCGGGCGCCGTGAACGGTTCCGGGCGGGCTGTTCCACGCAGGTGGGGCCTGCCCGGGGCCACCTTGTGATCACGAGACGAGGGGGGTCCTGGCCGTGGGCCGGTGGGAGGACGAGCATTTTGCCCGGTTGGAGTGTGAGGTGCCGGTGCGGGGCCGGGATCGTCTGGCCTGGTGGCGGACGGCGCGGGCCGGCCTGGGGGCGGTGGAGGTGGCCGCGGTGCCGGTCGGCGTGCTCGGGCTGCTGGATGCCCCGGGGGTAGCGGTGCGGCACGGCCGGATCCCGG